>CANREN010000026.1 GCA_947629705.1 uncultured Alistipes sp. | reverse complement strand
TGCAAATTTTACGACCGAATAAAACATCCGACGAATTGCCCGCGACAAAAAAAGCACAATAGGTATTTATACCACCGCGCGAACCACGGGAAATCCGTACCTTTGCCGACGCAAAGTTTTTCGTGCGATGGCAAAATACTTCGATATGCTGATGGAGGACGTGCGGTTCCGCGAGGGACTTCATGCCTGCATGAACTGCGGCGTCTGCACGGGCGTGTGCCCTGCGGCGGAGTTCTACAACTACGACCCGCGCCAGATCGTCAGCATCGTCCAGACCCGCGACGACGAGGCGATCGAACGGCTGCTCAAGAGCGACGCCATCTGGTTCTGCGGCGAGTGCATGTCGTGCCGGCCGCGCTGTCCGCGGGGCAATACCCCCGGGTACGTCATCCAGTCGCTGCGCACGCTCTCGCAAAAATCGGGCTTCTTCGTCGAAAGCGAAAAGGGCCGTCAGCAATTAGCCCTCAAACGCACCATCGGCGAAAACATCCTCCGCACGGGCTACTGCATCGTCCCGAAATTGGTCAAACCCGAGCTGCATCCCGAACAAGGCCCCGTATGGCAATGGATTCACGACCACGACCGCGAAGTCTACGAGTGTTTCACGCCGGTCTATCGGCGCGAAGGCGCGGGCGCCCTGCGCAAGCTCGATGCGGAATCGCTCGACGAAATCAATCGCATTTTCGATGAAAGCGGCGGCACGGCAATGTTCGAGACCATCGAACGGCACTCCGACCGCAAGGCCCGCGAAATGGGCTACGAACAGGGCGCCGACGACCGCTACCTGATGGATGTATTCCGAACCAACAGCAACGAATCATGAAACGAAACAGCTGGCAGGACTATCAAAAACAGATTGCCGACGATCGCTACTACTATGCACGCAGCTGCATCCGTCAGAATTTCTTCCCGGGAAGCGAACGGGCCTTCGTCGACATCCTGACCCGCGATCTGGGGCGCGATCTGCTCGACGATCCGAAGCACTCCTCCTGCACGGGCATCGGCTACCACTCGGACATCGTGCCGTTGGAGACCATCATGACGGTGGTCGCCCGTCAGTTCTCGCTGATGAACGAAGCGGGCTACGAAAATTTCGTTGCCTCGTGCATCACCTCGTTCGGCATCTACACCGAGATACTCGCCACGTGGCAGGAGTTTCCCGAGACCGAAGAACGCACCCGCGAACACCTGCGCAAGGCGACGGGCCGCGAATTCGTGAAACCCGCCAGCCTCGCCCACACCTCCGACATCGTCTTCCACTTCCGCAACGAGATCGCCGCACGGGCCAGGCATCGGTTGGTGAACGTCGCGACGGGCGAGCCGCTGCGCGTGGTGGAGCACATCGGCTGCCACTACGCCAAAATTTTTCCGAAATCGGGCATCGGCGGATCGGAGTTTCCCTACGTGCTGGCCGGCATGATCGAGGCGTGGGGCGGCGAATGCGTCGACTACCCCGAACGGCGCCACTGCTGCGGATTCGGATTCCGCAACTATTTGGTGCAGGCCAACCGCGGCTATTCGATCGCCAATTCGCACAAAAAATTGGAGAGCATGGCCCCCTACAAACCCGATTTCATCGTGGCCAACTGTCCGGGCTGCGCGATGTTTCTCGACAAATGGCAGTATGCGATCGCCGAGATGGAGGGCACAACCTACGGTGAAGACGGACACGGGATTCCGGTGCTGACCTACGAGGAGATGGCCGGATTAGTCCTGGGGTACGACCCCTGGCAATTAGGAATGCAAATGCACCAGGTCGATGTCGAACCGCTGTTGGACAAGATGGGCATCGACTACGATCCCGCCGCCAAGTATTTGGGCCGCAACGGAAAATTCATCGGCAAACCCGAGACGGCGGCGGTCAACTGCGGGCAGTCGGATTTAGTCTACGACATACGCGAATAGGTAAATGAAGCGAGTAATCATCATAGGCGGAGGCCCCGCGGGAATGCAGACGGCGCTGTGCCTCGTGCGCCGGGGCATCGAGCCGGTCATTGTCGAACGCGAAAACGAATTAGGCGGCAAACTGCGCAACTGGCACGTGCTGTTCCCCACGTTCACGCCGGCTTCGGATGTGCTGACCGAACTGCGCCGGGAAGTGCGCGAAAACCGCATCGAGGTGCATCTTTCGACCTCGGTCGAGAGCTTCACCGACCGACAGGCGACGCTCTCCGACGGCCGTGTGCTGACAGGCGACGCCGTGGTCGTCGCCACAGGCTTCACGCTGTTCGACGCCCGCATCAAAGAGGAGTACGGCTACGGCATCTACGACAAGGTCATCACCTCGGCCGACCTCGAACGGCTTTTCAACGAAGGCCGTGTCGCCGAGGCGGCCGGTGAACATCCGCGCCGCATCGCCTTCCTGCACTGCGTGGGATCGCGCGACGAAAAGGTCTGCCAGCAACACTGTTCGCGTGTCTGCTGCGTAACGGGCGTCAAGCAGGCCATCGAAATGCGGCGGCTCTTTCCGGAGACCGACGTATTCAATTTCTACATGGACATCCGCATGTTCGGCCCGGGCTACGAGGAGCTTTATCGCGAGGCCCAGCAGCGATACGGCATCCATTTCGTGCGGGGCCGCATCTCGGAAGCCGCCACGACCCACGACAACCGGCTGCAAATCAAAGCCGAAGATACGCTGACAGGCCGGCCGTTGCGCATGAGCGTCGATCTGCTCGTGCTGCTCGTCGGTATGCGGGCCAACGACCAGAATGCCGCATGGGCCGCAGGCAGCGGTCTGAATCGGGCGCCGAGCGGCTTCCTTCAACCGAAAGACCTCTTTCTCGGGAACGTCCGGAGCGGCGTCGCAGGCATCTTCTACGCCGGTGCGGTTACCGCCCCCAAGACCATCGGCGAAACGGTCAACGACGCCGCGGCCGCAGCCGACG
>CANREN010000025.1 GCA_947629705.1 uncultured Alistipes sp. | reverse complement strand
AGCGGACTGAATCAAGAGGGATGGATGCGATTGGAACAAAAGGTGCGCAGTTGGGTTTGCGCCGATACGCTCTATGTCGTAACGGGAGCTTATTGGAGTGCGGACAATAACCGGACGACGACCGACAAATCGGGCAACCGCTGTCCGATTCCCGACCATTATTTCAAGGTGGTGGTTCGAACGGCCGCCGGAAATCTCCGTCATACGGGGGATTTGTTGGGCGATTACAAGGCCGATCAACTGAAAGCCATCGGTTTTTGGGTGTCGAATGCCAGCGGTCAGGGCGAAGCGAAAGATTGGGTCAGGAGCGTTGCCGAAATCGAAGAGTTGACCGGCTTTACCTTCTTTCCGTCTCTTCCCGAGGCGGTGAAACAACAGAAAAACGCTGCTGCATGGGGCTTGTAAGGCCGTCGATATGAACAGACGATGGATTTTTGCGGGGTTATTGGCGTCGGTGCTCTTTGCGGGCTTCGCTCAAAAACCTTACAAAGCGGTTTTCTACAATTTAGAAAACTTTTTCGATACGATCGACGACCCGCGCGTACAGGACGACGAGTTCACGCCCGAAGGTGCCAGAAAGTGGAATGCGGAAAGATATGCCCGGAAGTTGTCGAATGTCGAGCGTGTATTTTCCGACATAGCGGCATCGGATGGCGATTTTCCGATCGTCATCGGCGTCTCGGAGGTCGAAAATCGTGGGGTGGTGGAGGCTATCGCGGCAACGGAGAAACTCGCTCCGGCCGATTATCGGATCGTGCATTTCGATTCGCCCGACGAACGGGGCATCGATGTCGCCTTCCTCTATCGTTCCGACCATTTCCGGCTCGAAGGCGCGGCTCCGGTGCGGGCGGATATTCCGCAGCTGCCTCATTTCAAGACCCGCGATATACTCACGATGTGGGGCACGATCGACGAAGAAGCGTTTTTCTTCCTCGTGTCGCATTGGCCTTCGCGGTTGGGCGGACAGGAGGCATCCGAATTCAAACGGGTGGCGGTGGGCGAGCAGATCCGCCGGATCGTCGATTCGGTACGGAACGACCGTCCGGTTACGAAATTCGTCGTGATGGGCGATTTCAACGACGATCCGATCGACCGAAGTTTGGTCGAGGGGTTGCAGACGCGCCTGTCGTTGGACGAATTGCAGGAAGACGATCTGTTCAATCCTTTTGCCGCGATTTTTCGGGCGGGTTCCGGAACATTGGCTTATAACGGGGTTTGGAATCTGTTCGACCATATCGTGGTATCGGCGAATCTGGCAACGGACGCTTCGGGCGGATTGCGGCTGCTGCCGGATGCCGATTCGCTCTATTGGGGACGGATCGTCAAACCGGCCTATCTGTTGCAGTCGGAGGGCTCCTATCGGGGTTATCCGTTGCGCACGTTCGCAGGCAAACGCTATCAAGGCGGGTTCAGCGATCACCTCCCTGTCTATATTCTTATTGGAAAGTAGGTTATGGAACAGTTGGCCGCGGGATTGTCCGCCAGCAGTACGACGATAGTAAAAGCCGAAAATACGGCGGCTTCGATGGGATCGGGCGATTTGCCGGTATTCGCCACACCGGCGATGGTGGCGCTGATGGAACAGGCAGCCATGCGGGCGGTGTCGAAGGCGCTGCCCGAGGAGGCGGCAACGGTCGGTGCGGAGATGAGCGTGTCGCATATCAAACCGTCGGGCATAGGGGCCCGCATTACGGCGACGGCCGTATTGACGGAGATCGAGGGGCGGAGATTGACGTTCCAGGTCGGTGCGCGCGATGAAGCGGGTATGATCGGCGAAGGCACGCATGTCCGTTATATGGTCGACCGGGTGCGCTTTCTGTCGAAGATTTGACGGTTTTTCTGTCGGCAGAATTGCAGATTGTCATTTTTTTGTTATCTTTGCCGCAGCTTTCGAGCGATTGTTTGAGCTGTGGTGTAATGGTAACACAGCAGATTTTGGTTCTGTCGTTCTGGGTTCGAATCCCGGCAGCTCAACAGCAAAAAAGAGGTCTTCAGAAGAGACCTCTTTTTTGCTGTTGTAGGAAATTTCGTTAAAAAACTTGCTCGTCAGTTGGTTCGGACTTTCCGGCGGTTGATCATCGAGACGATCCAAAGCAGAATGATCGCACCGACGATGGCCGTGGCCAAGCTGCCCAACGTGCCCACAGGCGCTAATCCGATGAGTGAGAACAGCCATCCGCCGAGGATGCTGCCGATGATACCGACGATCAAATTGATGAGCAGCCCCGAGCCGCCCCCTTTGACGATGAGGTTGGCGATCCATCCGGCCACCAAGCCCAATAAGAGATACCAAAGATAATACATGGAACTTTCCGTATTGGTTTAACGCAAGGTTCCCTGCAAAATCCGTTCCCGATTAGCGGACGGCGGTCGATCAGATCGCGGTTTTGAGCGCTTTGGCCAGTTGGTCGGGGCACGAAGTGCCTTTTCCGTGGCAGTCGATCCCCTCCAATCGGGCAATGGCCTCTTCCGCTTTCATGCCGCGCACGAGTGCCGCGACGCCTTGCGTATTGCCGTGGCACCCTCCGGTAAATTCCACCCGACGGATGATACCGTCCTCCAATTCGATCTCCACCTGACGCGAGCAGGTGCCGATACAAGGATACTTAACCGTTTGAATCATTTTTGCAGCTGCAGATCGCTCGTGTCGGCTACGACCATGTTCTTGTCGACGCGCAACGTAACGTTTCCGTCGACCTCGATGAGCAGGGTCGTCTCTTTTACCTCCTTGACCACGCCGTAGATGCCGCCGGCCGTGATGATTTTATCGCCCTTTTTCAATCCGTCGCGGAAAGTCTGCATCTGTTTGCGGCGTTTCGCCTCGGGGCGCCACATGAGCAGCCAAAAGACCAGCACCATCAGGCCGATCATGATAAGAAAACTGTATTGCTGCATGAAACCCGGCTGGGGTTGGGCAGGTACAGCCTGAAGAACTTCGATCATAATTTTTTATTTGTTTGTGAATGGTTGCACACGTTGTTCGCAGGTCGTTCCGATTCTCTTTGCAAAGATAGTTATTCTTGCGCAATCTGCAAGGGTTATTCCACTTCGGCTTCGATGCAGAGCCGCAAGACAGGTTCCGATCCATTGAATTGCAGGTCGACGGTTTTGAACTGCCAGCCCCATTCGCCTCGGGAGTCGAACGTGAGGGGCAGCCGGCGGGCCCGATTCGGGGGAATCGGTTGAGCGGTAAACTCCAACGTCGTGCATCCGCAGCTGCGCCGGTAGTCGGACAGCACGATCGGATGCTCGGTTTCGTTGGCGAGCCACAGCGAAAGGAGGGCGATTTCACCCGAATGCAGACGACCGAACCGAACGGTATCCGAACCGCCCGATTCGATCATTTCGTCCGTTACATGGATGATCGGGCCCTTTCCGTTTTCCGCCAGCTCCGCGATCGGCCGATCTTCGACCCGCTGCGTCGTGTGCGAAATGCAGGCGGAGACCGTCAGCAGCAGAACGATCGGCAGGGCAGCGGCCGACCGCTTCGCGGCACGGCGGAACATCGGTGTCATAGCAACCCGCGACCCGCCTTCTTGATGAGGCCCTCGGCCGTCAGGACTTCGGCTGCCTTGTCTAAAATACCGTTGATGAACGTGCTGCTCCCCGGGGTCGAATAATACTTCGAAATCTCGATGAACTCGTCGAGCGTAACTTTCACCGGTATGGACGGGAACGAAGTCAGTTCGGCGATGGCCGTGGCGAGGATCAGATTGTCCATGAACACGATGCGTTCGACATCCCAGTTGGCCGTAAATCGTTCGATATAGGTTTGATAGGTATTATAGTTGACGAGCGTGCGTTCGAACAGCGTGCGGACGAACGCAGGGTCCTCCTCGCTTTTGAATTGGGCGGCGACTTTCAGCTCCGTATGGGACGGCCGCGTATTTTCCAATATGCGCAGAATCATGATGAGGACGAACGGCAGGTCGCCGCACCACAGGACGGAGAGCTCCTCCAAGGCCTCGTCCAGCGCGTCGCAGGTCTGGATCGTCTCGAAAAATTGCATGAGCATCTTTCGGTCATTGTCGAACGAAGCGACGGGGCTTTGCATGTATTCCTTGTAGTAATCGCTTTCGCAGAGTTGCGTGTAGAGGGTGCGGATCAGCTCGGGGCAGCCTTTCCAGCTCAATTTTCGGGCGGCGATCCGATCGTTCACGGCATCGCTGTCCGCAATCAGCCGGATGACGGCGTTGTCGACGAATCGGGTGTTCGGATGAAGGTCTTCGCAGGTCGGCAACCGCTTTTGACGGGCCAACTCCTGGCGGCTGCGAGCATATTCAGCCAATTCGACCGGAAGGGTCAGCAGTTGGAAATAGAGATCGTAGGCTTTGTCGACCGAGGCCATCAGATTCTTTTCAGACGCGATCATGTTATCGGCACCCGACTGGATATGGGCGAACAATGTTTTGAGAACCTTTATTCGAAGTAATCTTCTGCTCAACATAACTCTTTTTTCAGCACATTCGACCGCAAAGATAGCACAAAACGGGGGTAAAAACAAGGAAAAATTCGTACCTTCGCGCTTGTTATGGAATCGGAAGAAACAGAACGATCGGTCGAGCGGCAACCCTATGATGTCATCGTTGTCGGAGCCGGTGCTGCGGGCATGATGGCAGCCGGTACGGCGGCCCGCAGCGGCAAACGGGTGCTGCTGATCGAGAAAATGGAGAAATCGGGCCGCAAGGTGCGTATTACGGGCAAGGGCCGCTGCAATCTGACCAATGCCCGCCGGCCCGAAGCGTTTGCGGAACAGGTGCGTGTCAATGCCGAATTTCTCGCTCCGGCATTTGCCGGGTTCAACAATTTGGCGACCATGCGGTTTTTCGAACGGCAGGGGGTGAAACTCGATGTCGAACGCGGCGAACGGGTCTTCCCGCACAGCGGCAAGGCGTGGGATGTGGCCGATGCTTTGTTGGATTATTGCGTCGATAACGGCGTCCGTGTGCTGTACGATACGCGGGTTTGCGGAATTATGACCTTGGGCGGCAAGGTTTTCGGCGTGCGCTATATCAACAGACGCGGGTTCGAACGGCGCGAGGAGTGCTCGCAGGTCATTTTAGCGACGGGCGGCGTCTCTTATCCGGCGACCGGCTCTACGGGCGACGGCTACACGTTCGCTGCGGATCTGGGACATACCATCGAACCGCTGCGTCCGTCGTTGACCCCGCTTGTCTCGTCGCATCCGCGGATGAAGCAGCTCGAAGGGCTGCTGCTGCGGAATGTCCGTGCTGCCTTATATATAGATAACGAACCGGTGCGCGAGGAGTTCGGCGAGATAGGCTTTTCGGAGCGGGGCATCGACGGGGCCGTGGCATTGCGCATGAGCCGCGATGCGGTCGATGCACTGATCGAGGAGCGCAAGGTGAAGATCGTCCTCGATCTGAAACCGGCTTTGACGGAAGAGGTGTTGCGCGAACGCATCGCTCGGGAACGGGCCGAACTCGACCCCAAGGCGTTTTTCAGCGAGCTGCTGCGTAAATTGGTGCCGCGTCCGATGGCGCTGCCGCTGGCGCAGGAGCTGGACATCCTTTCGAAAACCTATCTCATCAGAATCACGGACGAGCAGATCGACCGGTTGATTAAAACGCTGAAAGGGTGGACATTCCCCGTGGCCGATTATGCGCCGTTCGAGTATGCGGTCGTAACGGCCGGCGGCGTCCGCTGCGACGAGGTGAATCCCTATACGATGCAGTCGCTCAAGGTCGAAGGCCTCTATTTCGCTGGCGAAGTGCTTGATCTGGATGCCAATACGGGCGGTTACAATCTGCAGATCGCATTCTCGACCGGGCGATTGGCCGGTATGCTGAAAAAATAGACACGGTATGCGGTTCCACGGGCACACATTGCGTTTTCGGCTTTCCGACAAGATGGCGGATTGGCGCAATCGATTGGTTCGTGCCCGTTATTTCCGGGGTCATGGCGTACACTCCCCGTTCGTTTACGATTTGGTGCGGCGTGTGTTCATGCAGTCGAAGTTGCTGCCCGGCGATCGGGATTTATATCGGACGTTGTTGGCGGGCGGGGTGGCCGAAGGGCGTGCCATACAGTTGCAGAATCTGATGATCCATTGCGGCTATGCCGCTTTTGGCTTGAATTGTGCGAATGGGGAGTTGTGCATCGTTACGCCGGCCCTCTCCGAGAAGGAGGTTGCCGTGTTGGTGCGCAATGCGGCCGAGGTCGGTCGTACGGTCGTCGTGATGACGCCGTATATCGCTCCAGCTTGGCAGTCGATGTGCCGGCGTTTGATTGCCGCGCATCGGTCAACGACGATCGACAATCGGGGCTATCTGCTGATTTTCAATAATTATTTACCGAAACAACACTTCCGGATATGAAGGTATATACGCGCACGGGGGACAAGGGTACGACGTCGCTGATCGGCGGCGAACGGGTTTTCAAAACGGATGAGCGGGTGGAGGCTTACGGTGCGGTCGACGAACTTTCGGCGTTCGTGGCCTTGCTGGCCGACCGTCTGCGTTCGGACGAAGCGGTGGCGGGGTATGTCGATGAATTGAACAACGTGCTGTCCCGTTTGATGACCGTCGAGGCGTTGCTGGCGCGGGGCGAATCCGGGGCGGAAAAGGTCGAACCGATGGATCCGCAGTGCGTAACGTGGTTGGAACAATGGATCGACGGGATGCAGGCGGATTTGGCGCCGATCGATAAATTCACCATTCCGGGCGGAAATGAGGCGGTTTCGCTGTGTCATGTTTGTCGGACGGTGTGTCGTCGGGCCGAGCGGGCGGCATTGCGTGCCGACCTGAAATACGGTACCGATGCGCAGGCTTTGACCTATTTGAATCGTCTGTCCGATTATTTTTATGTACTCGGACGCACGCTGACGAAGCTCTACGGGGCACAGGAGGTGTTATGGATTCCTTAATGTCTGAATGTCAATCTGTTATTTAATTCTTGCGTTTTTGCAATTTTTTATTTGTTTTTCTCGTTTTTTTTATACATTTGCATTCCGACTGATAGTGTCCGAGTTCGCTGTCTGTCGGCAAACGGTTGAATTAAAAATTCTATTGAGGTATGTACTGGACACTTGAGCTGGCATCGAAATTGGAAGATGCACCGTGGCCTGCGACGAAGGAGGAGTTGATCGATTATGCCGTGCGTTCTGGCGCGCCGTTGGAAGTACTCGAAAACTTGCAGGAGATCGAAGACGAGGAGGATATATACGAGTCCATCGAAGATATTTGGCCTGATTATCCCTCGAAAGACGACTTTTTCTTCAACGAGGAAGAGTATTAGTGCTATTTTTAGCATAAAATTGATTATTAAATCCCTACTAATCAATAAGATTG
>CANREN010000024.1 GCA_947629705.1 uncultured Alistipes sp. | reverse complement strand
CATCTTCTACGCCGGTGCGGTTACCGCCCCCAAGACCATCGGCGAAACGGTCAACGACGCCGCGGCCGCAGCCGACGCCGCGGCCGGTTATCTGACGACGAAAGCATAGGAGACGCTATGGCAACTATCGATTTCGGATATACGATCTCCAAACCGAGGGCCATCGACCTCGACCGCAACAACCTGCGCAAAAGCGACGAAATTCTGCGCGAGATGCCCGAGCTGCAAACCTGCATCGGCTGCGGAAGCTGCACAGCGGTCTGCACGGCCGGCAATCTGACGGAGTTCAACTTCCGCAAGGTGCACACGTTGGTGCGCCGCGGCGAATACCAGGGTGCCTACGAGGAGATGAACAAGTGTATGCTTTGCGGCAAATGCCGGCTGGTCTGTCCGCGCGGCATCAACACGCGCGGCGTCGTGCTGCTCATCAAACGCAAATTGGGGGATTTCTGACATGAACTTTTTCGCACCGTTCTGTATCCCCTTCCTCGTGGGAGCCGTCGCAATGTTCATCGCATTGGGCTGGAAATGGGGGCTCTGGCTCTACCGGCTGCCCAGCGCCGACAAGAAGCGCATCGTGCGCGGCATCCCCACGCGCGCGACGCTCGATGCGGCGGGCGAAGCCGTGTGCGAATCGCTGCTGCACCGCCGCATCTTTCGGGTCAATCCGCTGTTGGGCTACATGCACCTATCGCTGGCATTCGGCTGGTTCCTGCTGATCGCCGCAGGCTGGGCGGAGACGGTCGCCTATGTCGGATTCCGCTGGGTGCCGCTGCAAGGCCACGTTTTTTTCCGCTACTTCGCGACGGGGCTGCCCCACAAACCGATCTTCGCATTCATCATGGATCTGCTGCTGCTGTTCGTCCTCTCGGGCGTCGCGCTGGCATGGGGCAAACGTCTCTTCTCCAAGCGAATGGGAATGCGCCGCACAACGAAACACATGCTCGGCGACCGCATCGCCCTGTCGGCGCTCTGGTTCATCTTTCCGGCCCGATTGCTCGCCGAAAGCACCACGTGCGCCCTCTACGAAGGCGGCGGATTCCTGACCGGAACGATCGGAGCATGGATGAGCGCACACCTCCCGACGATGGCGCTGCTGACGATCGAAAGCGCGGCATGGTGGTTCTATTCGTCGTGCCTCGGCATCTTCTTCGTCGCGCTGCCTTTCTCGCGCTACATGCACATATTCACGGAGGTTCCCCTGATCTTCCTGCGGCGCTATCGACTGCGCTCGGGCGAAAAAGAGCGTTCCTACGACCGGTTCCAAGTCGATGCCTGCTCGCGGTGCGGCATCTGCATCGACCCCTGCCAACTGCAAAGCGTGCTCGGGGTCGACAACGTGCAATCGGTCTATTTTCTGCGGGATCGCCGCTACGGAATGCTTCGCACCGAGGTGGCCGACAACTGCCTGATCTGCGGGCGATGCGCCCAGCGCTGTCCGGTACGGATCGACCTCAATACGCTGCGCATCAACTCGCGCGACCGGCTGCACAACCTCCCCGCAGAACGTCGCTACGATTATCTGAAGGGGATCGACCGTTCGTCCGGTACGGGAAAGGTCGGTTATTTCGCCGGCTGTATGACCCTGCTGACCCCTCGCACGCTGGCGGCCATGGAGCGGATTTTCCATGCGGCGGGCGAAGAGGTCTGGTGGGCCGACCGCGACGGAAGCGTCTGCTGCGGACGTCCGCTGAAACTCGCCGGCGAAACCGATGCCGCCCGCAAAATGAGGAAATACAACACGGAACTCTTCCGCAAGCACGGCATCACGACCCTGGTAACCTCCTGCCCCATCTGTCTGAAGGTTTTCCGTGAAGACTATGCGCTCGACGGCATTGAGGTGTTGCACCACTCGCAATACCTCTTCCGGCTGATCCGGTCGGGACGGCTCGTCATCGAACGGGGCTCCGGCCAATTCACCTACCACGATCCCTGCGAATTAGGTCGAGGAAGCGAAATCTACGACGAACCGCGTGCCGTGATCGAAGCGGTCGGCTCGCTGCTCGAACCCGTCGATACGCGGGAGAATGCGTTGTGCTGCGGCTCTTCGGTGGGCAATACGGCCATCACCGACGGTCAGCAGCTGCAAATCGCCCGTTCCGTAACGGCCGAATTGGAGGCGACCGGAGCCGGAACTATCGTTACGGCCTGCCCGCTCTGTAAAAAAGCGCTCGGCCGCGGAGCCGTGCACGCCGAAGTGCGCGACCTTTCGGAGATCGTCGCCGACGCCGTTTCGAACTAACTCACGGAACAGCTCCCGCCTTGCCGATTTTCCGGTCGTTCAGCTCTCCCGGCTGCTTGTTGCCTATCGTGCTTCAAAACAGAAAAAATCCGTATGATATTATCGTCATACGGATTTTTTCTCTCGGCGGAGAGGACGAGATTCGAACTCGTGGTACGGATTGACCCGTACGTCGGTTTAGCAAACCGGTGGTTTCAGCCACTCACCCACCTCTCCGAAGCGCTTGATCCGGCAGATAGGAAACGTTTGAATCACCCCCCGCTCCGACCGAAACCGAGCACGCAAATATAGAATCTTTTTGCCGAATTTCAAAAAATAACCTCCAAATTTTGTATATTTGCATTACCGTATCCATGATGAGCACCTTGAAAACACACATAGGAAGGAGCTTTCGCATCGGATTGTATCTTTATGCGGTATGCTTTCCGGTAATCCTCGCAGCGCAATCCCCGCGTTCGTGTGCGAATGATTTTTCGCGCCCGCTGAACGAGATGCTCGATGAGGTGGCGCATCGTTTCGCTATCCGGATCGGATGCAAACGGTTCACGGCCGATACGGTGCTATGCCCCTATGCCGATTTCCGGGTCCGCCCCTATTCGCTGGCAGAGACGCTCGACAATCTGCTGCGGCCGTTCGATTTGAAGTGGAGTGCGCAGGGCGAAAAAATTACCGTGCAACCCTATGAATATTACCGTCGCACGCCTGCCGATGGTGAAAAACTGCTCACATGGCTTTCGAGCCGGTACACCGATCGTGCGGCGTGGGAGCGCCGTCGCGACGAGGTGCTGGCGGTGAGCGATGGCGGCGACTGGACAGTCTCCTATCCCGAATCGGAATATCCCTATCTGCGACGCATCTGGGCATTGTATGGAGCCGAGGATGCTGTGGAGAATGCCCATTTTCCCGACGAACGCCACGATTACGGCTATAACAAACGGCGGGCAGTCTACGACTTTTTCGCCCGTCGTTTGAAGCTGGACGCTTCGCAGGCCGATGAATCGAAGGTCGAACTGTTGCCCGCTTCGGCTTTGAGCTCCTTTGCCGACGGGCTGCCGACCGGTGCGATCGCGTCGCGCGGGGAATTGGAGCGACTACTCGAAACAACTGACATAAAATGAAACGAATCCTCTTTTTGATGCTGGCACTCTGTATCGGGTGCTGTGCGGGCCATGCAGAAGCCCGCACGCAGAAGAGCCGCTATCGCGTAACGGTCGATGGCGTCCGCAAGGATTGTCCGGTGGTAATTGCCGATGTGCCCGAATGGGCGCAGAGCGCTGTGGTGAACGGTGCGAATGGAGAAATCCCGTCGCAGCTCGACCGCGCATTGGGCGAATTGGCCTTTGTCGCCGATGTCGATCATCAGGCTAATTTCCGGATCGAATTCTCGTCGGAACCGTCGGATCGAACCTATCCGGTGCGCGTCCATGCGCAAATGTGGCTCAAGAATCCCGACAAGACCTTGCAGGCGGCCGATACGCTTTACTCTGTGCGGGACGACATGTACAACAAACTGCATCATCACGGCCCCGCCTTCGAATCGGAATACGGCGCCTATCGGGTCTATTTCGACAAGAAACAGACCATCGACACCTATGGCAAAAAGGTGCCGCGTCTGGAATTGGCGCAGTCGATGTGGTATCCGACCCCCGAGCAGATGGCCGATGATTTCGGCTACGACAATCTGCGGGTATTCGGCTCGGTGGGCGTCGGCACGCTCAAGGGCTGGGATGCCGAAAAGGGCTGCATGACCCATATCACCGATTTCAAACGCCGCGAAGCGCGCATCCTCGCCAAGGGCCCCGTACGCACGGTGGTCGAGATGCGCGTCGAGGGATGGAACTACGGCGGTCGCGAAATTACGATGACGTCGCGTTACATTCTTTATGCCGGTCATGGCGACGTGCGGGTGGAGAACCGTTTCGAGGGCGACGTCGAAGGCCTGGTATTCACCACGGGCGCCATGAAAATGGCGGAACACCGAGTGAAGCGGGAAGCCGGAACCGTCGGCATCTTCGGCCGCGACTTCCCCGAGAACGATACGACGAAATGGCAGCGCGAAAGCGTGGCTTTAGCTATCGCCGTTCCGCAGGAACAGATTGTCGGACAGCAGGATGACAAGAATAACTATCTGTTCCAGCTGCGGCCTGATCAGCGCGGGCGCATCGACTGCGATTTCGAAATGCTGTGGCGCCGCAGCCAATGGCTCGACGGCAAGAGCGACGACGATTGTCTGCAACTCGCTTTGGAGACGGTCGCCCGCGAATTGCAGCCCGTTCGGGTGGAGCAGGTGGCCGATTGGGCCGCCGAAGGTGCGCTGCATGTCTACCTGATCGGCGATTCGACCTGCGCCACGAAAAACCTCGACAAGGAGAACCCCGAACGCGGATGGGGCCAGATGTTCCAGCCGCTGTTCGACACCGAAGTGATCGTCGAAAACCACGCCGTCAACGGACGTTCGACCCGTTCGTTCCGCAAAGAGGGCCGATGGGCTCCGATCTGCGACCGGTTGCAGCCTGGGGATTACGTCTTTATCGAATTCGGCCATAATGACCAAAAGATCAAGACGGTGCGCTACTCTGCGCCCGACGGCTACGCGGAGAATCTGCGCCGTTACATCCGCGAAACACGCGAAAGGGGGGCGATTCCCGTGCTGTTGACGCCGATCGTGCGGCGCAACTTCGTCGACGGCGTGCTGACCGACACGCACGGCGAGTACCTCACGGCGTGCCGCCGCGTGGCCGCCGAAGAGCAGGCGGCTTTCATCGACGCCGAAAAAATTACGCAGAAATGGGTGTCGGAGATGGGAGACGAGGCATCGCGCGCCTATTTCATGTGGGTGAAGCCCGGAGTCTGCCCGCTCTATCCGAACGGACATCAGGACAATACCCATCTGAATGTGCGCGGCGCCCGTACATTGGCACGCATGTTCGCGGCCGAGCTGTCGGACGTCGTGCCCGAATTGGCGAAACACCTGGATATTCCCGATTTGGTCGTTGCGAAGGACGGTTCGGGCGACTTCTTCACCGTCGCCGAGGCCATCGCCGCCATTCCCGATTTCGGCCGCAGCGAGACCCGTCTGCGCATCATGGAGGGGACTTATCGTGAAAAAATCGCCATTCCCTACACCAAACGCAATGTCTCGATGGAGGGACGCGGCACGGTTACGATCGCCTGGGATGATTACGCTTCGAAGCTCGGCGCCACGGGCCATGAACTCGGCACTTCGGGTTCGTCGACCGTCTATTTCGGCGGCGACAACTGGCGCGTTTCGAATATCACGTTCGCCAATACGGCCGGTCGGGTCGGACAGGCCGTGGCCGTGCAGTGTCTCGGCGACCATCTGCTGTTCATCGGCTGCCGCTTCCTCGGCAACCAAGACACCCTGTATCTATACGGGTCGGGCAACCGCGACGGCGAAACCGTCCCGGAGAATGTCCGCCAGCGATTCATCGAATGTTACATAGAGGGAACGACCGACTTCATCTTCGGGGCGGCTTCGGCGCTGTTCCGCGATTGCGAAATCCGGTCGTTGTCCGATTCCTACGTTACGGCGGCTTCCACCTGCCCGGGACAATCGTGCGGATTGATCTTTCAGAACTGCCGGCTGACCGCGGCCGAGGGGGTAACGAAGTGTTATTTGGGCCGTCCGTGGCGGGAATATGCCCAGACCGTATTCATCGGGTGCGAATTGGGCGGCCATATCCGTCCCGAGGGGTGGCACGACTGGGGAAAACCGCAGGCACACAAACATGCGTTCTATGCGGAGTGCGGATCGACGGGGCCCGGTGCTGCCGGCGAGCGCGTGAAGTGGTCGCATCAGCTGACGGAAAAACAGGCGCAGAAGGTGCTCGAAGCATTTTCGCAGGAGTAAATGCGGCTCCAAGGAACTGCGCGAGCCGCAGTCTCGGCGGGCGAAGGCTCGCTTCGCAGGCTGCGTCCAACGAATAGAATGAAACAAGCATGAAGAAATTATTACGGTATCCATGCCCTCTAACGCAACCGATCCGTACCAGTTAATAAAACCATGAAAAAAAACCGCTTATTAGGAATGCTCTGCGCCGCCATAGTCGGCGTATCGTGCGGCGAACAGCCGCTTTATGACGGCGAGCAGCCGCTCGCTGTCCGGATGGTCGAGAGCGAAATCGCCCGCAACCCCTCGCCGACGACGCTCGACGGCATCCCCCGGGGAAAAGTGAAATGGAACTACACGACCGGCCTCGAACTGTTGGCCATGATAGATGCGGGCGAGGCCTACGATCGCCCCGACTTCTACGATTATGCGCTGCGCTACTACGACACCATCGTGCGGCCCGACCATAGCGTGATCACCTACAAACGAAGCAATTACAACCTCGACCATATCTGCCCGGGCCGGCCGTTGTTCACGATCGCCGAGCGCACGGGCGAGGAGCGTTACCGCGCCGTGCTCGACACGTTGTTCTGCCAGTTGCAGGAGCATCCGCGCAACGATGACGGCGGCTTTTGGCACAAAAAGGCCTATCCGCACCAAATGTGGTTAGACGGGTTGTACATGGCCGAACCGTTCTATGCCGAGTATGCCGTGCGCAGGATGGGCGACCGCGAATCGTTCGAGCAGCTGAAAGCCGATATCGTGAACCAGTTCGTGCTGGTGGGCAGCCACACCTACGACCCTGCCACGGGACTTTACCGCCACGCTTACGACGATTCGCGCGAAATGTTCTGGTGCGACAAGACGACGGGCCAGTCCGAACATGCGTGGGGCCGTGCGATGGGATGGTATGCCGTGGCGCTCGTCGAGACGCTGCAATACCTCGGCGTCGACGAGACGACCCGTCCGATGGTCGACATTCTGCATCATATCTGCGAGGTGCTGCCGAAGTATGCCGATCCGGAGACGGGCATGTGGTACCAGGTGCTCGACCAGCCCGGCCGCGAAGGGAACTACGTGGAGGCAACCGGCTCGATCATGTTCATTTATACCATGCTGAAAGGCGTCCGGCTGGGTTATCTGCCTGCGGAATTAGGCCCCGAAGCGCAGCGGCTCTACGAACGCTTCGTCGACCGCTTCGTGAAAGAGAATCCCGACGGCACCCTCTCCATTACGGATTGCTGCGCTGTGGCCGGTTTGGGCGGCAAGGAGATGCGCAGCGGCAAGTTCGACTACTATATCTCGGAGCCGATCATCGAGAACGACTGCAAGGGCGTCGGCCCGTTCATCTGGGCCTCGATCGAGTACGACCGGGCCAAAGGACGGCTGAAAATTTAAGTGCCGGCGCCGAGTGCCGGCACACGCTGCATACGGACGGGGCGAATGAAAATCGCTCCGTCCGGCAATCAAACCGATTGACATCGATTTTGCAAAGGTGGATACGGTATTTGTCGGTTTTCCGATTTGATGGCATGAAGAACCGGCCGTAATCCGCACTTTTCTCGATAATTACGGCGAACAATTAAAAGACAAGGTCATTTTTCCTTTCTGCACCTCTTACGAAAGCCCCATGTCGGAAGCCGATGCTGCACTGAAAAAAGGCTACCCCGCT
>CANREN010000023.1 GCA_947629705.1 uncultured Alistipes sp. | reverse complement strand
CCGCTTGTCAATCTTGTTGAACGGATTGTCCCGGATAAGGTCTTCCCGGACGGTTGCAGCGATGCGGCCGTCTTTTTCGTATCCTTCTGCGTAAGCGGCAAGAGGGCTTTCAAGCCCTTGCGGATTCGCGCGTGCAGCATTTCCACGTGATTCGCACGTGCGGTGTTTCCACGGGCTTCGCACGTGCAGCATTCGCACAGGCTTCGCACATGCAGCATTTCCATGGGATTCGCGCGTGCAGCATTCGCACTGGATTCGTGGCGGAATCTGGTACCCCAAGTTACGAATAACAAAAATTCGTTTCCATGCGGCTGCCTGTTGCAGAAAAATTTTGTTTTTCGGAAATTTGCAGCATAAATATAGCAGCAGCCCCGTTTTTCCGGCTGAATGTTTTTGCATTTTCCCCAAATATGTCTACCTTTGCATAGATATATCGATTACACGGAAAGTGTAGCTTGTTCTCGCTAAACGAACGTAGGAAATTCGATTTGAGAAGAGAATTAGCGAACATTTTGCCGCGTCGTATATCCGGCGTTCTGTCGGGTGTACAGGCGTGGGGCTGTTGCTTATTTTATCTTCTCAAGGTTTCCTACGACCGGTTTAGCTGAAATAGGTTTCGGCACCACGCTTTCCGTTTACTCAAACCGAATAGAAACCCGTCGTCCAAGGTGCCGGAACGACAAAACCAAAATTATTTCTATTATGAAAAAATTTGTTTTCTGCGCCGCCTTGTTTGCGGCAATCACGTTCGCGGCGTGCTCCGACGACGACGAATCCAATCTGCCCGCCACAGAGGCCAATATCGTTGGCACCTGGCAAATCGTCCACGTCGAAGGATATTGGGAGAATCCCCGCTATGGCGACAAAGAAACCTGGTCGGAGGATTATCCCGATGTGGATGATGAGGGATGGGAATATTGGACTTACACATTCGATGAAAGAGGAACCGGCACATATACGGAGTATTATAACGGAGAATCTTCCGGATCATGGAAGTTTAGTTACTCGATTTCCGGTAAAATACTGACGATAAGCGACGAAGATGAAGGTGGTATAGATAGATTTCGAATTGACAAACTGACCAAATCGCAGCTTGTTTTGTTCGCACGATCCAGCTATGATTATGGTGATTGGGAGGAAGAAACAACGACATACAAACGGATCAAATAAAAAATTCGGAAACGGCAAACGGATATTCATTGCGGGAATCCGATAGCCGCAGCCGACAGAGGAGGGAACCGTACGCAGCCACGCGACGAGTTCCCGCTTCTTTTTTTTGCATGAAGTAAATAAATCGGGCGGCTTTCGAAAAAATCGAATGTCGTAACGAACGATAGTTATCAAGTAAGAACAGATTAGCCGCTTCACAAGTACAGCCTCTTATGAGACCTCAAAGTTTCATAAAAGGCTGTACATTTTACCGGCCCAACTAACAGTAATTCCGCACATCTTCCAGCGTGATCCGATCGGCCGAGAGGATCAACAGCCGTTCGATGACGTTGCGCAGCTCGCGGATGTTGCCCGACCAGCGCATCGCGCACAACGCCGCCAGCGCATCGGCATCCACCGGCTTCCCGGGCATACCGTACTCCGCCGAAAGCACACCGATGAAATGGTCGATCAACAGCGGAATATCCTCGGCATGATCGCGCAGCGCCGGAACCCGCACGATGACGACCCCGATCCGGTGATAGAGGTCTTCGCGGAAATTGCCTTTGCGGATTTCCTCTTTCAGATCCTTGTTCGTCGCGGCGATGACCCGCACGTCGACGTCGATGTCCTTGTCGCTGCCCACGCGGCAAATCCGATTCTCCTGCAAGGCCCGCAGCACCTTGGCCTGGGCGGCCAACGACATATCGCCGATTTCATCCATGAAAAGCGTGCCGCCGTTGGCCTGCTCGAACTTTCCGCGCCGCTGCTTGATGGCCGAGGTGAAGGCGCCCCGTTCGTGGCCGAACAGCTCGCTCTCGATCAACTCCGACGGAATGGCCGCACAATTCACCTCGACGAACGGGGCGCCCGCCCGCCGGCTCTTGGCGTGCATCCACCGGGCGACGAGCTCCTTGCCCGTGCCGTTTTCGCCGGTAACCAACACGCGCGCATCGCACGGCGCCACCTTGTCGATCAACTGCCGCACCCGCTCGATCTGGGGCGATGTGCCGATGATCGGTTCGGTATGGAATCCGGCCGTGCGGCGGCGGCGTGCCGGTGTCGCAGGCGCCGGAGCATCGGACGCCGCCTCGCCGGGCTGGTCGACCACCCGATGGATCGAGGTGAGCAGCCGGTTCATATCCACGGGTTTGGTCAGATAGTCGCGCGCACCGCTGCGCACGGCCGCCACGGCCGAATCGATCGTCCCCTCGCCGGCCAGCACAATGAACGGCACACCGGTGTCGGAGACCGAGCCCGTGGAATCGGAAAGAATCACGTCGAAAGGAATCTTCTCGCACAATCGCGCAGCTACGGTTTCATCCTCCGCCGCCTCGGTCGAAAAACCTTCGTATTCCAGTCGCTCGCGCAGGATGTTTCGCATACTTTTTGAATGATCGAGAATTAAAACTTTTGCCATAGCTTGTTTTTCCTGAATTTTTACCTACTTTTGTCGGTGGAAACCGTCGGAACGCCCCATCCGTCAGCGATCGCCCCCTCCCGATCCCGAACCGGCTCCGGACGTCCGCCCGTTTCTGTCCCAAAGATAGGTCTTTCCGCGTGCTTAAACCAAATTCGCACGTCGAGGAAAAAACCGAAAAATGAGGTCGAAACCGACGGTCGGCCCAGCCTGAACGGAACGCTCCGCCGACCGAAAACAACACGATCCGACTATCAGTAACTTTATGAAAAAGAATTACAACTACACGCGACGCAAATTGTTTCTGCCCGAATACGGGCGGCACATCCACGAAATGATCGACTCGCTTTCGAAGATCGAAGACCGCCGCGAACGCACCCGTCAGGCACGGGCCGTCATCGCCGTCATGGGCAACCTCTTTCCGCTGCTGCGCGACACAGCCGATTTCACCCACAAGCTGTGGGATCATCTCTTCATCATGTCTGATTTCCAGTTGGATGTGGATTCTCCCTACCCGCGTCCGTCGCGCCAGGAGCTGACCATGGCACCCCACGCCATGCGCTACACGCAAAGCCGCATCGGCTACAAGCACTACGGCAAATACGTCGAACAGATGATCCGGAAATTAGCCGATGCCCGAGACCCGCAGCTGGTATCGAGCACGGTGGACAATCTGGCCCGCTACATGCGCGCGAAAAGCTACGAATACAATCAGGAGCATCCCAACAACGAGGTGATCGTCCGGGACATCAAACGGATGTCCGAAGGTACCATAAAAATCGATGAAGAGGCCTTGAATAATCTCCGAAGCGACTACAAACAGCACTATTCGCCACGTCCGCAGCGGGGCCCCATGCGCCAGCCGCAGCGCATGATGCACAACCGCAACCAGCACAACAACCGCAATTTCCAGAAAAACAACGTGCATCAGCGCAATTCTTCGAAGTAATTTTCGTTATTCAAGAGGAAAAAAGCTATATTTATCGTTTGCAATTTTTCAGCATGGGTTCAATGAAGAAATCAACCGTTCTGCTTGCATGGTCCGTTGCGTTGCTGCTGTGCGGATGCCGTTCGTCGAAAGTGCGGATTTCGGGCCGCTTCGTCGGCAACGACGCCAAAACCGTCTATCTGGAACAGGTTACGCCGTTAGCGCAATCCATCATCGACTCCACGACCTTGGATAAAGAGGGAAACTACCGGCTGTTTCTGAAAACGGCGCCCCAATCGCCCGCCCTTTACCATATCATCTACAACGGCGAACGGATTCCGCTCTTTCTCGCAGCGGGCGACCGTCCGACGGTCAGCTCGGTGGGAAACGTCGTGCGCAACTACACGGTCGCAGGTTCCGAGGAGTCGGAGCTGCTGCGCCGGTTCTACCAACCCTTCGTAACGGGTGCCCAAAACCTCGACAAACTCGCCCTGCGCCTCTCGGATGCGGGGCTGACGGAGGCCGACCGCAAAGCGCTGCTCGAGGAGTACACGGCAGAATACTACCGCATCCGTCGCGAACAGCTGCACTTCATCATCGAAAACAAGGCGTCGTTAGCTGCGGTCTATGCCCTCTATCAACGGCTGCCGGGCGACACCTATCTGTTCAACGGCGACAGCGACGTGGTCTATTTCCGCACGGTGGCCGAGGCCCTCGAGCAAAGCCATCCCGAATCGCCCTATCTGCAATCGCTGTTGGCTGAAATCACCCGCATGGACGCCCGCATCAACCTGTCGTCGAACATCGTCGAGGCGGGCTACCCCGATTTGGAGATGCCGGACATCTACGGCAAACCGATCCGGCTCTCGTCGCTCACGGGCAAGGTGGTCCTGCTCGACTTCTGGTCGGCGGAATTGGGCAACAGCAATGCGCTCAACGCCGAACTGAAGGAGATTTACGCCAAATACGCCGAAGCGAATACGCCGTTCGAAGTCTACCAGGTCGCCATCGACACCTCGAAACCGCTGTGGATCACGGCGGTGCAGGAACAGCGGCTGCCGTGGATTTCGGTGAGCGATCTGCGCGGCAAAGCGTCGTCCTCGCTCGGCATGTACAACGTACAGAAGCTGCCGACCAATTTCCTAATCGACAAGGAGGGGACGCTCGTCGCCCGCGATATCTACGGCAAAAGTTTAGAGGCCAAACTCGACGAACTGACCCGATAGCGGCCCGCCCGCTTCGCGCACGGACGACATGACGGAACAGACCGAACATACCGGAGCCAAACGCATCTATTTCACCGCGGACATCCATCTGGGCGGCGGCGATGCGGATTTCGCGCGGATGAACGAACGCCGGTTCGTGGCGTGGCTCGACCGTGCGGCCGTCGATGCCGAAGCGATCTTCCTCCTGGGCGATGTTTTCGATTTCTGGTTCGAATACCGCCGCGTGGTGCCCAAAGGATTCGTCCGAACGTTGGCCAAGTTGGCCGAACTGGCCGACCGCGGCATCCGCATCGTCCTCTTCACGGGCAACCACGATATGTGGGTGCGCGACTATTTCCAACGCGAATGCGGAATGGAGGTCTACACGGCCCCACGCCTGCTGGAGTTGAAAGGGCAGCGCCTCTTTTTGTCCCACGGCGACCACATGGGCGTCGGACGCGAACCCCGTCTGCTGAACCGGATTTTCCGTTCGCGCACCTTGCGCTGGCTCTTTTCGTGGGGCGTGCACCCCGACTGGGCGATGCGCTTCGGGCAATGGTGGAGCGGCCAGTCGCGCAAGTCGCACGCCGGGCCGGAGGGATTCGACGAATCGCTCACCGAACCGCTGATCGGTTTCGCACGCCGCTACGCCGAAACCCATCGCGTCGACCATTTCGTATTCGGACACATGCACTTTCCGCGCGATTATCGCGACGGGACGCTGCACGTAGTCGATTTGGGGGGTTGGGGAAAATACCCCTCCTATGCAGTGCTCGACGACAACGGTTCGCTCACTCTCGAAATACTCGAACGATGAAACAATACCAAGAACTCCTGCGACGGATTCTGACCGAAGGGGTCGTCCGCGGCGACCGCACGGGTACAGGCACGAAGGGCGTATTCGGCCATCAGATGCGTTTCGACTTGCGCGAAGGGTTTCCGCTGCTCACCACGAAAAAGGTCTTTCTGAAAGGCATCATCCACGAACTGCTGTGGTTCCTGCGCGGCGATACGAATATCAAATACCTGGTGGACAACGGCGTGCATATCTGGGACAACGACGCCTACCGCTACTACAACGAATTGTGCGGACGGCAGGGCGTGCCGGCCCTCGACCGCGATGCCTTCCTGCAAGCCGCCCGAGACGGAGACGAATCGCCCGTCGCAGGCTATCGCTTCGGCGACCTCAACCACGTCTACGGCTATCAATGGCGGTCGTGGCCCGCTCCGAACGGCGGTGCCATCGACCAGATCGCGCAGGCCGTCGACCTGATCCGTCATCATCCCGAATCGCGCCGCATCCTCGTGTCGGCCTGGAACGTGGCCGAGGTGGCCGATATGGCCCTGCCGCCGTGCCACGTGCTGTTCCAGTTCTACGTGGCCGAAGGGCGGCTGTCGTGCCAGCTCTACCAGCGGAGCGCCGATACGTTTCTCGGCGTACCGTTCAATATCGCATCGTATGCCCTGCTAACACTGATGACGGCGCAGGTATGCGGGCTCGAAGCAGGAGAGTTCGTACACACGTTAGGTGATACGCACCTCTATCTGAATCATTTGGAGCAGGCGCGCGAACAACTGTCGCGCACCCCGCGTCCGCTGCCGCACATACGGTTGAATCCGACGGTGAAGTCGCTGTTCGACTTCCGGTACGAGGATTTCACGCTGGATGGCTACGACCCATGGCCCGCCATCAAGGCCCCGATGTCGTTCTGACCGCCGCACACACTCATTCCAATTTTTTATTCCAACCAAACGACGAAAACCATGCTCTCTCTCATCGCAGCCGTTGCGGAAAACGGCGTCATCGGCGACCGGAACCGGCTGCTGTGGCATATTTCGGAAGATTTGCGGCGGTTCAGGGCGCTGACGACGGGGCATCCGGTCATCATGGGCCGCAAGACCTGCGAATCGCTCGGGCGGCCGCTGCCGAACCGTACGAACGTCGTCATCACGCGGCATCCGTTGGCGATCGCGGGCTGTATGGTGGTGCATTCGTTGGAGGAGGCCCTGACACGCTTTCCGGCAGACGAAGAGTTGTTCATCATCGGCGGCGCCCAAATCTATGCCGCAGCCCTGCCGATTGCCGACCGGTTCTATCTGACGCGCGTCGGACATGCCTATGAGGGCGACACCCGCTTTCCGGCGTGGAATCCGGCCGAATGGCGGCTCGTGGCATCGGAAGCGCATCCGTGCGGTGCCGACTACCCCTATCCGTTCGCATTCGAGACCTATGAACGACGGTAAAAGTCTACATACCAAAAACCGCCTCGACAGCAGATTGTCGAGGCGGTTCGCACAGAGTGCCCGCTCCTTTCAGAAGTTGTAACCCAACGAAATCTGGAACGAACCGTTTTTAATCTTTCCTTCCGAATCAGCTATGTTCGTCAAACCGAGGTCGTAGATCAAGCCGAGACTAATCCGCTGGATATGAACGCCTGCGCCGAAACGGAGACCTGCGTCGAAGCGTTTGCAGATACCCTCCGAACCGAAGACCTTCACCTCGTAACTTTCCTCTTCATCGGAGGATTTGAGTTTGCCTCCGAGGCCGCATGCGACATACGGACCGGCATTGACATCGATCTTCACGTTGTCGGAGACCGGGAAACGGTACGACACCGAGACAGGAATTTGAAGATAATTCATATTGATCTTCACATCCGCGCCATCTGCCTTCGCGCCACGAGTGGTGAAATAAAGGCCCGGCTGCACATAGAGATTCTCCGCTACATTCCAGTCCATCACGGCACCGACATGGTAGCCGACCCGACTTTTCCAGCCGTCCTCCGAAAGCGAATTGATGTTCAATCCGGCGCGCACGCCGAACTCGATTTTGTCCTGTGCATTCGTCATGCACACCGTGCCTGCGAGCATCGCGGCACAAAGCAACAGTTTCTTCATAACTGTTAAATAATTTAGGTTTTGTCGTTCCGGCACCTTGGACGACTAAATTAATGATTTTAGTTTAATAAAACAGAAAGCGTGGTGCCGAAAACTTATTCAACACTCACAGGTCGTAGGATACCCCAAAGACTTAAATAAGCAACAACCCCACGCCCATACCCCCATTCGAGGTACGTGCGGAGAAATGTCAGCTTATTCCCGTCTTTGACGAATTTCCTACGTTCGTGAGCGGAAAATAAACTTACACTTTCCGTGTAATCATAATATGTCCGCAAAAATAGCCATAATTCCGGAAAATGCAAATTTTACGACCGAATAAAACATCCGACGAATTGCCCGCGACAAAAAAAGCACAATAGGTATTTATACCACCG
>CANREN010000022.1 GCA_947629705.1 uncultured Alistipes sp. | reverse complement strand
AATAGGTATAATCATCCGCTGTGTGGGAGTAAGGCATTTGTAGGAGTAATGTAAAAGGAGGCTTCGCAGCGTGTGGCGAGACCGCTCTCTATCAAGAGCCGGTTGCCGGAGTTCTGTTCGGTGAAATAGTCGTAAGGAACGGCAAGCAGCCGTTTGCCGTATTCTATGGCAAAGCCGACGGCATGCATCGTGCCGCTGTGCACGGAGCACTGTGCAACGACCACCGTTTCGGCAAGTGCCGCCTGCAAACGGGTGCGCGCGACCAGCCGGGTCGGGTTGGCCTTGGTGCCGGGCGGCTGTTCGGAAAGAACCAACCCGCCCGTGCGCAGAATAGCTTCCTGCAAGGGGGCGTTCTCTTTGGGGTACACGCGATCCAGCCCTGTCGCGACAATGGCTATCGTGCGGCCGCCCGCCTCGATGCATCCGCGATGCGCCGCGGTATCGCATCCTGCCGCTAACCCGCTCACCACGACGCAGCCCGTTTCCGCGCACCGCTGTCCAAGGCGGTAGGCGGTTTCGTATCCGTTGGAATCGGCTTTGCGGCCTCCTATTACGGCTATTTTGTGGGGGAAGCCCAGCAATTCGACGCATCCCCGCGCGTAGAGATGCAGCGGCATCGTCTCTCCAAGGCTGCGAAATTCGGCCGGATAGCAGGCATCCTCCGGCGTCAGTGCGAAGAGTTCCATTTCGTTCATCATGCGGCAAAGATAGCGGCTTCCTCTGCCATTATGCGGCACCCGAAAAAACTATTTACTTTTACACCGAATCGGGTTGTTGAAGGGTTTTGCATCGCTGTTGATTGCGCCGCTCGCGGCCACAGGCCGCGTATACAGGCTTGACCCATCCCCAACTGCGGCCGCAGGCAAGCGCAATCGAGCTTGCTCGAATTGCCGAGCCGCCACAGCAGTAGCGGAACTTGTTCCGCAAATCCGCCTTGGCGGAGGCTTCGGGCGAAACCAGCAAGGTCGTACGATTTTGGACTGCGGTCGGTGTAAATTTCTATCCAATCGCCATCTATTTTATCGCCGTGCATACGGAAATCCGCGAATTTCTCCCTACCTTTGCACCAGTTAGGAAAAAAGGTTTTCGCTACGCGCTCCCATCCCTACATAGACAAACAGATAGGGCGCGGCTCATGCAAACGCTATGGATTGGATTCGTTCGCTGCTGTTCGAGCACTCGGCCTTGCAGGCCGTCGTCGTTCTGTCCCTCATATCGGCCCTCGGCATCGGACTGGGCCGAATACGCATCTGCGGCATTTCGCTCGGCACGGCTTTCATCTTTTTCGTCGGCATCCTTGCGGGTCATTTCGGGCTGTCGATCGACCCCGCCATGCTCGCCTATGCCGAAAGTTTCGGGTTAGTCATCTTCGTCTATGCTTTGGGATTGCAGGTCGGCCCGGGATTTTTCAATTCGCTGCGATCGGACGGCATCCGGTTGGTTACGCCCGCCCTGCTCGTGCTGTTCATCGGCACAGCGGCCGCCATCGGTATGAGTTTCGCCTGCAACATCCCGATCGCCGATATGTCGGGCATTCTCTGCGGTGCCACGACCAACACCCCCGCCCTCGGTGCCGCCCAGCAGATGCTGCTGCAAATGGGCCGCGAGACCAACGGCCCGGCGTTGAGCTGTGCACTCACCTATCCATTGGGCGTCGTGGGCGTCATTTTGGCCATCGTCTTTCTGCGCAAGTGCTTCGTGCGGCCGACCGACCTTCCGGGCCCCGACGCGGAATACCGCAAAAACGTATTCATCGCCAGCTTCCGACTGAC
This sequence comes from uncultured Alistipes sp., assembly GCA_947629705.1. GTDB lineage: Bacteria > Bacteroidota > Bacteroidia > Bacteroidales > Rikenellaceae > Alistipes. Next base: position 6,638 of record CANREN010000022.1, on the reverse strand, counting down.
CAATCCCGCCATCTTCGGGCAGTCGGTGCACGAAATCGCCCAGCAAAGCCAGCATCGGTTCGTCATCTCGCGGCTTTGGCGCGACGGGCGGGTCTCCATTCCGACCTCTGACAAGACCCTGCAACAGAACGACGTCATATTAGTCATCACCACGCCGGCCGAAGCCGAGGCCCTGCGATTGATCTTCGGCGAACAGGAACAGAAGGACTGGAACGCCGAAAACATCGACTGGAACGCCATCGACAGCCAGCTGATCTCGCAGCGTATCTTGATCACCCGCCCCGAAATCAACGGAAAACGGCTCTCGTCGCTCCGCCTGCGCAACAACTACGGCATCAACATCAGTCGGGTCTACCGTTCGGGCGTGCAACTGTTGGCCACGCCCGATCTGCTGCTCCAGTTGGGCGACCGGCTGACCGTCGTCGGCGAGGCCGAAGACATCCGGCGGGTTGAGAAAATCCTCGGCAATGCCGTGAAAAGCCTCAACGAGCCCAATTTGATCGCCGTATTCATCGGTTTGATCCTCGGTCTGACCTTGGGCAGCATCCCGATCGCGATACCGGGCATCTCGATACCGGTGAAGCTCGGGTTAGCGGGCGGGCCCATCCTCGTCGGCATCCTGATCGGCACGTTCGGGCCGCGGCTCCACATGATTACCTACACCACGCAAAGCGCCAATCTGATGCTGCGCGCGCTGGGACTTTCGATGTACCTCGCCTGCCTGGGAATGGATGCCGGCGCCCACTTCTTCGAGACCGTCATGCGGCCCGAAGGGGCGTTGTGGCTCGGATTGGGATTTCTGCTGACATTCGTACCGGTCGTGGCGGTCGGGCTCCTCGCGCTGCGGGTGCTGCATCTCGACTTCGGGTCGATCACGGGACTGCTCTGCGGCAGCATGGCCAACCCCATGGCCCTCAATTACGCCAACGACACCATCGAAGGCGACAATCCGTCGGTGTCATACGCCACGGTCTACCCCGTCTGCATGTTCCTGCGGGTCATCCTGATTCAGATCATGCTGATGCTCCTGCTGTAGCGCGGGCGCCTTGCACAACTCCTCGACGTCGCTCCCCGCAGGCCGCTGGAAAATCCGCAGGTCGAACTCCCCCGCGACGGCCATGACATGCGAAAAGACCTCGGACTGAATGCGTTCGTACTCCTGCCATACGACCGTATCGGTGAAAAAATAGAGTTGCAGCGGGACACCCGTGTCCGACGGCTGCAACTGTCTCACCATAAGCGTCATGTCCTCTCGTATCGGAACCGCCGTCCGCAAATAGCCGATCAGATAGTTGCGGAAAATCTCTAAATTGGTCAGCCGCAGCCCGTCGGCCCCCGCACCGCTCTCCGGATCGGTCGGCGAAAGGCCGTGAGCCGCATTATAAGCGGCGTACTGACGCTCGACGGTCTCGATGTATTCGCGCACGAGACCGATGCGCCGGAAGCGTTCCAACCGCTCGGGCGTGCAAAAACGGACGGACGAAATGTCGATGGCAACCGACCGCATGACACGCCGTCCGCCCGACCGTTTCATCGCCTGCCAGTTCCGGAACGAATCGCTCACCAACAGATAGGGCGGCACCGTAACGACCGTATTGTCGTAATTGCGAATCTTCACGGTCGTGAGGGTTACCTCGATGACGATGCCGTTGGCGCCGTATTTCGTCATCTCGATCCAGTCGCCCACCTGCAGCATATCGTTGACCGACAGCTGGATGCCCGACACGAATCCGAGGATGCTGTCCTTGAATACGAGCATCAGGACGGCCGCCGAGGCACCTATGCCGGTCAGCAGAAACGCAGGCGATCGTCCGACGAAAATGGAAATAATCAACACGGCGCTTATCAACACGACGATGCCCTGCGCCGTTTGGCGCAGCCCCTTGATGGGTTTGTTCTGCCACGCGGGACGGCGGACGGCGATCCGGAACCCCGCACGGATCAAGGCACAAAGCAGACGGCAGACGGCGATGACGACGTAGCTTTCCATCAGCCGATCGAGCAGCGTCCGCACATGGCTGTCCTCCTCGAAAACGACCGGCAGCATCACCGACAGCAGAATCGCGCTCAACACGTGGCAGGAGTGGTTCAGCACGGGCATACTGAACAGTTCGTCGTCCCATTTGACGCGGGTGTGCTCCACGAGGCGGCGCAATCCGCGGGCGGCCGTCAGGCGGCAGATGAAATCGAAGAGCACGCCCACCAGCAGCACCAATAACAGCGCAACCCACAAATCCCATCCGTTCTCGGCGGCCGAACTCAAGCCGAGTTTCACCAAAAGGGCATCCGTCCAACGTCTCAACAGTGCTTGCATACGCCGAACGGGGTGCAAAATCCGCGCCCCACGCCGCAGCGCGGGCGGGTCGATCCCTTTTCATCCGGCACCGAGAGCGGAAATCTAATGAAAAACTTTCAGGTTGTCGAGGAACATCAACAGCAGCACGACGGGACAGAAATAGCGCAGCAGCCACCGCAGCACCAGGAAAAACCATGCACGGAAAGCACCATTGTTGGTGATTTGCGCCTCGAATTTCCGCCGGTCCATGAACCAGCCCACGAAAATGCAGGTTACGAATCCGCCCGCCGGAAGCAGAATGTTGGCCGTCAGATAATCGAGCGAATCGAAGAGGTTGAGCCCGCAGATTTTCCAGCCGCCGAGCACCCCTAACGAGAGCGAAGCCAATGCCCCTAACACAGCCGTCGCTGCGGTGGTAACCCAGGCGGCGCGCCGGCGGTTCAGGCCCCATTCCTCCTGCAGGTAGGCAGTGAGCACCTCATGCAGCGAGAGGGTCGAGGTCAAAGCCGCGATGATCAACAGCAGGAAAAAGACCGTCGACCACACCATGCTCAACGGCATACCGTTGAAAATCCCCGGCAGCGTGATAAAAACCAACGAGGGGCCCGACGTCGGTGCAATGCCGACGCTGAACACCGCCGGAAAGATGACCACACCCGCCAACACGGCGACTAACGTGTCGAGCAGCGTTACGTTGAACGCCGTTTTCCGAAGGTCGGTTTCGGGCTTGAAATAAGAGGCATACGTTACCATCGTTCCCAATCCGATGGAAAGCGAGAAGAAGGCCTGCCCCATCGCCACCAGCACGGTAGCGGGGGTTACTTTCGAGAAATCGGGCCGGAACAGGAAGCGCAGGCCTTCGCCACCGCCCGGCATCAGCAGCGAGTGAACGGCCAAAGCGAGCAGAACGACCAACAGCAGCGGCATCAACAACTTAGACGAGCGTTCGATCCCTTTCTGCACGCCCATCGCGATGATGACGTGGGTCGCCAGAATGAACAGACCGGTATAGACCAACGGCCGCCACGGGTGGGCGATGAACCCCTCGAAAAAAGCGGCGTACTGCTCGGGAGCGGTACAATGGGCCAATCCGCCCGTAACGGACTGCACCATGTATTCGGCCGTCCATCCCGACACGACGAAATAGAACCCGAGAATCAGAAAGGCGGCCAGCACGCCGTTGTAGCCCAAGAATTTCCAACGGCGGTCCAATTTGCGGTAGGCACCGACGGCGTTGCGATGCGAAGCGCGCCCCACCGAAAACTCGGCCAACATGATGGGCAGCCCGAACAACAGCACGCACAGCACGTAGATGACCAAAAACGCTCCGCCGCCGTTTTCGCCGACGACATAGGGAAACCGCCAGATGTTGCCCAGTCCGACCGAACTTCCGGCCGCGACGAGCACCGCACTCAACTTGCCGCCCAACGTAGCGCGGCCCTGCGAACGATGTACCATAAATAACCTAACCTTATCGATAACAACGGGTGGGCATCCGCACCGGTTCTGGATACCCGCCCTGTTCTATTTTTCCAACGCAACGCTCACTTTGGCGACCTTGCCGCCCAACGGCGGAGCCAGCTTCGACACGGTACAGCGCACGTGCACGATCTGCGGAAAAGCGGCGTAAAGTGCGTCGATGATATTCGCCGCCACCCGCTCGATGGTGCGTTGCGTAATTCGCATCTGCACCCGCACGATTTCATAGACCGTCAGATAGTTGACGGCCTGTTCGACGCTGTCCTCCTCGGCCACGCGCCCGAGCTCCGCCGTAACGGTCAGATCGACCGTGAAACGGTTGCCCACTTGCCGTTCGAGCTCGTAGCACCCGTGAAAGGCGCGGAACTCCATGCGGTCGAGCACGATTTCGTATTGCATTCCGCTCATTTTTCGCAGCGGCAGGCTCCCCTACTCCGCTATCACCAAATAATAATTTTTCTTGCCCTTCTGCACGAGGAGGTATTTCCCGGCTAACAGATCGGCCTCCGTCAGCGCACGCATCGGATCGGCCACCCTCTCCTTGTTGAGCGACACGCCGCCGCCCTGCACCATCTTTCGGCACTCGCCTTTCGACGGGAATATCTGCGTCTTGCCGGCGCAAAGCTCGATGAACGGCAACGCCCCTAACTCCGTCCGCGCGATGCGGAACTGCGGCACGCCCTCGAACACCTGCAACAAGGTCGTTTCGTCGATGCTGCGCAGCGTCTCTGGAGCGGCGCCGCCGAACAGAATCGCCGATGCTCCGGCCGCCTTTTCGTACTCCCCGCGGGAGTGGATCATCGTCGTGATCTCCTCGGCCAGCCGCTTCTGCAAGATGCGCAGATGCGGCGCAGCGCGATGTTCGGCGATCAGCCCCCCGATGGTCCCGCGGTCGAGCAGCGTGAAAATCTTGATATACCGCTCGGCATCCTCGTCGCTGACGTTCAGCCAGAACTGATAGAACTGGTAGGGCGGCGTATAGCGCGGATCGAGCCAGACATTGCCGCTCTCGGTCTTGCCGAACTTCGTGCCGTCGGCCTTGGTGATGAGCGGGCAGGTGATAGCATAGGCCTCGCCGCCCAACTTGCGGCGGATCAACTCCGTACCGGTGGTGATATTGCCCCATTGATCGGCGCCGCCGAGCTGGATTTTGCAGTTCATCGTCTCGTAGAGGTGCATGAAGTCGTAGCCCTGCACGAGCTGATAGGTGAACTCCGTGAAAGACATGCCGTCGCCTTCGCCGTTGAAGCGTTTCCGGACGGAATCCTTGGCCATCATGTAGTTGACCGTGATGAGTTTGCCGATGTCGCGGATGAAGTCTAAAAACGAAAACTCCTTCATCCAATCGTAATTGTTGACCATCACGGCGGCATTCGGGGCATCGGATTCGAAATCGAGCAGCTTGGCCAACTGGCGTTTGATAGCCTCCTGATTGCGGCGCAAGGTGGGTTCGTCGAGCAGGTTGCGCTCCTGCGACTTGCCCGACGGATCACCGATCATGCCCGTCGCCCCGCCGACCAACGCCAGCGGACGATGGCCGCACAGCTGGAAGTGTTTCAGAATCATCACGCCGACTAAATGGCCGATATGCAGCGAATCGGCCGTAGGGTCGATCCCCAAATAGGCCGTCGTCATCTCCTTTTCGAGTTGCTCCTTCGCGCCGGGCATGATCGTGTGGATCATCCCGCGCCATTCGAGCTCTTCGATAAAATTTTTAGTTCCCATATCTTTTCTTATCGCAATTCCATACGTTCCTATACCGGCGTTTTCCAAATCCGGCCGCTGTCCTTCGGTTTCAATCCGTTCACCCGTTCGCAAACACCGCCGTCATTCGAGCTCCAAATCGAGTTCCTTGCGCAGCTTGTTCACCAACGGATTCTTCTCCGTAAGGTGTTTCACGCGGTCTTCGAGTTTGATGGGCCGTGCCGCCCGAATCTCTTCGTCGATCTTGATTTCCAACTCCAATTTTCCGTTCACGCCCGCCAACTGCGCGTATTGCGACAACATCGACGTCCGCATCCGTTGAATTTCGTCGCGCAGCTCCGTCGTCGGCACGCTGATAGCCACCACATTGTCATACAGCTGCATCCGTTCGAACACTTGAACGAACCGCGGACGCCGCTCGCGCACCAACTGCATCCATTGCGGACGGGCCTGCTCCAGCTTTTCCGCCGTCATCGGGTCGATCTCCGGCGCCGACGCAGCTTCCGGCCGGTCGTCCGCCGCCGGTTCGGCATCCGACTGTGCAGGCTCCTTTTGAACGAGCAGTTCCGACAGCGAGGTTCCCGAAATCAACGACCGGCGACGGGAAGCAGCCGCAGGGGCCGTCGGCTCGGGTATCGGTCTTTCCGCTGCGGGCGGTTCCTCAACGGCCTGTGCACACGGAGCTTTCGGAGCGGCAGAAGCGGCCGGAGCCTTATTTACTTCCGAGACCGCAACAGGGGCGGCCGTCGGGGCCGTCGCAGCGGCCGCACGGGGAGCGAGCGGAGGAAGCGGATAGGCTTCCGAATCGTTCAACGAATCATTTTTTTTTTGACCGAGCCCGGCGATCTTCATCAGGCCCAGTTCGACCGACAACCGCTGGTTGGACGATTGCCGGATCTTTCCGTCGAGCTCCGTCAGCACGGAGATGGCTCCGAACAAAAACTCGACTGCGCAGGCGCCCGCCTGCGTCCGGTATCGTTCGAGCAGCGTGCCGGTCATGATCCGCACCATATGGCGGAGAAATCCGTCGCCGCGGAAGCGGATCGTCAGAATACCGTTCTGCTGTTCAAATGTGATGTCATATATGGTACGCACCGTAGATTTTTTAACATGAGGATTTGCGCAAAAACCGGCGAAATCATGCGTACCGACGAGCATG
>CANREN010000021.1 GCA_947629705.1 uncultured Alistipes sp. | reverse complement strand
TCTTCCTCTTCGGTATGATTTCGTTCGTGACGAATCTGGCTTCGCCGATGGGGGACATTCTGAAGTATCAGTTCAACGTCCCGAACTGGATGGGTACGCTGGGCGTATTCGCCAACTTCATCGCCTATGCCATCATGGGTTATCCCGCCGGCAACATGCTTCAGAAGTACGGCTACAAGAAGACCGCGCTGGTCGCCATCGCCGTCGGTTTCATCGGTGTCGGCATCCAGACGCTGTCCGGCAGCGCCCAGAGCTTCGGCGTCTACCTGCTGGGCGCATTCATCGCAGGTTTCTCCATGTGTCTGCTCAACACGGTCGTCAACCCCATGCTGAACAAGCTCGGCGACGGCGGCAACAAAGGCAACCAGTTAATCCAGGCCGGCGGTTCGTTCAACTCGCTGTGCGGTACGGCCGTGATCATCCTGACGGGCCTGCTGATTCCGGAGGGCATCAAGAACGCGCAGATCAGCAACGTGTTCCCGCTGATGTACGCTGCGCTGGCCATCTTCGCGTTCGCGTTCATTGTGATCAGCCTGACGAAGATTCCGGAGACCAACAAGGAGGCCGGCGTGAAGACGGCCGAGGTTTCGAAATACGGCCCGCTGTCGTTCCGTCACTTCATGCTGGGCGCAATCGCCATCTTCGTGTACGTAGGTATCGAGGTGGGTGTCCCCAACGTGTTGCAGAAATGGTTGCAGAATCCTGACCTGAACGTGCTGGGCAGCGGCGTGAATACCGAGGCCGTCGCCGGATCGGTTGCCGCGACTTACTGGTTCCTGATGCTGATCGGCCGTCTGCTGGGTGCCGCCATCGGCAGCAAGGTGTCCGCCAAGAGTATGCTGACGGTCGTTTCCTCCGTAGGTCTGTTGCTTACGCTGGGTGCGATGTTCGCCCCCGAGGTGGCTGTCAACCTGCCCGTCTTCAACGGTTCCGCAGGCTTCGGACTGGTGAACGTTCCCGTCAACGCGGCGCTGCTGGTGCTGATCGGTCTCTGCACTTCGGTCATGTGGGGCGGCATCTTCAACCTCGCCGTCGAAGGGCTGGGCAAATACACCGAGAAGGCTTCGGGTATCTTCATGGCGCTGGTTTGCGGCGGCGGTATCCTGCCCCTGCTCCAGAATGCAATCGTTGACGTTACCGACGGCGGCATGGGCTATCTGACCAGCTACTGGGTGATCGTGATCGCTCTGGCCTACCTGCTCTACTACGCACTCGTGGGCTCGAAGAACGTCAACAAGAACATTCCGGTCTGATCCGCTCCCGTTTGAAAAGGGGTTTTCCGATAGAAAACCCCTTTTCCCATTTTATAAGGGCATCGCCGCTTCCGACCCGTTAAGAAGCGAAAAATTGCAAGATCGCGCGCTGCCTGCCCAACGGACAGGGAAAAGGCGGGACATCCGAATGGATGTCCCGCCTTTTCCAACGGTGCGCGACGGACTATTTCTCCTCCGCACGAACCATACGTTTCTCCCTGATGCGGGCTTTCTTACCCGTCAGGTTACGCAGATAGTAGATGCGTGCACGGCGCACGACACCGATCTTGTTCACCTCGATCTTGTCGATATGAGGCGAATAGAGCGGGAAGATGCGTTCCACACCCACGCCGTTCGACACCTTGCGGATGGTGAACATTTTCGTTTTGCCCGACCCTTTGATCTGGATCACGACGCCGCGGAAACTTTGCAGGCGCTCCTTGTTGCCCTCGACGATCTTGTAGGTTACGGTGATGGTATCACCGGCCTTGAACGACGGAACGTCGGCATCCGTCTTGGGCCACAACTGCTCGTTCACGAGCTTGATGATTGCGTCTTTGTTCATTGTTGCAACAAATTTTTCGGTTTCGTACTCAACATTCCCGCTGCACCTTATTTATCAGCCGGCTGTTTGGATCCGACTCCTCCGGCTCGGCCTTCTGCAAGCCGCTCGGGTGCCCAATGAAAGAGGTTGATATACGCCCTCGCAGGGACGGCAAAGATAAGGAATAAATTCGTAAACGAAAAACGAACCGAGAAAAAAATCTTCGAAATTCGACCGGAAACCGGTTGCGCATCCTCTTTTTATCCCTATCTTTGGCTTCGCCGAAGATAAGGCGCCGAGCGCAATGTCCAAATAAATTTGGCATTGCGCTCGGCTTTTTCGTATCTTTGACTTCGTCGAAGATACTCCCGCTCGGCAAAACCAAATCAAGTTTTGGTTTTGCCCTCGCTTATTCGTATCTTTGGCTCTCGGAAAACCAAGAGACGATGAATAAACGATTGATACTCGTAACCAACGACGACGGAGTCGCTTCGCGGGGCATGGAGGCGGCCATCGAGGTGGCCCGAACCTACGGACGCACGGTCGTCGTGGCCCCTGAAACCATGCAAAGCGGCATGAGCCAAGCTATTACGATGTACAACCCGCTCTTTTTGCGTCAGGTGCGCAAAGAGGAAGGGCTGGAAATGTACTCCTTTTCCGGAACGCCCGTCGACTGCGTGAAGATGGCGTTCGACTACCTGCTGCGCGACGAAAAGGTCGATTTGGTGATCTCGGGCATCAACCACGGCTCCAACTCGGCGGTGAACGTGCTCTATTCCGGCACGATGGGCGCTGCTATCGAAGGCAGCTTCTACGGATGCCCGTCCGTCGGGCTGTCGTTGGACGACCATAGCGCGGAGGCGGATTTCGAAGCCTCGATCGAATGGGGCAAACGCATCATCGGCGACGTATTGGCCCGCAACGAACGGCTGCCGCTCTGTCTGAATGTCAACGTGCCGGTCGGCCGCCCCGAGGAGATCCGCGGGATGCGGCTTTGCCGGCAGAACCGCGGATTCTGGCGCGAAGAGTTCTTCCGCCATGAAGACCCGCGCGGACGCGAATACTTCTGGCTCACGGGCGCCTTCGTCAACAGCGAACCGGAAGCCGAAGATACCGACGAATGGGCCCTGTCGCACGGCTACGTCTCGGTCGTGCCGGTGCAGGTCGACATGACCGACTACGAACAACTGAAGCACATGAAGAACGTACTGCACGAATGACATACGGCCGTCCGAACCCGACGCCTCGTCCGGACGGCCCCGAATAAAACGGATCTGCCATGTTGATATTTCTGCTTGTCATCGCCATTCTGATCCAGACCGTCGCCACGGTCTTCGCCCTGCGTTTGGTGCGAACGACCAAATACAATTCGGTGTGGATCCTTTTCATCATCGGATTCTTTCTGCTGTCGGTCGAGCACGTCGTACAGCTGTGCCACGAAACGGGCGGTTACGAACCCGGGGCATGGGTCGTCTATTTGGGCATCGTCATCTCGGTCTGCCTCTCGATCGGCGTCATGTATGCGCACAAACTCTTCAAATACATCGACCGGCTCAATCGTCAGCGTCAGTTGTGGAACCGCCGCATCCTGACGGCCGTGCTGCGCACCGAGGAGAAAGCCCGTTCGCGTTTCTCGAAAGAGCTGCATGACGGGCTCGGGCCGCTGCTGTCGTCGGCCAAAATGTCGCTGACGGCCCTGTCGCGCGAAGAACGCAGCGACGAACAGCGCGAGATCATCGACAACACGACCGTCGTCATCGACGAAGCCATCCGCTCGCTGCGCGAGATTTCGAACAATCTGTCGCCCCACGTTCTCAACGATTTCGGATTGGTTCGCGGCGTGCAGAACTTCATCGACAAAAGCGCCGCCATCCACGAAGCGAAGATACGGTTCCAAACCAACCTGCGCGCGGAGCGGTTCGACACGGAGGTCGAAGTGATCCTCTACCGCGTCATCTGCGAGCTGATCAACAATTCGCTGAAGCATTCGGGCTGCCGAACCATCAACCTCTCGTTGGTTCAGAACAACGCCGAACTGACCCTCGACTACACGGATGACGGACGCGGCTTCAATCCGCAGGCCATGATGGACTGCGGCATGGGGCTGTCGAACATTGCTTCGCGGGTCAACTCGTTGGGCGGCACCTTCCAGATCGTCTCGTCGAAAGGCAAGGGAATGCGGGCGACGATCCGCATCCGCACGCGGAAGGAGATCTCGCGCTCCCGACGAAACCTCAAAAGAAAATAACCATGGCAACAGCACTGAATAATCGAGCGATAAAACATAGCGGTCAAGTTTTCACCCCTGCCTATTTGGTGGAACTCATACTGGACTATGCTTCGTATGTCCCCAATCATATCCTTCAAAAACATATCATCGACAATAGTTGCGGGGATGGTGCTTTTCTCTGCGAAATCGTGGTCCGATATTGTCAAGAATACAAACGGATACACGGACACATCGAAGGTCTTGAAAAGGAACTATCGCAATATATACACGGGATCGAGCTGGATGATTCTGCTTACGAGAACTGTTTGTACAATTTAGAACAGACGGCTCTTGCTTTCGGATTGAATCGTGTCCAATGGGATATTTCGCATGCAAATGCCCTATCGGTTATCCGATTCGACGGCAAGATGGATTTCGTCGTAGGGAATCCGCCCTATGTCCGTGTGCATAATCTGGCGGAGGATTACGACATAGTCAAAACTTTTCGGTTCGCGAAAGAGGGAATGACCGATCTGTATCTGGTGTTTTTCGAACTCGGATTCAGAATGCTGAACGAGACGGGCCGACTATGTTATATCACCCCGAATTCATGGTTGTCGAGCACGGCCGCAGCGAGAATGCGCAACTACATCATGACCTATCGGAACTTGGTCGGGATTATCGATTTAGGACATTATCAGGCTTTCGACAACGCAACGACCTATACAGCAATCGCATTGTTCGATGTACGGCATGCAACCGACACCGTCAATTATTTCAAGTATTCCCCCGAGAGCCGAAACAAAATCCTCGTCGATACCCTTTCCTACCAAGAAATGGCCATTGGCGGAAGTTTCTACGTTGCATCGAAAGAAGATTTAGCCTTGCTCCGTGCCATCAAGACATCTCCCCGAACCAAATATGCGAATGTGAAGAACGGTTTTGCCACATTGGCGGACAAGGTATTCATTCTCGATATTCCCTTCAAGGATTTAACAATCCCCATATTGAAAGCTTCTACGGGTAAATGGCACCGAGGCTTCTTCCCCTACGATGCGCAAGGGAAGCCGTTATCCAAAGACGAAATTTTTTCGCATCAGGAAATCGCCATTTATCTAAACCGAAACAAACAAGCACTGCTTAAGAAACGAACTGAAAAACAAAAACCCGATTGGTATCTTTATGGACGTACGCAAGCTCTGAAAGATGTCTTCGAGAAAAAATACTCGATAAATACCATCATTCGAGATATTTCGACCGTCAAACTGATCGAAGTACCGGTCGGATCAGGATTGTACAGCGGACTGTATATACTCACCTCCGTATCCTACGAGATACTCGCCGATGTAATCAAAAGCGAAGAGTTCATCGCCTATGTCAAAATGTTGAAAAATTACAAAAGCGGAGGATATTATACGTTTAATTCCAAAGACCTGGAGCAGTATCTGAATTATAAACTATCCCAACATGTGCAAGCAAAAAATTTCGTTCCCATTGACAAATGCCGCATTTCTGGAGGTAATCTCGAACGCTTTTAACGCATTCGTTCGATCCGGCACATCCCGAAGCCCCAAAAAATTAAAACCGCTGCATGGAGCGATCGCTCGCGATCTTTCCGCAAAACTCGGCAAGGAGTACGAAATTAAATCACAAGGATTCGGAAACGATCGCGAAGGAACCATATCTGGACGATATATCGACAAAAAGATCGTTGGCGGCATTGCGGTCAAATTCGTCATGCAGAACTATTCTCAAAATTCCAACAACTATTTTGAAAATATGCTCGGCGAAACAGCCAATATACGTTGCAACGGGTATCCCTACTTTCAAATTTTCATCATTCTGGATAAGTTGCCTTATTACAAGAAGGACCAAACTTTATCCAAATGGGAGGAGTTCTCCGATCATAACGTATGCAAATACGTAGCACTATCGAACGACGATACGGTCAAATACCACCATACTCCGAACAAAACACTGATATATGTAATCCATATTCCCGACAACGACAACTTGGGCAGCGTTCAGGAATACATGGATTATTATAATCAACTCGACTTCCAAATCGAGCTTTCCAATCACCAGTACGAACAGTTCGGATGTTCGGTTATTCTCAACGACTACGAAAAATTCAGCGATAAAGTCTATCATACGATTCTTGCTTTGTAAAAACACGGTATGAAACGAAAAATCATCGTATTGGGCGGCGGCATCAGCGGCTACGGCTCCGCCATTTTGGCCAAAAAAGAGGGCTTCGAGGTCTTTCTCTCCGACAAGGGGCGTATCGCAGAACGGTTCCGAAAGAGGCTCGACGAGTGGCAGGTACCCTACGAGGAGGGCGGCCACACCGAAGAACGCATCCTGGCAGCCGACGAGGTCATCAAATCACCCGGAATCCCCGAGGCGGCCCCCATCGTGCGTAAGATTCGGGAGCAGGGCATCCCCGTCATCTCCGAAATGGAGTTCGCGGGCCATTATCTGAACGGCGCCCGCTGCATCTGCATCACCGGTTCGAACGGCAAGACGACGACCACTTCGCTGATCTATAAAATTATGCGCGATGCGGGCGCCAACGTCGCCTTGGGCGGCAATATCGGCGAAAGTTTCGCCTATTCGGTCGCCACGGGCCGATACGACTGGTATGTGCTGGAGTTGAGCTCGTTCCAGTTGGACGGCATGTACCGGTTCCGCAGCCATATCGGGGTGCTGATGAACATTACCCCCGACCACCTCGACCGCTACGACCGCTGTTTCCAGAACTACGTCGATTCGAAAATGCGCATCACGCAGAACATGAATTCGCGCGACTACTTCATCTATTCGGGCGACGACGAGGTGATCTGGGAACAGCTCCCGAAATATGATTTCCGGATGAAGCAGCTCCCCTTCGCGGCGAAGAACGCCGTGGCGAGCGGTGCGGGCGATGCGTTCCTGTGCGACGGAAAATTCACGGCGGCAGTCGGCAGCCGATCGGTCGAAATCGACCTCGCGAAGATGAAATTGAGCGGGTTGCACAACGCCTACAACGCGATGGCCGCTGCGCTGGCGACGTTGGCCGCAGGCATCGCACCGTCGAAAATCCGGCGGGCGCTCTACGACTTCGAACCGGTGGAGCATCGGCTCGAGCCGGTGAAGGAGGTCGGCGGCATCCTGTGGATCAACGACTCGAAAGCGACCAATGTCGATTCGGTATGGTATGCGTTGGAGAGCATGAAACGGCCCGTCGTATGGATCGCCGGAGGCACGGACAAGGGCAACGACTACGGCCCGCTGAAAGTGTTCGCCCGCGACAAGGTGCATACGCTGGTCTGCATGGGCGTGGACAACGCGAAATTGGTGCGCGAGTTTACGGGCGTGGTGCCCGCCATCGTCTCCACCGATTCGCTCGACGCCGCGATGGAGGCGGCCCGTTCGGCGGCCCGTCCGGGCGATGCGGTGCTGCTGTCGCCCGCCTGCGCCAGCTTCGACCTTTTCAAGAACTACGAACAGCGCGGCGAACTTTTCAAAAAATGGGTGAACGAGCACCTCGGCTAACCCGCCCGCACCGATAACCGCACCTTGAAAAACTCCGATCCGATGAACGACACGGAAAACACGACGAAAAACGAACGCACCCGACTTCTCTTCTCGGGCGACCGCGTGCTGTGGGTCATCGTGGCCGTTTTAGCCGTGATCTCGGTATTGGTGGTCTACTCATCGACCGCCAAGATGGCCTACGATCCGAGCTCCGGCTACTCGACCGCGCATTTTCTGCGGCAGCAGCTCTTCATTTTGGTGTTGAGCCTCGGTGCGATGTGCATCGTGCAGCGAATCGACTGCCGTATCTACAACCGCCTCGCCCGACCGGTCTACCTGCTTTCGCTGCTCTGCACCGTAGCGGCCTACTTCATCGGCCACACGACCAACGGAGCCGCGCGGTGGATTCCGCTCGGGCCGTTTCAGTTCCAGCCCTCCGAGGCGCTGAAGATCGCCACCGTGCTCTATTTGGCCCGACAACTCGCCTGCCGGCAGAAGAACATTACCGAACTGCGGATCGTTCCGTCGTGGCGATTCTGGACGTGGCGTTCGTCGCGGACGCAGCGGCGCATCTGGCGCGAGGGCACCCGGCCGATTCTCGTACCGGTGCTGCTCGCCTGCCTCGTCATCTTTCCGGCACACACGTCGGCGGCCGTGTTGGTCTTTCTGGCCTCGTGGGTCATGATGCTCATCGGACGGGTGCGCATTCGGGAGCTGTTGAAACTCTTGGGATGGTCTTTCGCCGGCGCGCTGCTCGTCCTTACGCTCAACCTCGGCCGCAGCGAGACCGCCGAAGGCCGTCTCGCGACGTGGTGGCACCTCTGGACCTACGAATACGATGCCGATGCGCCCAAACCGGTCGACAAGCTGACCGATACCGAACGTTCGATGATCGCCATCCGCAACGGCAGCGTCTTCGGCGAGGGTGCGGGTCAAAGCGTCATGCGCGTGGAGATGATCCACCCCGAAAGCGACTACGCCTATGCCTTTTTCGTCGAGGAATACGGGTTGCTGCTGGCCGTAGCGCTTTTGATGCTCTACCTGTGGATTTTCTTTCGGGCCATCGAGATTTTCGGACGATGCGGCACGGCCTTCCCCGGTCTGCTGGCATTGGGATTGGCGCTGCTCATCACCTGCCAGGCCTTGTTGCATATCATGGTAACGGTCAATCTGATCCCCGAAACGGGACAGACGCTGCCGTTGATTTCGCGCGGCGGGTCATCGACGCTCTTCACGACGGTCGCTTTGGGGATGATTTTGAGCGTCAGCCGTCAGAACGACGAACATTCGCACGTGCGTCCGCGCGATGAAAGCATCTACGAGAAGGGGGCCTAAACACTATCCGCCGGCACAAGCCGCACCGATCGGAATGACAGACTCCGGCCGGCGCCTGCCGCCTGCAAGGCCGAACTTTGCCCGTCCGGCGGATCGGCTCGTGATGAAAAATCCGCTGTTGGTGATTAAATGCCCTGCCTCCGATGATTTTTTTTGACCGTCTCATGGCGTGGTTCTATTTTTGCGGAAAAATCAACCGATTGTTTATGAAACGGAACGCTTTGGCAGTGATCCTGTTGTTCGCGGGCCTTGTTGCCGTGTCGTGCATCAAGGAGGAGGCTCCGAACGCGGAGGCCGATATCGAAAGCTGCACGCTTGCGGGCGATGTGCTCAATCGCGATCCCGTCATCGAGAACGACAGAGTTACCCTGTTTTTGAAGAAGGGCACCGACCTGACGTCCCTCTCTCCGGAGTTCACGCTGACGCCGGGGGCCATGATCTCCCCCGCAAGCGGCACGGAGCGGGATTTCACCACGCCGCAGGAGTATACGGTTACCTCCGAGGACGGACGCTGGAAGAAGAAATACAAGGTCGAGGCCACGACGTCGGGTATTACGACCCGCGATTTCCATTTCGAGAATGTTCGGATGGAGGGCAAATATCAGATTTTCTACGAAACAAACGCAGAGGGAGAAGAAGATTGGGCATGGTCGAGCGGCAACCCGGGATTCGCCATGACGGGGGTCGGCAAGAGCTGCACCGATTATCCCACCTACCAGTCCGAAGACGGCTACAAGGGAAAATGCCTGACCCTGACGACCCGCAAAACCGGTTCGTTCGGTGCAATGATGGGGATGCCCATCGCCTCCGGCAACCTCTTCATCGGGACGTTCGACTTGTCGAGTGCGTTGACAGGACAACCGCTGTCGGCGACGAAGTTCGGCAAGCCGTTCGACTATATTCCGAAGAGCCTGCACGGATATTACAAATATCGCTCCGGGGAGGTGTTTTACAAACAGGATGCCTCAGCCTCCGACGGACTGAAACCCGTGCCGGATAAGAAAGACCGGTTCAATATCTACGCTGTCTTCTACGAGAGCACCAAAGAGATGGAGACCGTCGACGGAACGAACGCCCTGTCGGAAGATAATCCGAATGTCTTCGCTGTGGCGAAGATCGAGCAGGACGAGGCCGTGGAGACCGACAAGTGGACGCTTTTCGAGATTCCGTTCAAACCCCGGACGGGCAAGACGGTGGATGCCGACAAGTTGAAAGCGGGAAGATACAGCCTTGCTATCGTGTTTGCGTCGTCGCTCGACGGCGACCGTTTCGAGGGGGCGCCGGGCAGTACGCTGTGCGTGGACGAGGTAACGCTGGAATACAAAGAACCGGAAGAGTAGTTTCGCAGCAACATTACGAGATAAATGAAGAAAAAACTGATTACCGTCATCTGTGCGTTCGCGGCGGCCGTATCGCTGTGCGGCGCGGCCCGCGCCCAGTCGGATCGCACGCCGGGCATCATTCGCTCCGCGCTGATGGGGCTGGAATACGAGGTGAAGGCCGGCATCAATATCGGCGGCGCATCGCCGCTGCCGCTGCCCGAGGAGATTCGCAGGATCGACAGCTATTCGCCCATGTTCTGCTTCTCGCTGGAAGGCGATATCGTGAAATGGCTCGGGGAGAAGGAGCGCTGGGGCATTGTATTCGGCCTGCGGTTGGAGACCAAGGGGATGAAGACCGGAGCGCGGACGAAGAATTACAGCATGGAGATCATCGGCGACGGCGGCGAGCGGGTCAAGGGCAACTGGACGGGTATGGTCAGAACCAGGTACCACGGGACGTTCGTTTCGATTCCCCTGCTGGCGGCCTTCAAGGCCAACCCTCGGCTGCGGCTGCACGTGGGCCCTTACGTGTCGTTCATGACCGACGGCGATTTCTCCGGACACGTCTATGAGGGCTACCTTCGGGAAAACGACCCTACGGGCAACAAGGTGGAGTTCGAGGGGGACAAACGGGCGACCTACGACTTCTCGGACGATCTGCGCACCGTGCAGTGGGGCGTGCAGGCGGGCGTGAACTGGAAAGCCTTCAAGCACCTGACCGTTTCGGGCAACCTGACGTGGGGCGTGAGCGATATTTTCGAAAAGGATTTCAAGACCATCACGTTCAATATGTATCCCATCTACCTGAATATCGGGTTCGGCTACGCATTCTGACAACCATTCGGACAAAACGATAACCAATTTATAAAAATTACAGACGTATGAAAAAACTCTTTATTACCTTGGCCGCAGTCGTGGCATTCACGGCTTGCAGCGACGACCCCGCTGCGTGGGAGGAACTGCCCGACAAGCCGATCTCCGGCGAAAGTGCAGCGCTGACCGTTAACGGTGAGAAGACGGAGGCGGGAAGCGTACAGTTGAAGGCGACGAGTGCAACACAGGGAACCTTGGTGTTGAAAAATGTGCTGTACGGATATGATGAAATCACCATGGAGGTCGGTTTGACCGAGCGCGCCGACGGAACCGGAACGTTCGACATTAAGGGTGAAACGGGCTTGACGAAGATTCCGGCAATCAATGGGAGAGCAGCGGAGGAATCCGTGATTTACAATGTTTCCGTAACCGGCAGCATCTCCCCCGAGGGAACCGTCGTTGTAAACCTGACGTCCGTATTGAGCACGACGGCACAGGGCGGACTGACCGGAAAATGGAATCTGCTCACGAATATAACGACGGACAAAAATAACGCCAACGCCTTGCTGACAGCTCCGCTTTGGGTTACGTGGAGCGCCCAAGACCCCGGACAGCCCAATGCCGAGCAGCTGGCATTGGTGGTGCGTACACTTGCCAGCACGCTCTTATATCAATTCCTGCATTCGGTAACTTTCTCGGAAGACGGAAACATTACGGCGGAATATCGGAAGATGGGCGAAGACTTCGATATACAGACCGAGATAATGAATTGTTTGTTTAACGGTATCAAGACGGACAATTATGGGAATCCGAGCATGGCCGACCTTCATTCCGACATCCCGTGGCTCGCTTCGCCCAAGAAACTCTTATATTGGTATGTACAAGGCGATTATCTCTATATCGTTCCGGACATTGCAGCTATTCTCGCCCAAATCCAGCAGGACACCGGCAACGACGTATCCGGCGGGATGAATGGCATAACCGGCCTGTTGGCCGGATTGGGTGAGTATGGAATCAATGTCGAGGCCCTGCTGCCGCTTGTAATGCAGTGGATGGAGACCGGCATCCAGCTCAAATACGAAACAACCGCGAGCGGGCTGAAACTGTATGCCGACAAGGAAATGTGCCGTCAGGTGATCGAAGTCCTGCTCCCGGCCTTGCCGAAATTGGACGAGTTGATTGCAGATTTGGCCAATTCGGAAGATCCGATGATGCAGATGCTTCCTATGTTTATAGGCATGTTGCAAATTGACAATTTCGCTGCACTGGATTCGATCTGGAAAAACAATACGAACGAGTTCGAGGTTTCGCTCAATTTCGAGAAATAAGCCGTTGTAGCAATAGAAAGCTATATTTTGCAAAAGGGCGCCGCGACAAATCGCGGCGTCCTTTTGTCGTTTCATGTTGGAATAACCGCTCACTGCGCAGGAACTGTTATGTTTCGGCCCCGCCGCACCCTCCGCTGAAACACTCACCGCCGTTCGGCCCCGCTGCACCCGTTTCGCCGTCGTTTCGGGCAACTGCAACGAATGGACGATCGATAACCGGCCGCCTGTATCACGGATTCAAAAAAACGGGCGTCCGATGCTGTTTCGGACGCCCGCGATCTGTTTCACGAAGCAGATGCCGTCGCTATCGCAGCACGTTGCCATTGGCGTCGATGCGCAGTTCGATCTCCCTGCTGCCGGACTCCAACTCCACAATGTAGTAGTCGCCTGCGGGAGTTTGCACGTACTCCGCTTCGTCGATTTGGTATGCCGCATAGCCCGATGCCGATATGGCGGAGGTTACAGCCGCCGGCAGTTCGCCGCTGCGCAAATCCCACGTCGTCTTCACCCACGCCTTCGCGCCGTTGAAGCAGACGCTCTTTTCCCGCCGATCGTGGATTATCTCCACCTCCAACATGCCGTCGTCGTAATCGTACTCGACGATTCGCGCTCCGGGGTACTTCTGCATGATGAGCTCCTTTATGGCCGAATCGACCATGCCGCCGTCCCCCGCGACGCCGTCATCGTCCGGAGAGGTGAAGTCGCGGACGGTCAGGGTGCCGTCGTCGGCTATGTCGAGTTCGACGTCGCCGGCTATGGATTTAAGGTCGAAGCGGTAAAAACCGCCCGACGGGGTTTCGTAACGGTCGATGTCGTCGATACGGTACGAAGCATAGGCGGACGATGCGTATGCGGACTTCACCGTCTCGGGCAACTGGCTGTAAAGCGTCTCCGTCTTGGTGTAGATCCACTCGTCGGAGGCGTCGAAGAGCAGTTCGCGGCTCACCCTGCCGTCGAGAATCTCCACCTCGGTAAGTCCGTTTTCGCGATCTGTCTCCATAATCCTCGCGCCCGGGTATTTCTTCGCGATGAAATCGGCGATGCGCTCCGGAATCTGCGACGGGATGCAGTCGCCGTAGTCGTAATCACTATCGGCGTCCGCGACCGTCCTGACTAACACGCCGTCCTCGGAGTAGTAGAGATCGATCTCTGTCTTGCGTCCCTCCTGCACTCCCTCGACCTCGATAACGTAAAGCACCTCGACGCCCTCGCGCCGCAGTACGTCCACGTCATCGACTCGCCATGACGCATATTCGCTTGCACGGAAAGCCTCCCGAACCGCCGCCGGCAGGTTGTCGAAGAGAATGTCGCTCTCGGTCATATACCACTCGCCGCTGCCGCTGAACCACGCCGTGTACCATGCGGATGCAGGCGTCTCGCTGCGGGTAGCGGGCAGATTGAATTTCGCAACAAAATATTCGCCCCGAACACTCCACTCGACGTTGCTGGCGTCGGGATAGAGCCGGTACAACGATTCCTGAACCGCTGCGTCCACCCGAACGGAATCCCCGTGTTCGCCCTTTTCGCAGCCGCAGAATGAGACGGCAGCGAAAATCAAAAACAGATAAATCCAGTTTTTCATACCGATCATTTTTGACTTAACGACAACAAAAATAGTGCATTTTCGCAAAAAATGTACTTATGACGGTATTTTTTGAGCGGGGAGAGGCAGCGGGGTGCGCGGCGAGCTATTCGGCGAGCCGTTCGGCGAGGGACGCGGGGGTGGTGTCTTTGAGGAGGATGCGGCCGGAGGCATCTAACAGGTAGAGCGCCGGCAAGTTGCGCAGCACGTAGAGGTCGCGGGTATAAATCGTGCCATTGTCAAATCCGACCGTCCA
>CANREN010000020.1 GCA_947629705.1 uncultured Alistipes sp. | reverse complement strand
GATAACTTTACCGATCGGGAGAAAGAGACCGAGCGTCTGTTGTTGAATTTCCGACACGGTGTAAATACTGTGCTGATCTCTCCTCGTCGCTGGGGCAAAACATCTTTGGTGCAGAAGGCGGGCCGCCTGGTACAGTCCGACAAATTGAAAGTCGTCTATCTCGATATTTTTTCATGCCGCAGCGAGCGGGACTTTTACGATGCATTCGCAGCCGCTGTTCTCAAGCAAACCTCTTCGAAATTGGATGAATGGCTCGAAAACGCCAAACTGTTCCTCTCACGGATCAGTCCCAAAATTTCGTTGGGCCCCGATCCGACGACGGATTTTTCGATATCGCTTGAAATGAACCTCAAAAGCAACGATATCGACGAAATTCTGCAACTTCCCGAGAAAATAGCGCAGAAGAAAGGTTGCAATATCGTCGTTTGCATCGACGAATTCCAGCAGATCGCCGAGTTCAAGGATTCCAAAACATTTCAGAAGCGGCTGCGTTCGATCTGGCAGCTACAAAAGTCGGTCTCTTACTGTCTGTTCGGTAGCAAGAAGCATTTGATGAACGAGCTGTTTGAGAAAAAGAGTCTTCCGTTCTATAAGTTCGGTGATGCCATCTATCTGTCGAAAATCGGGACGCAGGACTGGATCGGCTACATTTGCGAGCGCTTTGAGGCGACGGGCAAACGGATTTCGAAAGAGTTGGCCGAAAAGATCTGCCAAACGGTAGACAATCACTCTTCGTATGTGCAGCAGTTGGCATGGTTAGTATGGATTCATACGGATAAAATAGCCACGGAGCAGGATTTCGAGGCGGCTTGTCAGGATATTCTCGACCAAAATACGCCGCTGTTCGAGAAGCAGACCGAAAGTCTTACGACCTATCAGATGAATTTCCTGCGTGCCATTTTGGATGGAGTTCGCAGCGAATTTACCACGCAGGAGGTCTTGCAGAAATACCAGCTCGGTTCGTCGGCCAATGTCAGCATCGTAAAATGGGCCTTGGTCAAAAAGGAGCTTATCGAGATCGAGAAGCGCCAGGCGGTGATTCCCGACCCGGTGTTGGCTGTGTGGCTGAAGCGGGAATTGGGAATGTAAAGCAGAGGAGAGACAGGATATGAAACGGTTTTTAGTTTCCTGTTATGCTACTTGTTTGTCGTTCGTTCGGCTCTTGCGGCAGAACGATGGGCGATTGTTGTCGGTATCGGGAATTACCCCAATGTTCGGGTTGGAGAGCGATAAATGGAGATAAAGACCTCGACCTTGTTGTCCCGATGCTGAAGAAAAACGGATTTCCTGACAGCCATCTCACAATCCTGGCAAACGAACAGGCGACCAAGAAAAACATTGCAAAAGCAATCCATACCCTGCTTGCCAATCTTCGAGCCGGAGACATTGTATATTTTCACTTCTCGGGACACGGGCAATTGGTTACAGATGTAAATGGCGACGAAGGCGATTATGGCTATGACGAATCGATTGTTCCTTATGATGCTGCATCGAAATACAATTTCAATGGCTACAAGGGGCAGAATCACATTGTCGATGATGAATTGAACAAATAGTTGATGGCTGTCAGAAAACGAATCGGCGACAACGGCAGACTGCTTGTCGTACTCGATGCTTGTCACAGCGGCGGGGCAGTCGAGATGAATGCGATGATGAAGATTCTGTCAGAGGCAGTCGAGACTGTTTCAATATGCCGGTTATAGCCCCGCAGTCATCCTTACCTATCTGTTTGTGCTTATAAGCTTCGTTGGTCAGAGCTGTATTCCGAACGTCGCATGGGTGTTGCTTGCCGTTGGTGTGGTAATAATCGGCATTTCGTTATGCTTATTCTTTCACGCGCAAGACTCCGCAAGCAATTACAGACTGCGAGAAAGGCGACACGAAAAATATCAATTGACCGTATCATAAATTTCATACACTTCTGCTGCCATTTCATACATTGGCAGCCGGATTATTTGACCTTCATCCAAAAGTTTCCTAATTTTGTTTACGATAACAGAACCGATGACCAAACAGTTGATCATATCCACATCGAACGATTTGGTGCGTATTGCGCCCGACCGCATCGTCTGCGTCTCCTCCGATGGCAACTATTCGACACTCGTGCAGGCCGACGGTGAGATGCGGATGCTGTCGTTCCAACTGGGGCAGATCGAGAAGATGATCGCCTCGCAGCTCGGCAGCGAAGGCAACAGCTTCATTCGCATCGGCAAGAGTCTGATTATTAACCGCTCCTATATCTATTACATCAATGTGCCGAAGCAGAAACTCGTGCTTTCGGATGTAACGACGTTCAGTCATACGGTTACCGCATCGCGCGAGGCGTTGAAGCAGTTGAAAGAGCTTTTGGAGAAGGAGGTGAAATAATATGAGGGAAGAGAAAGATATTCGTGATGATGAAATCCGCATCATCGGAGACGATCCAGCCTCTCCGCGGCCGCCTGTTAGGCGTTGGTGGCGTTGGACGGCAGCTAGTCTTGCAGTGGCCGCTCTTATGGTTGTATGGATACTTGCAGTAAGGAACGGTCAGGAAGCCGCACAACCGGATGTCGAAACCTATTTTGATCCGCAGTCTGCACCGGCGGTTCCCGAAGTTCGAGCGTCGCAGCGGTTGGGGCGATCGGTCGATTTGCTGGATAGCGGATTTACCGAGATTCGCGACACGACAATCAACGACATTCCGCTGCGCATCCATATCCCGCACAATGCCGAAATGACGCTGCACGTCGGGCGGCTTGACAAACGCGATACGACGATTGTCTATGCTGCGCAGGCGGCCGACATCCGGCGCGACAACGGCAAGATTGTAGGAGCGTTCGTCCTGCATGGCGAGCCGTTGGCTTGGGGGCTCTCGAAGAAAGGCTATTGCGCTGTAATTGACGGTCGAATCACCGTCGGAGTTGCGGACAATTCGCCGCTGTTCGAGGAGGCGACCGAACGCGAAGGCTACTTTTTCCGGCAATATCCGTTAGTGAAGGACGGCGTACTGGTCGAGAACGAACCGAAAAACAAATCCGAACGACGGGCAATCTGCGACCGTCAGGGAGAGATATTCATGGTCGAGAGTTTGTCGAAAGAGTCGTTCCACGATTTCGCGCAGGCACTGGCGGATTTGGGTGTCGATCAGGCGGTCTATCTGGTTGGTTCGACAGCTTACGGCTGGGCGGTGGACGAACAGGGCGAACGCCACGAGTTCGGCGAGGACAATTTCTACACGGGCCGCCGTATGCCGAAGAATACGAGTTATATCGTTTGGCGAAGAAGGTAGTATATATTACGTCTTTTAATATTTATGAACGAGTACAAACAATATGATTTGCAGCGGTTTCTCAATGCACAAGAACGATATTATGATATCGCACTTGCTGAAACAAAAGCCGGCAAGAAACAGTCGCATTGGATTTGGTATATCTTTCCGCAGTTACGGGGACTTGGCTATAGTCATAACTCCAACTATTATGGTATTGAGAATAAGTTTGAGGCATTTGCCTATCTTTCGCATCCTGTTCTTGGCAGCCGTTTGCGGGAGATTTCCGAGGCTCTGTTAGCGATTGAGGGCAAATCGGCAAATCAAATCCTCGGCCACATCGATGCTCTGAAAGTGCGGTCGTCGATGACGTTATTCGATGCTGTTTGCCCGAACGATATTTTCTGCCGGGTGATTGACAAATATTATGCAGGAGAAAAGGATTTGCAGACCATGGAAATGATTAGTCCGAATCCGACAAAACTATCGGCTGCGGCATCTAAAATATCGCGATAAAATCCATTTCATACACCCCGAACCGGATTTCGTACAGTTGTCGCCGAGAGGCGCGGCTGTACGGTTTCTTTTTGTGAGATTTGTACACGCGGAATCTTCTATTGAAAGATTGTAAAACGTACAAATAGCATGAAAAGAACTTTATTGATTTTTTGGACGGTCCTTGCGGTGATGGTTGTGTGCCTGTCGTGCCGCGAGCAGACGATGAGCGAGCGGGAGGCCACAGAGTGGATTGCGGCTTACGCGCCGGAACGTATTAGCGTTAACTCGCCTATACGCATCGAATTTACCGACAAGGTGGCCCCGTTTGATTCGGATACGCGGCTGAATAAGGTGCTGAAATTCTCGCCCCGCCTGCGCGGAGAGCTGCGGGTGGCATCGCCGCGAAGCCTCGAATTCCTGCCGCAGGTTGGAGCGTTGAAGCTGGGACGGGAGTACGCTTGTCGCGTGCGGATGGCGGAACTGACCGGAATAGATTCGCTGCGCGATTTCAGCTTCACGTTCTTTGTCGCCGAGCGCAAGATGCGGTTGGAGGTGACGCGCGTCCGGGTCGATCCTGCCGACACCAAATATATGCAAGCCGAAGGGGCACTCACCTTCAGCGAGCCGGTGGAGGCTGCGCAGGTCGAAGCCGGACTGCTTTATTGCGATGTGCAGGGGCACCCGGCCCGAGCGGCGATTGAGCCGACCGGCGACCCGACGCTTTTCCGCTTCACCCTCTCGCAGTTGAAGCGTTGGGAAAAGGAGATGCAGGTATACGTCTCGTTCCAGGCCGGCAAACTGAATTTCGACCTTCCGGAGCCGCAAAAAATCGCGATTCCCGGAATCCGGGATTTCAAACTGCTCGCGGCCGAACGCCGCGACGCTGCGCAGCCGTACCTCGAACTGGAGTTCAGCGCTCCGCTCTCCGCCGAACAGGAGCTGGACGGTCTTATAACCATTGACAAAGTCGAACAGGTGCGTCTCGAGCGCAGCGGCACGAGCGTGAAGGTGTTCTATGACCCGAACGGGCTGACCGAGTTGGTACTCCGCGTTTCCGACCTCGTGCGCAATCGCGACGGACGATCGCTCGACTGCGAGGTGGAGCGGCATTTCGAACAGAAGGTGATTCCGCCCGCTGTCGAAATTCCGATTCACGGCACGATTCTGCCCGACGGACACAACCTCGCACTGCCGTTTCGGGCTGTCAACCTCGCTGCCGTGGATGTCGAGGTGGTGAAAATCTACACGGACAACGTGATGATGTATCTTCAAGAGAACGACTTGGATGAATCCTGCCGTTTGCGTCGTGCGGGGCGTCTGATATACCGCCGCACGGTGCGTCTGGACGACGACCCGAACCGTAACCTGCACGAGTGGCAGAATTTCTCCATAGACTTAAAAAATCTCTTCCGACAGGAGCGCGGGGCGATTTACAATGTCCGTCTGGCATTCCGGCAAGCCTATTCGCTCTACGGCCGCAACGGGAAACCCGATTTCCCGCTCGAAACCGGTCTGAAAGCGCAGGATGCGGAGACGTGGGACGAGGATGACGCATATATTTATCGGGAAGCTCCGGACTATGATTGGGACGAGTATGAGTGGCGAGAAAGTGACGATCCTTCGAAACCGAGCTATTATATGGAGAAACATCGTATGCCCGAATACAATCTTGTGGCCTCGAATCTCGGACTGATTGTCAAGAAGGCCGACGGTTCGCGATTGTGGACGGCCGTGACGGATATTATGACGACTGCGCCGCTGGTAGGGGTGCGCGTGACGGCCTACAACTACCAGTTGCAGGAGATTGGGCACGGCACGACGGACAGCAACGGATTTGCCGATTTCAATGTCGTCAACAAACCATTCATCGTTACGGCTTCGAACGGCAATTCGACCAGTTATCTGAAAGTGACGGGCGGACGCGAGCAGTCGTTCAGTAATTTCGATGTCGGAGGCAAAAAGAATCCGCAGGGCATCAAAGGCTTCGTCTACGGCGAACGCGGTGTCTGGCGCCCAGGCGACGAAGTACACTTGACGCTGATTGTCGAAGACCGCCAGAGAGCACTGCCGGCCAACCATCCCGTAACGATGGAACTTTACACCCCCGAAGAACAACTCTACGAGCATCAAACACAGACCCGAAGCACTGACGGATTCTATACGTTTCATATTCAGACAGGCGAAGATGCCCCGACGGGTCGCTGGAATGCACGTTTCAAGGTGGGCGGCAAGAGCATCGACTTTCCCGTCAAGGTCGAAACCATCAAACCCAACCGCATCAAAATCGGCATCGAGACCGACGAGACGCTGCAAGCGCCGGGTTATGCCTCCTGCTCGCTTGAAGCGCACTGGTTGACCGGGCCGATTGCGGGCAACCTGCCTGCGGCGTTGGAGATGGTGCTGTATAACAATCCCAACCCGTTCAAGGAATATAGCGACTATGCTTTCTCGAATCCGTTGAACACATTTTCGTCGGAGCACATCGAGTTGAAAGGTACGCTCGATTCATTGGGTCGTATGACCAAACAGATCAAGCTGGCCGAAAAGGAGGACGCTCCCGGCATGTTGCAGGCCAACATTATTGCGCGGGTCCGTGAGGCCGGCGGCGACGAGAGTTTTACCGCCCGTAGCGTGCGCTATTCCCCCTATCGTGCGTATGTGGGCATTCGCTTGGGCGAAAAGGAGTTCGAGACCGACAGCAACCTGAATTTTCCAATCGTGTGCGTCGATGCCGAGGGTAAGTTGCAAGGTAAACGGAAATTAGAATACAAAATCTACAAACTCAACTGGAGCTGGTGGTGGCAAGGGTCGGCAGACGATTTGAGGCGATATGTGCAAAGCACCTCCGCCAAGGTCGTCGCATCAGGCATATTGGAGACCGCGGACGGCAGAGCGCAGGTTCCGTTCCGTGTCAACTATCCGGGGTGGGGCAAATACCTGATTTTCGTGCGTGACACGCAGAGCGGCCACGCCACGGGCGGCGTTGTATTCATCGACTGGCCCGACTGGAGAGGACATGCCGGAAAGGAGGATGCCAAGGCAAGTTCGATGCTCTCCTTCGCCCTCGACAAACGCAGCTACGAGGTGGGCGAAACGGCTACGGTCTACCTCCCGAAATCCGAAGGCGGACGTGTGCTGCTCTCGATTGAGAATGCCTCGAAAGTCGTTTCCCGCCGCTGGGTCGCGACCTCTGCTAACCGCGAAACGACCTGCAAGATACCCGTTACGCGCGAGATGACACCTAACTTCTATGTCCACGCCACGCTGTTGCAGCCGCACGCCAAGAGCAACGACCTGCCGATTCGCTTGTACGGCGTGGAGGGGGCTGCGGTTATCGACCGCTCTTCGATCCTGCATCCCGAAATCGAAGTGGCAGACGAAGTGCGTCCCCAACAGGAGTTTTCCATAAAAGTGCGGGAGCGCGACCGCAAGCCGATGACCTATACGCTTGCCATCGTCGACGAAGGTCTGTTAGATATCACGGCTTTCAAGACGCCGCAGCCGTGGCGGGCGATGAATCGGCGTGAGGCCTTGGGCGTCAAAACGTGGGATTTGTACGACGATGTAATCGGTGCTTATGTCGGGAAATTCACCAGAATATTGAGCGTCGGCGGTGATGAGGCATTGCGCCGTGCCGCTGGCAAGGAGAAGCGGTTCAACCCCGTGGTGAAGTTCCTCGGCCCGTTTACCCTCCGAAGCGGACAGGCAACGCACAAAATTACGCTGCCGATGTATGTCGGTTCGGTGCGCGTGATGGTCGTGGCGGCACACGAGGCGACCTACGGCCATGCCGACAGGACGGTTACGGTCCGCTCGCCGCTGATGGTGCTGCCGACGCTGCCGCGCATGCTCTCGTGCGGCGACCGCGTGAGGCTGCCGGTCAATGTCTTCTGCATGGACGACAGCGTGAAGAATGCCACAGTGAAGGTCTCGGTCGAAGGACCGGTGTCGGTGGCAGGCGGCGCCTCAAAGAGGCTCGCCTTTGCAGCACCCTCCGAGCAGCTGACTACCTTTGACTTGGTATGCGACAGCGTGCGGAGCGGTCAGGCGAAAATCACCGTCTCGGCCGACGGCGGCGGACATACCGCTTCCGAGACGATTTACATAGATGTCCGCAATCCGCTGCCGCCGGTAATTACGACCTACGCCAAGACGCTGCATCCGGGCGAGGAACACGACTTCGCGTGGACGCCGTTTAGCAATGGAACGACGCAGTTAGAGGTTGCCGCTATGCCCAAAATCGACTTCTCGGGAGCCTTTTCTTTCGTGGAAAGTTACGGACACTACTGCACCGAGCAACTATCGGCACGGGCGATGTATATGCTCTATGCCCGCCGCTTCCTTTCGGCGACCGAGCAGGCACGGGCACGCGAGACGCTGCCGAAGATTCTGAAAGCCATCCTTTCGCGCCAGACCGCAAGCGGCGGCTTTGCCTACTGGTCCGGCTGGGGTGTAAACGAGTGGGCAACCTCAATGGCCGGCGAGGTGATGGTGGAGGCTCGCCGACAGGGATTCGCCGTTGCCGACCAATATATCCAACGCTGGAAGGAGTACCAGCAACGCATGGCGCGTGCCTATCGCCACAAACACGAACATGGCGAGGATTTGGTGCAGGCATACCGCCTCTATACGCTTGTGAAGTCGGGCGATGAACCCACGGCGGCCATGAATCGCCTGCGCGAATCGAGGGTGTTGTCCCGGCAGGCTCTGTTGCGTCTGGCGGCCGCCTATGCCGAAGCCGGAAAGGCCGAAGTAGCATGGCAGCTTGTCGACCGAACCGTCGACTGTGCGCAGACGACCGGTGCCTGGTTCACTTTCCCGTCCCGTTTGCGCGACAAGGCGATGGAGTTGGAGACCTGGCTGCTTGCGGAGCAGAACGACCGGGCGTTGAGACTTGCCCGTGAAGTGGCGGCGGAGTTCTCTGCCTCCAACTGCACGACGCAGGAGGTAGCCTTTGTCAGTGCGGCGATGAACCGTCTAGCCGGCATCTACGGAGAAGCCGCGACCGAAGTGGTTATCCGGCCCAAAGAGGGCAAGGCTGTCTCGCTTCGGGAGATAAAGGGTATCTACACGCTGGCAGCCGATCCGAACAGTGGTGCCGTACACGCCGAAAACAGAGGAAATAGGAATGTGTATCTGTCGCTGACAACCCGCCGCCAGCCGCAGGCAACCGAGCAGCTGCCCGCCGTTGTCAACGGTATTGCATTCGATATCCGCTATACCGATGCCGACGGCAGGGAGATCAACCCCGAAAGGCTTGTGCAGGGCGACGAGTTCTATGCCGAGATTACCGTCCGCAAGGCGGCGAAGGAGACCCAATCGCTGGCGCTGACCTGCGCCATCCCCTCCGGCTGGGAGATATGGAACGAACGTGTGGTGATCGACCGCACCACCAATCTGGGCGACTATACCGATATTCGGGACAACCGCATCAGCTGGTATTTCGGCCTGAACGTCGGCGAAAGCCGAACTTTTCAAGTGCGTCTGCGTGCCGCTTTCTGCGGCCGCTGGCTGATGCCGCCGACCGTGTGCGAAGATATGTACGACACCTCCTGCCGTGCTGTATCGGCCTCGCGATTCGTGGAGGTGGTTAAATGAGACGCACGGTGAAATATGCGGTAGCCATGGCGGCAGGAGCCCTCCTGCTACTGTGGCTCTTTTGCCTGCCGCGCAATCTGTTCGGGGACACGCCGTATTCGACCGTAGTGACCGACCGCAATGGCCATCTGCTCGGTGCTCGAATCGCCGACGACGGACAGTGGCGCTTTCCGCCTGCCGATTCGCTGCCCGAAAAGTTCGTCCGGGCACTCGTTGAATTCGAAGACCGCACTTTCTATCGGCATATCGGTGTAAGTCCGAAAGCCCTCGTCCGCGCCGCCGTGCAGAATATCCAGGGAGGACGGGTCGTGAGCGGCGGCAGCACCCTGACGATGCAGGTTATCCGCCTTTCGCGCCGCAAGCCGCGCACGATATGGCAGAAAATGGTCGAGATATTCATGGCCACCCGTTTGGAGGTTCGTTGCTCCAAAGAGGAGATTCTGCGTCTCTATGCGGCGCACGCTCCTTTCGGTGGCAATGTAGTGGGTCTCGACGCCGCCTTGTGGCGCTATCTGGGCAACGACGGCAGCGAACTCTCGTGGGCGGAGGCGGCTACATTAGCCGTGCTGCAAAACGCCCCCTCGTCCATCCACCTCGCACGCAACCGCAAGGCGCTGCTCGCCAAACGCAACCGTCTGCTACGTCGGCTTTGCGAGCGGGGATATATCTCCGAATCGGAGTGTGAACTCTCGGTCGAAGAGCCGCTTATCGGCGAGCCTTATCCGATGCCGCAGTATACGCCGCATTGGGTGGAAAATTGCAATGCCGTCCGTCACGGCGAGCGCATCCGCACACCTATCGACCTGCCGCTGCAAAAGCGACTGGAAGAGGTTGCTGCGCGCTGGGGTCAAGAGTTGTCGGCAGAGGGTGTCAATGACCTTGCGGCCGTCGTTGTCGAGGTCAAGAGCGGCGAAACGGTCGCCTATTGCGGCAACAGCGACATGGCCCGCGAGCGCGAGGGTAAATGGGTCGACATTGCCCGTGCGCCCCGCAGCTCGGGCAGCATTCTCAAACCGCTGCTCTATTGCGCCGCCTTGCAGGAGGGAATCCTGCTCCCGCAGATGCTGCTGCCCGATATCCCCACCGACTTCGGCGGCTTTGCGCCCAAGAATTTCGACGGAACTTTCGCCGGAGCTGTGCCGGCCGACGAGGCGCTCTCGCTCTCGCTCAATGTGCCGAACGTGCATCTGCTCAAAGCGTACGGAACGATGCGCTTTGCCTCCCTGCTGAAAAATGCGGGGCTGTCGTCGCTCGACAAGGCGAACGACCGCTACGGTCTGTCGCTCATATTGGGCGGTGCGGAGGTGCGGCTGCTCGACATCGTGCAACTCTATGCCAATATGGCGGCTATCTATCAGGGCGTCGGGGATACGGTTCGTTTGGCGCACTTTCCGCTTGCCGACCGCATGGCACTCTATGCCACCTTCGAGGCGATGCGCAACGTAAACCGCCCTGACCAGATGGACTGGCGACGCGCAACATCCACCCGGCAGATTGCATGGAAGACCGGAACGAGCTACGGCTCGCGCGACGGCTGGGCGATCGGTGTGACGCCCGAATATGCCGTCGGGGTGTGGGCGGGCAATGCCGACGGTAGCGCAGCATCCGACCTGACGGGCGCACGCACCGCCGGCCCTGTGATGTTCGACATCTTCAACCTGCTACCCCCGACAGGCTGGTTTGCCGAGCCTGACGCAACCGACGGCATTACCGTTACACTCTGCCGCCATTCGGGATATATCGCAGGTCGCAACTGCACCGAGACCGTGCAGGCCGTAGCGCCTAAAAATGTGCTGAAAAGCCGCTCCTGCCCCTATTGTCAGGAGATGTTTGTCGCTGGCGATGTGGACGTATATGGCATTGAACGGCGATTTGTGCTACCGCCCGTGATGGAGCATTACTATCGGCAGACACACTCTTCTTATCAGACTACGGCATTGAGTCTTGCGCAGACGGCAGCCCGCGTCGATGTGCAGCTGATGCACTTCATTTATCCGACGGACGGCTGCGTGGTGTCGCTGCCCGTACAGAGCGACGGAACGGTAGCTGCCCTGAACTGTTCGGTGGCACATTCCGATCCCGCGGCGGAAATCTTCTGGCATTTGGACAACTCCTATCTCGGCTCGACCAAAGACATCCACCAATTCGCCGTTCAGCCCTCGCCTGGCTACCACACGCTTACTGTCGTCGACACTTCCGGCAACAGCATCTCGGTCGATATCGTTGTGGTGTGATCGAGTTTCTGTGCGATGATCTTTTGAAATACGTAAGAAGCCGACAAATGCTAATTGTCCGTTTCCGCTTTGCGCACTAATGGACAAAAATCACACTCTCTGCTTGCAGGTTGAGTGGCATCGCTCCCGACGGCAACTGCCGACCGGGGGATTAGGATATTATCCAATTTGATATTAATATATTACTGTAATATAACAATATATAATAATTTTATATAGGTATAAGTAACAAACAAGTAACATTTTCAAAAATGTTTTTTGACTGCGTTACATTATCATCCACATAACTGAGATTTATGCACGTGGTTGCAGATGCCGTTAATCTAACGAACGGACTGTTCGGATAGATTTTCCTTTGAGAATTTCGGCAAAATCCAATTTACCGAGCAAAACTGAGTCAAACCTCCGAATGAAAATAGTCCAAATCACCGAAAAATATTCAGCCAAATTACCGAATTTGAATAAAAACATGTATCTTTGCAGCGGATTTCTATAAAAAAGAACGTCACTATGTACAAAAAAAGGATTCTCGACAAGTTGCTTGAACGTAAGCTCAAAGGATGTGGAGCTGTTCTTATGGAAGGGCCAAAGTGGTGTGGTAAGACGACAACCTGTGAACAACAGGCAAAGAGTACGCTATACATGTCTGACCCAGAACACAAAAGCCAATATCTTCGATTGGCAGACATCAATATAAAGAGGTTGCTCGAAGGTGAAACACCAAGACTTATTGACGAGTGGCAAGTAGCCCCCAAGTTCTGGGATGCAATACGGCATGACGTTGACCACCGTGAGGGTGACGGTTTTTACATGCTAACAGGTTCATCTGTACCCCCAGAAGCGACCAAGGACGACAAAAACGAAATGGTACATTCAGGGACAGGGCGAATTGCAAGATTGACGATGCGCCCAATGAGTCTGTTTGAATCAGGAGAATCTAATGGTGAGATAACCCTTGACTCATTATTTAGGGGTGAGACAGAGGACCTTTACAGCGAAAACAGCCTTGACCTTTCACGCATTGCTTATCTTATATGCCGGGGAGGCTGGCCCAAAGCCACTTTACAAAGTGAGGACATTGCTCTTGACAGGGCATTAGAATACTTCGATGCCGTGGCAAATGTTGATGCTTCGAAGGTGGACGGTGTTCAGCGTGATCCAGAAAGAGTTAAGCGGCTAATGCGTTCATACGCACGTCAGCAAGGTAGCCAGACAGCTCTTGCTGTAATAAGAGAAGACATGCTTGCCAATGACAGCAGTACCCTTGACGAGGATACCGTAAACGGTTACATAAAAGCACTGAGAAAGATTTTTGTCATAGAAGACGTGCACGCATGGAATCCCAATTTGCGCTCTAATACAGCCATACGTACAAGCGACACGCGCTATTATGTTGACCCGTCGATAGCTACGGCAGCACTCGGACTCGGGCCTCAGGATTTAATAAACGACCTTAATACGATGGGATTGTTTTTTGAGACCCTATGTGTAAGAGACTTGCGTGTTTATGCCGACGCTTTGGATGGCGAGGTATATCATTACAGAGACAAGACAGGGTTGGAATGTGACACCGTGCTTCATTTGCGAAATGGACAATATGGGTTGATAGAGATAAAACTCGGTGGTGATGAACTCATCAATGATGGTGCATCCGCATTGAAAACTCTTGCCGATAAAATTGACACGACAAAGATGAAGAAGCCTTCGTTCCTCATGGTTCTCACGGCTACCGGCGATTTTGCCTACCAACGCAGAGAAGATGGAGTGTTCGTTGTACCTATTGGTTGCTTGAGAAATTAAAATTAAAGAGGTTTTTGTGTGGTTCCAAGACCATATGAAGACCTCTTTGGTATACCTCTTAAAGGGATTATCGAAAACCAAATTAAGGAAAAGATTTTTGCCAGTTGGATTCTTAGAATTTATTATTTACATGGAAAATGCTTGCTTTTGCCATTTTAGTTGAGCTTATGGCATCGTTTTTTGTGTTTTTTAGGGGACAAACACGTAAAAGTTAGGCAAAATTTGTGAATAAATCAAAGAAAGTCAAGTTTTTTTTGCAGATGTTTGACTTTTTTCACTACTTTTGTCGTCGACTCTTTATTGTCTTTGGAAGATTTGACTCCACAGACGTGTTCTGATTCGTCTTATCACCAAGACTGCCTACGCCGGGCCAAGGAAAAGACAACCAGCAATGGTGGCGCAAACTGAGGCGGGCATCATGGACTAAATCGGACAACGGCGATACAATATTGATGATTAAGTCGGATGAGGTGGGAAGAGAGTCACTACTTTATGTAGAAAGGCGTTTACTCAATGCTTCATTGCTACGTTCTGAATTTCGAACACTTAGAACCCTTGTAGCAGATGTAGCAATAGTAGATGACCCGGGATGTGTTTATACGCATCCCCTTTCGCGATAGTTGGAGCAGCAATGCCCTATACTTATCGATCGTTAGGGGGGGGTACTATATTCATATCGGCGTGGGCTTCGAAGTTGCTTATCTTTACAAGGTGGCAAGTTCGAAGGCCAAGACGTGAGATAAGTAACGAGTACGGATCTCACACTTTCCGTTTAATCAAACCGAATAGAAACCCGTCGTGCAGGTGCCGGAACGACAAAACCAAAATTATTTCTATTATGAAAAAACTTATTTTCTGCGCCGCCTTGTTTGCGGCAATCTCGTTCGCGGCGTGCTCCGACGACGATGATGAATCCAATCTGCCCGTCACAGAGGCCAATATCGTTGGCACCTGGCAAATCGTCCACGCCGAAGGATATGAGGATGAGGGCGACAGGTACGGAAAGGACACTTGGTCGGAGGATTTTCCACTTTTGGACGATGTGAGTTATTGGTGGTATTGGACTTACACGTTCGATGAAGGAGGAACCGGCACTTATACGGAGATTGATATAGATGGTATCGAGAAAGTAGAGTATGTCGACCAAGCAAAGTTTAGTTACTCGATTTCCGGTAACACACTGACGATAAAGGGGGATCCGAATAACGACGGTTTGAATGTAGACGACGGTATTTATCAAATTAAAAGCCTGACCAAATCACAGCTTGTTTTGTTCGAAAGCAGCGATTATTATGATGATAATGTAAGTGGTTATTCAAGGGAGGAAACAACGACTTATAAACGGATCAAATAAAAAATTCGGAAACGGCAAACGGATATTCATTGCGGGAATCCGATAGCCGCAGCCGACAGAGGAGGGAACCGTACGCAGCCACGCGACGAGTTCCCGCTTCTTTTTGCAGTTTGCCGGTGCGGGCATCGGTGTCTAACAGAAATTTATAACAGCGCTGAATGCCTCGTTCGAGGAC
>CANREN010000019.1 GCA_947629705.1 uncultured Alistipes sp. | reverse complement strand
TTCACCACGATTTTTTCGACAGCTTCCGCCTCGGAGCGGGTAAGAATACCGTCCTCTCCTGCAAACCGTTCGCAATAGGTCTTAAACGCCGGATCTGTAATTTTGTCAAGCACATTTTCGACCGGCGTATCCGGCAGCACGGGATCGGGCGACACCGTATCCTGCACAGGTTCTGCGCCCTCTTGCGATACGGTTACGACCGTCGAAGCGGCACCGTCTGTCGTGGCGATCAATACCGAAGCCGCACGGCTTTCTTCGGTATTCGGCTCTACGGAGATGACAAGGGCAGCGCTGCCGGCCTCTCCCGACAAACGATCGACCGTAAGCCACGAAATTTTGTTTTCGCCCCCGGATACGGAGACCTTCCATGAGACGGTGGCTGCGAACTCGAACGTGCTTTCACCTCCATCGGCCGGAAGGGTCGGAGCGGTGTCCGCCTCCGGCGACCAGACGATCTGGGACGCCACGGCCGCCACGTCCGGGGTTTCGGGAACGGCTTCGGGGGCCAGCTCCGCATCCTCCGCCGGATTGTTCGTACACGCCGCGAAGGCGCTTCCGGCGGCCACAATCAACAATCTAATCACTCTTTTCATAATGCGTAAGATTTTATTGGTAGTATTGTCAATGGTGCAAAGATATAAAAATTCCCCCCCCCCTCCAAATTTCCGACAAACATTTTTTATTCGGAGCTATCCGGTTAAGTTTTGCAACAAAAATCTCATGAGAACTTTCATTTGTGAAAAAAACGGGCGTCCGATTCTGTTTCGGACGCCCGCGATCTGTTTCACGAAGCAGATGCCGTCGGTCAAGCCTTGCCGGCCGAGCCGAGCACCTTCTCGCATTTGTGCATGTAGAGCTTCTTCAACTCGTCGCGTGCCGGGCCCAGATACTTGCGCGGGTCGAACTCGGCGGGCTGCTCGGCGAACACCGTGCGGACGGCTGCCGTCATGGCCAGACGGCCGTCGGAGTCGATGTTGATCTTGCAAACCGCACTCTTGGCCGCCTTGCGAAGCTGCTCTTCGGGAATGCCGACCGCCTCTTTCAATGCGCCGCCGTGGCTGTTGATGATCTTCACGTACTCCTGCGGAACGGACGACGAACCGTGCAGCACGATGGGGAACCCGGGGAGTTTGGTCTCGATCTCGGCCAGAATGTCGAAGCGCAGCTCGGGCGGAACGAGAATCCCCTCGGCGTTGCGCGTGCACTGCTCCGGACGGAACTTGTAGGCGCCGTGCGACGTGCCGATCGAAATGGCTAACGAATCGACGCCCGTCTTCGATACGAAGTCGATGACGTCCTTCGGATCGGTGTAGTGCGAATGCTCGGCGGCGACCTCGTCCTCGACACCGGCCAGAACGCCCAACTCACCCTCGACCGTAACGTCGTATTGATGAGCGTAATCGACGACCTGTTTGGTCAGTGCGACGTTCTCCTCGTAAGGCAGCGACGAACCGTCGATCATCACCGACGAGAAGCCCATGTCGATGCAGCTCTTGCACAATTCGAACGAATTGCCGTGGTCGAGGTGCAGCACGATGGGAATGTTCTTGCCCAACTCCTTGGCATACTCCACGGCACCCTGCGCCATGTAACGCAGCAGCGTCTGGTTGGCGTATTTGCGGGCGCCGGCCGAAACCTGAAGAATCACCGGCGACGAGCATTCGACACAAGCCTGGATGATGGCCTGCATCTGCTCCATATTGTTGAAGTTGAAGGCAGGAATGGCATATCCGCCCTTGACGGCCTTGGCGAAAAGCTCCCGCGTATTCACCAGCCCCAGTTCTTTGTAGGATACCATAATTGAGAATTTGAAATTATCTGTTAAACGTTCGTTACGCAAATATCGTTCATTATTTATGCCCCTTTTCCCGCCTCGGCATACCCGAATGGATCCGGTTCTGCCCTCGGCTTGTCGAAAAAGGTTCGTTCGCACACGAAACCGGCACAAAGGTACGAATTTTTCTCGATCGGATGCGCTTTTTGTGAAAAAAATAACAGACGACCGGCAATAGTTGTTTTTTTACGGATTGTTTTTTGTATTTTTGCCCCGAAACGGAGCGCGGACCGCCGCCGCGGAGGCGGAAACCGACCGAACCCGAAGCGAACGGAAACGACTATTTGCAGACAATAACGAAATACGAATAAAACCATGCCGGAATTCATCTATCAAGAACCCTACCCCGTCGGGGAGGACAAGACGAAGTATCGCCTGCTGACAAAGGATTATGTGAAGGTCGTCGAATGCGACGGACGCAAGGTGCTCAAAATCGCTCCCGAGGGGCTCGAACTGCTCTCGCGGGCCGCTTACAACGACGTGTCGTTCTATCTGCGGGCCAGCCATCTGCAAAAGCTGCGCGCGATTCTCGACGATGCCGAGACCAGCGACAACGACAAATTCGTGGCCTACACCATGCTGCTGAACCAATGCGTGGCGGCCGAAGGCAGGCTGCCGACCTGCCAGGATACCGGCACGGCCATCTGCATCGCCCACAAGGGCGAAGATGTCTACACCGGCGCCGATGATGCCGAACGCATCGCCCGCGGCGTCTACGAGACCTACAAGGAGCGCAACCTGCGCTATTCGCAGGTCGTGCCGTTCACGATGACCGACGAGAAAAATTCGGCTACCAATCTGCCCGCGCAGATCGACATTTACGGCGGCAAGCCCGGGATGGAGTACGAATTCCTCTTCATCACCAAGGGCGGCGGATCGGCCAACAAGACTTTCCTCTACCAGCAGACGAAGGCGCTGCTCAACGAAAAATCGCTCACGGAGTTCATCGCCGAACACATCAAAGACCTCGGCACCTCGGCCTGCCCGCCCTACCACCTGGCCATCTGCATCGGCGGCACGTCGGCCGAAATGTGCCTCTCGACCGTGAAGAAGGCCTCGGCCGGCTATCTCGACGGGCTGCCCGCCTCGGGCAACGAGGGCGGACGCTGCTTCCGCGACCTCGAATGGGAGGAAAAAGTGCTGAACATCTGTCGGAACAGCGGCATCGGCGCCCAGTTCGGCGGCAAGGCTTTCGTGCACGACGTGCGCGTGATCCGCGCGCCGCGTCATGCGGCATCGTGCCCCGTGGCGATCGGCGTAAGCTGCTCGGCCGACCGCAACATCCGCGCGAAGATCACGCCGGAGGGCATTTTTCTCGAAGAGCTTGAGAAGAATCCGGCCCGTTTCCTTCCGAAAGAGGCCCCTGCCATGTCGCCCGCCGTGGATATCGACCTCGACGAGGGCATGGATAAGGTACGTGCCATTTTAACAAACTATCCGATCAAAACGCGTCTGCGTCTGCGCGGCACGCTGATTGTCGCACGCGACATTGCCCATGCCCGCATCAAACAGATGCTCGACGAGGGGAAACCGATGCCGGAATACTTCAAGAAGCATCCGATCTACTACGCAGGCCCGGCAAAAACGCCCGAAGGCATGGCCTCGGGATCGTTCGGCCCGACGACGGCCGGCCGCATGGATCCTTACGTCGATCTGTTCCAGCAGCACGGCGGTTCGTTAGTGATGGTGGCCAAAGGCAACCGTTCGCAGGCCGTAACCGACGCCTGCAAGGCCCACGGCGGATTCTATCTCGGCTCGATCGGCGGTCCGGCGGCTATTCTGGCCCAAAATTCGATCAAGTCGGTCGAAGTCGTCGACTTCCCCGAGTTGGGCATGGAGGCCGTGCGCAAAATTTACGTCGAGGATTTCCCCGCCTTCATCATCGTCGATGACAAAGGCAACGACTTTTTCGCCGGCTTCAAACACTAAAAGCGAGACGAATCCGTTATACGCGTAAGGGTTCCGGCGCATCGGTGCAGTGTGCCGGAACTTTTGCCGGCCGCGCCGGATTTTTCGCCGGCCGATGCGGAAGCCGATTCCGCCGACCGGCACCGAAAGGGTGTGTAAGATGTGAATGTTATGAAATTTTTCGTTGCGAAATTTTCCGAAGCGCTGTTTTCCAAAGTGTCGGCCGTACTGCTGTTCACGTTATCCGTTCCGTACGCGGAGGCGGCCGAAAAGGTTACGTTCGAGGCTTCGTCGCCGCTGACGGTCGCCGTCGGCGAGGCGTTCCGCGTGGAGTTCACGCTCAATGCGGAGCCGGACAAGGATACGTTCGCGGCCCCCTCGTTCGAAGGGCTCGAAGTACTGGCCGGCCCTTCGATCTCCCGCGGCGATGCGATCTCGATCGTCAACGGTTCGATGACCAAGACCCACAGCCACAACTTCACCTACGTCGTATTGGCGCAGCAGGCGGGCAACCTCACCATCGGGCCGGCGAAGGTCGTCGTCGACGGCACGACCTACAGCACCCAGCCGCTCCCCATCGAAGTGGTGCAGGAGAGCGGTTCGCAAGGGGGCGGCTCGGGAGGCCGCGAGGCCGACCGGAGGCAGGAGAACGAAGCATCGAACAATGCCCAGCGGCAAGTCGCCGGCGACGATATTCTGCTGCGCGCCATCGTATCGCGCACGTCGGTCTTCAAAGGCGAGCCGCTGCGCGTAACCTTCAAACTCTACGAACGGGTCAACGTCGTGGGATACGACGGCGTGAAGTTCCCGTCGTTCAACGGATTCTGGGCCCAGGAGCTCGACACGGACAACGCGCCGCGCCGCCGCGAAACCTACAACGGCAAAGTCTACGAAACGCTCGTCGCGCGCGAATTTCTGCTCTACCCGCAGCAGTCGGGCACGCTGACCATCGACCCGGCCGAACTGACGGCCGTGGCGCAGGTCGTGGTGCAAAGCCGCAATATCGACCCGTTCTTCGGCGGCGGACACGAAGTCTACAACGTTCCGCGCAAGGTGCAGAGCCAGCGGGTAACCGTCGCCGTCAAGCCGCTGCCCGCGGGGGCGCCGGCCAGCTTCAACGGGGCCGTCGGACGGTTCAGTTTGGATGCCGCGCTGCCGCCCGACCGCATCGCAGCCAACTCGGCGTCGACCTATACGGTGAAAATCGCCGGTACGGGCAATCTGACTTTCGTCCAGGCGCCGAAGCTGACGCTTCCGACCTCATTCGAGCAGTACAACGTCAAAACCACCGAATCGATCAACGCCTCGGCCTCCGGCATTTCGGGCTATCGGCAGTTTGAATACCCCTTCATCGCACGGGCCGAAGGGACTTACGAAGTCGAACCGGTGGAATTTACCTACTTCGATCCCGACCGGATGCAGTACACCACCCTGCAAACCAAGCCGCTGACCCTCGACGTTACGCCCGATGCGTCGGGCGGCAGCGGCGCCCCCGTCGTACAGGGGCGCGGCATGTCGAAGGAGGACGTGCGGCTGTTGGGTCAGGACATCCGGTTCATCAAGCTCGGGAATCCGCAGCTTCGGATCGACCGAAAGCCGTTCTTCCTCGGTACGGCCTACTGGCTGCTGCTGGCGGCGATCGTCCTTGCATTCGGCGGAACGCATATCGCCCTGCGCCACCGCATCCGCGAACGGCAGAATGTGGCGCTCGTGCGCGGCAAACGGGCCAACAAGGTCGCCGTGCAGCGGTTCCGTGCGGCCAAGCGCTACATGGAGGAGCAAAACCGCCATGCCTTCTACGAGGAGATGCTCCGCGCGCTGTGGGGCTACATGAGCGACAAGTTCAACATACCGGTGGCCAATCTGACCAAGGAGAACGTGCGCGAGGAGCTGCACAAACGCGGCGTTCCGGCGGAGCAGTCGCAGCGTTTCACGGCGATCGTAACGCTGTGCGACGAGGCGCAGTATTCGCCCGTAGCGTCGTCGCAGATGAGCGACGTCTATGCCGAAGGGGTGGATTTCATTTCACGGATCGAATCGGCGATAAAACATTAGAAATCATGAAAAGAACGATCATAACCGGCCTGCTGCCGTTGGGAGCGCTGCTCCTCGGCGCAACGGCTTCGGCCCAGGAACAGCGCTCCGCGGAAGAGGCCGCCGCAGCGGAACAGCCTGCGGCCCTGCTTCCGGATGAACAGACGCAGACGACGACGGAAGAGACCCGGCCGAATCTCGTCTCCGAGACGCCCGAACGGCTCTGGGACATAGCGAGCACAGCCTATATCAACGGCAATTACCACGAAGCGGTGGAGGCCTACGAACAGTTGGCCGCCCGCGGATTGAGTTCCGCGAAGCTCTACTACAACCTCGCGAACGCCTACTTCAAAGAGGAACAGTTGGGTCGCGCCATCCTCTTTTATCGGAGGGCCTTGCGGATCGACCCGGGCAGCGTCGACGCCCGCTACAATTTGAGCGTTGCCGAGGCCCGCACGAAAGACAACATCGAACAGGTGCCCGAATTTTTCCTGACGAGCTGGTTCCGCGCCATCCGGCAAGCGATGAACTGCACGGTCTGGAGCATCCTGTCGTTAGTTTCGTTGGCCTGCGGATTGGGGGCGATCCTGCTCTGCCTGCTGGCCCAACGGCTTTCGTGGCGCAAGACCGGATTCTACGGCGCCCTTGCCGCCCTGACGATCTTCTTCGTAACGACCTGCTTCGCCGCAGGCGAACGACGCAGTATGCTCGACCGCTCGGAAGCGGTCGTAATGTCGTCGTCGGCATCGGTAAAAAGCGCGCCGGATCGGTCGGCAACCGACCTCTTCGTCCTGCACGAAGGTACGTCGGTGCGCATCACCGACCGGCTCGATCCGTGGTGCGAGGTAACGATCGCCGATGGCAAAAAAGGTTGGGTCGAAAGCTCGAAGATCGAAACAATCTGATGTCGAAGCTGTTGCAAGAGGTCATCGGCGAGCTCTCGAAGCTGCCTGGCATCGGCCGCCGTACGGCGCTGCGGCTGGCGCTCCATCTGCTGCGGATGGAGCCGGAGTCGGTCGCCGGCATGACCCGCAGCATCGACCGCTTCCGTCAGGAGGTGAAATACTGCTCGGTGTGCAACAACCTGTCGGACGAGGAGATTTGCCCCATCTGCGCCGATCCCGAACGCGACCGCTCGACCATCTGCGTGGTGGAACAGGTCGCCGACGTGCTGTCGATCGAGAACACGCACCAATACAAAGGTTTGTATCACGTATTGGGCGGCGTCATCTCGCCGATGCAGGGCATCTCGCCGTCGGACTTGAAGATCGGCCTGCTGACCGAACGCATCGCCCGCGGCGGCGTGAAAGAGGTGATTCTGGCCATCTCGACCTCGGTCGAAGGCGAAACTACGCTCTTCTACCTGATGAACCGGCTGCGACCGTTCGAAGGGTTGAAAATCACCTCCATAGCACGAGGCATCGGCTTCGGCGACGAATTGGAGTATGTCGACGAACTGACCATCACCCATGCGCTGCGCAACCGGCGTGAGATCGAATAATGAAAGAAACGAACAAAACAGGAAAAAGAGTATGGAATTTTTGACGAACGAAAAACTGACCATCGTCGGTGCGGCCGGCATGATCGGTTCGAACATGGCCCAAACGGCGGCCATGATGCGGCTGACGCCGAACATTTGTCTGTACGACCCTTTCGGCCCGGCCCTGGAGGGGGTGGCCGAAGAGCTGCGCCACTGCGCTTTCGAGCAAGTGAATATCACCTGGACGACCGACATCCGAGAGGCGCTGACCGGCGCCGCCTATGTCGTATCGTCGGGCGGCGCCGCCCGCAAGGCCGGCATGACCCGCGAAGACTTGCTGAACGGCAATACGCAGATCGCCAAGGAGTTGGGTGAGAATATCCGCGCCTGCTGCCCCGACGTGAAACACGTCGTCGTCGTCTTCAATCCGGCGGACATTACGGGCCTCGTAACGTTGATCCATGCCGGCATCGAACCGTCGCGCATCTCGACCCTCGCAGCGCTCGATTCCACACGGCTGCGCTCGGAATTGGCCAAATACTTCCGGATTCCGGCCGACGAAATCACCAACTGCCGCACCTACGGCGGCCATGGCGAGCAGATGGCCGTATTCGCTTCGACGACGCTCGTCGCCGGACGTCCGCTTTCGGAGTTGATCGGAACGAAGATGCCGGTCGAAGATTGGCATGATCTGCAACGGCGGGTCATCCAGGGCGGCAAACATATCATCGACCTGCGCGGCCGTTCGTCGTTCCAGAGCCCGGCCTATCTGTCGATCTGCATGATCGCGGCGGCCATGGGCGGCAAACCGTTCACCTATCCGGCCGGCGTATTCATCCACAACGACGAATACCAGCACATTCTGATGGCCATGGAGAGCGAAATCACGGCCGACGGCGTTCACTGCAAAGACGTCCACGGCACGGCCGAGGAACATGCCCTGCTGACGGAGAGCTACAAACACCTTTGCACCTTGCGCGATGAGGTGATTGCGATGGGGGTCATCCCGCCCGTTGCCGAGTGGAAAAGACTCAATCCGCATCTGGAGTAGCCGCAATCGGATTGCCTGAACGAGAAAGCCCGCGACGGTTCGCGGGCTTTCTCGTGTTTCGGAAACGGCTCACCGAAAATCACTTGGCGGCACCTGCCGCCGTATTTGCCTGGAACACGGCCCGCAGCTCGCCGTTCGAGAGCAGCAGCAGCATCGGGCCGTCCATATCGTAATGGTCGGTCGCTTCCAATGTCTGGATCAGAGCCGCTTCGGTGTCTTCATCGGAAGGGCAGGCCATGCGGGTCGATGCCACCGGGCCGCTTTTCAGCATCCGGTCGCCCGTCTGCTCGTAACGCCCCATCAGGCGATTGCAGCTGCCGACCCCCGACAAGGTGCCGTCCTCGGCGAACTGCACGGTAAACTGTCCCGATTCGGAACGGATATTCCGTCCTCCCAACTGGATCAGCCGCCATTCGGTGCCGACTAACGGCTGCCGCGTCCGCTTCTGGTAAGAGCGGCAGGCGCAGCACCCGGCGAAAAAGATCATTACAGCCAGCAATCCGCCGATTTTCAACGAATTTTTCATATTTTTGTCCTGTTGTTCATTCATCATCATTATGAAACGCATCATCGCCTCGCCCGCCGCACCG
The DNA here is from genome assembly GCA_947629705.1 of uncultured Alistipes sp. GTDB lineage: Bacteria > Bacteroidota > Bacteroidia > Bacteroidales > Rikenellaceae > Alistipes. The sequence goes on along the minus strand of CANREN010000019.1, from coordinate 8,569 downwards.
GCTGCCGTCGGGCCTTACTCGCAAGCCGTCGAAACCGACGGCACGCTCTACCTGTCGGGCCAGCTGCCCATCGACGGGGCAACCGGCGCCATGCCCGAAGGCATCGAAGCCCAGACCCGCCAATCGCTCACGAATATCGGCCATATCCTGCGCGAAGCGGGCTACGACTTCACGCAGATCGTGAAGACCACCGTCTTGCTGCAGCGCATCGCCGATTTCGCTGCCATGAACAAGGTTTATGCCGAATTTTTCACCTCGGAGATGCCCGCCCGCGTCTGCTTCGAGGTCGCGGCCCTGCCCAAAGGCGCCCTGGTCGAGATCGACGCGATCGCAACGAAATAGCACATCCGGCACCGTCCGTCGGAAACCGCCGCTATTGCAGAGCGGCGGTTTTCCGGCGAATGTGTTCCAGCATATCGTCGGTCATGCCCGACAAATCCCACTCGGGCTTCCACCCCCACTCCTCGCGGGCGCACGTGTCGTCCAACGAATTGGGCCAGCTTTCGGCGATCTCCTTCTTCACAGGGTCGATGTCGTAATCCATCGTGAACGACGGGATCCGCTTCACGATTTCGGCCCGGATGATCTCGGGCGTGAAACTCATCGACGCCAGATTGAAGCTGTTGCGATGGAGGAGTTTGGCGGGATCGGCCTCCATCAGCTCGACGCAAGCCCGCAAAGCGTCGGGCATGTAGATCATATCCATGTAGACGTCCGCCGGAACGGGGCACGTAAAACGGCCCGTCTTGACCGCCTCGTAATAGATCTCGACGGCATAGTCGGTCGTCCCGCCGCCGGGCAGCGTTACGTTGGAGATGATGCCTGGGAAGCGCACCGAACGGGTGTCGACCCCGTATTTATGATGATAGTAGTTGCTGAGCATCTCGCCCGTAACCTTGCAGACGCCGTAGATGGTCGTCGGTTGCATGATGGTGTCCTGCGGGGTCTTGTCCTTGGGCGACGTCGGGCCGAACGCACCGATCGAACTGGGGGTGAAGAGGGCGCAATGATGCTGGCGGGCCACCTCGAGCGAATTGTTCAGTGCGCCCATATTGACATTCCAGGCCATCTGCGGATTGCGTTCCCCGACCGCCGAGAGCAACGCCACCAAATTGAAGATCGTGTCGATCCGATAGCGGGCGACAACCGAAGCCATGGCCGTAGCATCCAGTGCATTGAGGATCTCGAAAGGGCCAGTTTCGCCGAGCGATCGGCATTCGCGCATATCGGTCGCGACGACATGTGGACCGCCATAGATCGCACGCAGATAGGTTGTCAATTCGGAACCGATCTGGCCGCCGGCGCCGACAATGAGGATTCTTTTCATAGGGTTGAAGTTTATAATTCAAAGTAAAGGTAGAAAATAATCGGGAAAGTTGTATAATTTTTTTGGTCAATTCATTTTTCTTGCGTACTTTTGCACCGCAAAACAGGGAAATGCTGTTGTAGCTCAGTGGTAGAGCACTTCCTTGGTAAGGAAGAGGTCACGAGTTCAAGCCTCGTCAACAGCTCGGGGAGACGGACGGTTGCAGCGATGCGGCCGTCTTTTTCGTATCCTTCCGCGTAAGCGGCAAGAGGGCTTTCAAGCCCTTGCGGATTTGCGCGTGCAGCATTTCCACGTGATTCGCACGTACAGCGTTTTCACGGGCTGCACGGCGTACAGGCTTCGCACGTGCAGCGTTCCCATGTGATTCGCGCGTGCAGCATTCGCACTGGATTCGTGGCGGAATCTGGTACCCCAAGTTACGAATAACAAAAATTCATTTCCAGGCGGCTGCCTATTGCAGAAAAATTTTGTTTTTCGGAAATTTGCAGCATCAATATAGCAGCAGCCCCGTTTTTCCGGCTGAATGTTTTTGCATTTTCCCCAAATATGTCTACCTTTGCATAGACATATCGATTACACGGAAAGTGTAGCTTGTTCTCGCTAAACGAACGTAGGAAGTTGACAATAACAATTTTATAATAGACTTAATTCCAATCAAATATAGGTTTATTTCTCGCTATAAGGGAACAACTGAGGAACAAAAGCGGCATTTTATTCAAATAGCCGCTTTTTTGTTTTCTGTTGGTTGTATCGGTTGTATATGTTATCACGTCAACTGTCTGTTCAACCATTTTTAAGGGATTATTTTCCATTTCTCCGAAAACCCCGGCATCTTGCAGCCAAAAGAAAAATAGATTTTCTATCGGTTGTTGTATCTGTTATCCTACTTCGGCAAAGCTCTCTTTATACGCAGGTATCTAATATTTTTTAGAGGTAATCGAAAATATACGGGAAAAATTTGGAGAAGAGGAGTTTATAAACGCGAAAAGCATGGATGAGGAGAGCGGACGATGGTGGTACACGCACAAGATGCTGCATCGCATATCATGCGGGCTTTGCCGGATATGTTCAGTTATACGAGGCATCCGAATATGCCGAAAACATCCAACTCGATAGAGTCTTTTTTCGGGCAGTTGAAAGACAATCTGCGACTGCACCGAGGATTATCCAACGAACATTTCAATGACTTTGTGAAGTGGTATCTTTTTCTGCAAAGCAATCAAGGAATACCAGGCAAAAAAACAGGGAGAAAACAATTCTGTTTCCTCCCTGTTTTCATCTATCCCCAGCTGTATATTTTGGCTTCATTACCTGAAATAATCCCACCGAATATCGCAAACGGAAGGCCGTTTACATGGAGTTAGAAGTTGTTTGTGCTGGTGGTTTGCGTAAATTCCATGCCCGCGACATTCAGATGGATGATGGTCGTATAGTGGTAGGTGTCGTTGATTGCGGGGACGGTTTCCATCATGTCGAAGCGGAACGTTCCCGACACATCCATCGTCGTGGTGCGCCATGTTGAGCGTGTTCATCTCGAAAAAGTCGTAGACGCGGTTTTCGAGCTGTATACAGTGCTTGCGCGTGCGCTCGGATGTGTCGATGAACGCCCATATTTCGTCGAGGTTCATCGCAAAGGGCACCTCGATGGCGACGTGCTTGCCGTGCTCCATAGCGTACACGCTTATGGGGGCGTGGTACGACGGTGGGCAGCAATGCAAATACCCCGCAGCGATGCTGCGGGGTATTTGTGGTCGGATGCCGGAAATCGAATACCAAACGCCGGTATCAAACGTCGGCACCAAACGCCGGAATCAAGCGCCGGCAAAAGGATTACTATCTATCATCCTTGATTGTATAGGTCTGTTTGCCTGTCTGCAATTCAAACGTCATCTTGCTGTACTGTTCATTGATTTCGGGGACCATCATATCGGCTGCCGGGGCCGACGTCAAGGTGAACTTCCCGGAGAGATTGACCGTTACGGTCTTTTTGGCCTTATCGTACTCAAAGTCGGAAACGGTCAGCGAACCTCCGTTTATCCGGTCCGTAGACATCCAACTAACTTTTTTCAGATATGAATAGCCATTGGAGGAAGAGCCGGCATTGGACACTGTGCCCAATTTGCCCTTTTCGTCGCTGACCGTGTATTCGCCGTTCGGACTATCCGGGTCCTGCGAAAATAGCACGACATTGCATTGGCCAAGAGAGTTCTGCTGGTCTAAATAAAACGTGAAGCGCCAGCCATTGGGGCAACCATTGATAATATTGCTCCCCGATCCGTTGCGGTCGATGTACACTTGAGCTCTATACGAGCTATTTGTGGTGATTTGGAACGAAGAGGGACCGTAAACACGGCTTTGATAGGTGTGGGCAGACATGGGTACAGTACCGGAGAAATCGAATATGTAGACCAGCGACTGCATAATCAACGTGGCGTGTATCGCATTGTTTTCGACGGTTACCGTGCCGGATACTATCGAATCTTTGGCCTCTGTCGCCGCATCGACTACATAGGAAAGACCGCCTGTCTGGAAGGTGAGGGGCGCATACGCGCTGCCCGACGAATAGATGCCGGCGGGCAGACCGTCTGCATCCGATTCTCGGAAGAGTTTCAGGAACAATCCTTTGCCCGTACCGCTCCAATTACCTCCGTCGGCATAGGTAGTGCCGTCGGTCGCCAGCGCCAGCGCCACCACATCGTAGCTCTTGCCGAGATCGGTGCTTTCGTAGGTGTAGGCGGAAGCCGTTTTCGCCGCGATGGTGTGTTCGTCATCGGAGACACCCATCGTAAACTGTTTGGAATAACCGGTTGCCGTCGATTGCACGGTCAGTGTGGAAATGCCGTTCTTCGCGGCCGTTATGGCATGTCCCGTAACCTTCACGGCCTCCTCGTTGGAGCTCGTAATCGTGTATTCCGTGCCTTCGGGCAGCACGGAGATGCCGGGCATCTCCCCCGAGAAGCCCTTCTCCTTCACCACGAAAGAGGGGACGTCGATTTCGGGGTGTACGATGAGATGCACCTCGTCGGTTTTGTCTCCGGCCTTGCAGGTAATGTCCACTACGCCCGATTTTACCGGTACGACTTTGTTGTTTTCATCGACATAGGCAATCGAGGGGTCGCTCGACTCCCATGTCAGCTGCGTATTGCCGGGGCGTACCGCCACGGTAAATTCGCGTTCCTCGCTGAATGTCATTTCCACCACTCGCGGCGAGACGTCCAACCTCGTAACGCCCGCATCAGGGCCGTAGTAGTTGACGGTTCCGTCCGAATCGTCGCAGGCCCCGCAGAGCAGCAAAACGGTCAGTGCCGTCCAGCCTGTTTTCAATATGCTTTTCATGTTTTCTGTGTTTTTCGTTGTTCATGCCGCAGACGTCATTTGTTTGCGACCAGAATATAAAACTCCCCGATGTACCAGTAACCGTTCGTCAGTCTGACGGCCGACACCTTCTTGCCCTCCTCGTAGTCGGGGAGTTGTGTAACGTCGCAGATGACGGTTTCCACGGTTACCTGGGAGTAACCACTGCTCGATGAGGAAGTTAAAGGCACGTTGAAATTGGCCGTCCACGTCTCGCTGCCTTCCCATTTTACAGCTATTTTGGCTTGATACGAGGCCATGTTCATAGCGTAACCTCTGCAGTTCGCAAAAACGATGCCTTTGAGCGGCTGCGGCGTGTTAAGGCTAATATCCACACTCTGGCTGTTCGAAGCCGTCTGCGTGCTGTTCTTGCCATCGAATGCAGCTTCCAGATTGCTGTTTGAGTTCGTGCACTCGTCGACGGCAAGCATACGGGAGTTCTCGAAAGCCTTGTTGACCGACTTGATTTCGAATTTCGGGCAGGCAAGCACCTTTTCGGAAACCTTGACCGGCGAATCCGCATCGGGGACGAACGTCAGGGGCAGCATCCAGTTGCCCTTGGTCCACTCCGTATCAGTGGCCATCGACAGCACCACCTTCACCTCCTTTTTGCCGGCAGGAATCGTTACGTGGTAAAAGCCCGTTACATTAAAATCAATGTCTCTGGCGGTTATTGTTTGATAGCTACCTTCAGGGTCTACGACAAGAACTGACGCCGCCTGCGGCAGGTTGCTCGCCGGTTGCACGCCCTCTGCGGCAGGAGTGGACGCCGACTGCACGTCGGTTGCGGCCGGTTGCTCGCCCTCCGCTCGCAGGTTGCGGCAGGATGCGCCGTAAGCATTTAGAAAACAGGTCAGAAAACTTTCGTTTTCTGACCTGTTTTCATTTCCTGACCTATTTCCCGTCTCCCTCCCTGTTTTCGTTCCCTGCCTCCCGTACCGCAACCATGCCAACTCGGCCGGATTCGCATGGATACGGAAAACGCCGCAGACGCAAACCGGGAACCGGCCTCTCCGGACCGGTGTGTTTCAACACGTTGGCGGGGTCATACCAACCACGAGTCGATTGCTGAATATCTCGATAGTGATCGGTGAACCATCAATGGAAAAGTCTTGATAAATCCGTGCATTAGCAACAAATTCTCGAATCGCAACACAAAGAATTGGGTGGAGCCGGTTTCGTTCAGCTCAAAGACGCAAAGGCCGGCATGGACGATGCGCGGGAAATCTGTGAGAGCATATATAAACGCCTTTGGAGTATTTTAGACGGCATTCAGGCCGCTCTGCTGCGCGCCGAAAACACCCGCATCAAAGCCCATATCGACGAAAAGGAGATACAGCGGCTGGCACAATTCTCCGGCGGCATCCTCAAAACCGAAGAACAGCTGCTCAACCGCCATCTGGAAAAGCAGAAAGAACTCTGGCGCACAACCCTCGCCGAGCAACGCCGCAACCTTGAATCCGACAAAGGCATCCGGCTCTCAAAAACAGCCTTTCACACCCTGCTCTGGTTCTTCCTCCTGCCGCTCTGCTACACCATCATCTCGATAGCTTACTATCTATCAGTGCTTTTCGGAAAGTGAATATCCAATACGGGGTACAAGCTATGTCGTCTTATTCCGGCAATTCTATCAGATTCGGCGTATGCAGGCCGGTGTAATCGACATTCATAATTGCGCCGTTGGAGAAGCGTGTAACGCCGTTGTCGGTCAAGCCATACTGACGGTGGATATGGCCGAACAGATGCAGGCGCGGCGCAACTGCGATAACCCGACGCAGCAACTCTTCCGAGCCATAGTGGACCTTGTCGTCAAAGTCCAAAATGCCGTATGGCGGCGCATGGGTGATAAGCACATCGGTGTGATCGGGGATAGCGGCATAATGGCGGTTTTGCCGTTTCGATATGCAATCCGCCATAAACATCGGCACGCCGTAGAACCGCACGCCATCGATCTCGACCCCAGAATTGCAGAGGTAATGCACATTGCCGTCCAATCCGTCGATGCCGGCGCCATAAAGGCACGCGTCATGGTTGCCGCAGATGAAAATTTTGTGCCGGTGCGGCAGGCCGCAGAACCAGTTGAGAAAGTCGATAGCCTCCGCCTCGCTGCCGGACATCGTAGAATCGCCCGAATGCACGACGACATCCGTTGCAGGCAAATCGCCGAGCCTGCGGTGCCAGCCGTGCGTGTCAGATAAATGCAGTATCTTCATGTGTAGGTTTTATTCGTCGAAAAGTTCACCGGCCCATTCGTTGCGGCTCCTGGATGCCTCTTTCAGCGCATCTTCAACGAACCCATTGCTATTTCGATGCTTTGAAGTTGAATACCGGTTTGATTATCGTGTCGATCGCTACCGTGTCGCCGATGTTGGCGATAATCTCCGAGGCGGGTTTGTAGGCCATCGGCGATTCGTCGCGCGTGAAATCGTTGACGCTCTCCGAATAGATGCCGGTCATTGCCTGCTCGAAGTCCTGCATCGAAATCTGTTCGTAGGCCTGCGTGCGGCTCAAAACACGCCCCGCTCCGTGCGGTGCCGAGCAGTTCCACTCTTCGTTGCCGCGTCCCGTGCAGAGCAGCGACCCGTCGCGCATGTTCAGCGGAATAATACACCGTTCGCCCTTTTGCGCCGAAATCGCCCCCTTGCGTATCATGTTGTCGTCGCCGATATAGTTGTGGATGCTCTCGAACTCCTCGACAATCCCGGCCCCTTCGAAGAATTTCAGCAGCAGCACGGCAATCAGTTTGCGGTTCAGCACGGCCCATTGCTGGCACAGGCGCATATCGTGCAGATACGCCTCGCGCGCCTCGCCCTCGACGTAGCAAAGCGCTTCGGGAGCAGTGGGTTCGGGCGGTCGATAGTCGCGGCGCATCCGCTTGATTACCGCCTGCAGCTCCTCGCGGCGGTCGGCGGCCTTGTACTCCTCTATGGTACGCTTAATCTCCTGCTCTAATTCATCGGCGCCCGGCGTAAGATGCCTGACCGCCTTCGCCTGATAGAGCTCCGCCACCTGCTTGCCGAGATTGCGCGAGCCGGTGTGGATGACCAAATAGAGGTTGCCCGCATCGTCACGGTCGAGCTCGATAAAGTGGTTGCCGCCGCCGAGCGAACCGACGGATCGGTTTATGCGGTCGGTGTTTTTCAGTTCGCGGTAGCATCGGAGCTGCATGACGAGCTGTTTGGCCTGGCGGTAAATCTCCATCGCCTCGCCGGCAAGCGGTCGGAAGCCGCATTTCTCCTCGCGCACCCATGTACCCGACGGAATGTTGGCCACGATGTGTTCGTTGAATGCGTGGTAATCCACCCCGCCCGCCTTGCCGAGGTTCAGCACCCGCATGCCGCAGCCGATATCGACGCCCACGATATTGGGGATAACCCGCTCTCCGAGGTCGCCCGTGAAGCCGATGACGCATCCCGCACCGGCATGGACATCGGGCATGATGCGTATCTTTCGGTCGGCGAAGACCTCGATCGAGAGCAGTTCGCGTATCTGCTCCAATGCGTTCTCCTCGATATGGTCCGTAAAAATCTTTACGTCGTACCCTTCGATTGTCTTCATGCTATTTCTTCGGTTATATCGTTTTCTTCGGCATACTCGCCGGTGTCGGTGTTCATCCAATGGAATGCGCAGTCCCAGCCATGAAAGCCGACGATTTTGCTCGCGGTCAGGCGGCCGTTGCGGCCGCATACGATGTAATACTGCTCGTAATCGGTGAAGTCCAACTGGATGTACAGCGTCAAATGGTCCCCGTCGGCTGTCAACTCGATACCCACCATGTCGAGCCAATGCCCGTTCTCATGGATAAACGCATCGATCGAGGCATACCGCTCGGCTATTGCCGCGAAGTAAGCCCGCCGTTCGCGCCGCTTCGCCAATTCCTCCTCGCGC
>CANREN010000018.1 GCA_947629705.1 uncultured Alistipes sp. | reverse complement strand
GTTGAACTGATACTTCAGAATGTCCCCCATCGGCGAAGCCAGATTCGTCACGAACGAAATCATACCGAAGAGGAAGAACATCACGATGATCGGCAAGGTACGATTCTTTTGTTGTGTCATAGTTTTATTGGTTTATTGGTTGACTTTTATAAATTCGGCGGGAATGCTGCTCGACTTGATTTCGCACCTGCTTCATCGGTCGCGCTCCGCTACGAAACGGCACAAATCGATCAACGCCTTGCGATAGACCGAATCGTCGTATTCGGCGAGCAAACCGACGGCTCGGGCAATGTACTCCTGCATGGTTCGTCCGGCTTCGTCCAATCCGCCTCCGTCCGTAACGAGCGCCCGCAGGTATTCGACCGATGCTTCGTCGTCGTGGCAGCGTGCAAGCAGTTCGAGCAGTTCCGTGCGGCGGCCTTCGTCGGCCCGTTCCAGCACGGCGAGGAGCGGCAGGGTGATTTTTCCCTCGCGCAGATCGTTGCAGGCGGGTTTTCCGGTGCGGGTCTGCGTCCGGAAATCCAGTATGTCGTCCTGAATCTGGAATGCCATGCCCAACGCTTCGCCGAAGCGCCTCATCGAGGCCATCCGATCGCGTGTCGCGCCGACGGCCAATGCTCCGGCCGAAGCGCTGACGCCCAACAGACAGGCCGTCTTCTTATATATAATATCGGTATAAAGTGTTCGGGTCATGCGTCGTTTGTCGGCACAGTCGGATTGCTCGACCTCGCCTTCGCACAGCGTGGCCATCGCTCCGCAGATGTGGGTAACCAAATCGAACTGTCCGCTTTGCAGGCCGATATTCATGTTCCGTGCCAGTATGTAGTCGCCTAAAATGACCGACTTCTGCGACTGCCAGCGGGCATTGACCGACGGGCGGCCCCGACGGGTGTCCGATTCGTCGATCACGTCGTCGTGGATGAGCGAGGCGAGGTGGATCATCTCGACCAACATTGCCGCCAGGCAGGTGCGCCGGCCGGCTGCCGCGCCCTGGACCGAAGCGTTGAGCGAAGCCGAGAGGATGACCAACAGCGGACGGATGCCCTTGCCGCGCGAGGTGAGGGCGTATTGCAACATCTCGGAAAGGAGCTCGCCCTCGGCCGTGAATTGCCGTTCGATGAAAGCTTCGTAAGCCTCCAGTTCCGCTGCGACGGATGCGCGTATGGTGTCGAGTGCGCTCATGAATGGTAAAGACGGACAAAGATACGACTTTTTTGGAAAAATTTTATTACGGGCATTGGAACTTCATCATTTTTTTCGGTTGTTTTATTGGATTTTGCAGTTTTCAGTCTCTCGATTCGGCAAAATGCGAATAAATTCGGCATTGCGCTCGGTTTATTCGTACTCCGTCTCGGCATAATCAAGCTGTCGCTTGCTTCTGCGCTCGACTTTTCGTATCTTTGACTGCGTCGAAGATACTCCCGCTCGGCAAAACGAAACAAGTTTTGTTTTGCCCTCGCTTATTCGTATCTTTACAGCGGCAATAAAATCGACAGCGGATGAAATTTTCCCGACTTTTGCAGCGCTGCCTGCCTGCGGCAGCGGCTCTGGCGTTGTTTTTCGTGGTGAGCGCGGCCTACTTCGCACCCCAATTTCGGGGCGAGGTGCTTCTCCAGCACGACACCGTGCAGTTCGACGGCATGTCGCAGGACATTCGGCAGATGCGCACCGAGACGGGCGAAGACCCCCAATGGACAGGCGGCATGTTCGGCGGGATGCCGGCTTATCTGATCAATATCTCCTATCCGGCGCTGTTGGTCAGGAATACGGTCGGCTGCATCGTCCGGATCATCGACACGCCGGCCGGCTTCCTCTTTTTCGCCATGACGGCCATGTGGGTGATGCTCCTGTTGTGCGGCGTCGATCCGTGGGTGGCCATCGTCGGGGCATTGGCCTACGGATTGTCGACCTATTTCCTGTTGATCATCGCCGCGGGCCACGTTACCAAAATGTGGGCGCTGGTCTATGCTCCGTTGATGATGGGCGGCGTCTGGATGACCTTGCGCGGGAACAAGTGGTACGGCGGCGCGTTGACGGCGCTCGCGGCATCGCTCGAAATAGGCGCCAACCATCCGCAGATCACCTATTATTTCTTGATGGCGATGGCCGCCTTCTGGATCAGCGAGGCGATCGTCGCAGGAGGCGAAAAGCGGTTGAAGCCGTTTGCTGGCCGCACGGCCGTATTGGTCGCTGCGGGGTTGCTGGCCGTGGGGTCGAATTTCGCGCCGCTGTGGTATACGGCCCGGCACTCGAAAGATACGATACGCGGCGGTTCGGAATTGGCGGCGGCCTCCGAAACTTCGCGCGACGGCCTGGCGCTCGATTATGCGACGGCCTGGAGCTACGGCCGGGTCGAGAGTTTCAACCTGTTGATTCCCGACTTCATGGGACGCGAATCGGGTTCGACTTTCAAAGCCGACAGCCGAACGGCCGCCGTGTTGAACGACTACGGTCTGCGCGGTGCGGCGCAGCAGCTGCCCACCTATTGGGGCGAACAACCTTACACGGGCGGCCCGACCTATCTGGGGGCTGCCGCCGTGTTCCTCGCCGTGCTGGGCATGGCGTTGATGCGCGGCCGCAACAAGTGGTGGATGCTGGCCGTCTGCGGGGTGATGCTATTGCTTTCGTGGGGCCGTAATCTGTTGTGGTTCACCGAGCTGTTCTTCGACTGGCTGCCCGGCTACGACAAGTTCCGGACGGTTTCGATGACGCTCGTCGTCGTGCAGTGGATCGTGCCGTTGGCGGGGTCTTTGGCCTTGATGCGGTTGTGGCGCGACGAGGTGCCGCGCGAGCGGTTGCGGCGGGCAATAGCCTGGGCCGGAGGCCTCACGGGCGGACTTTGCCTGCTCTTTGCCGTGGCGGGCGGTGCGTTGTTCGATTTCGGCGAAAAGGCCGATGCCGCGATGATGTCCGACCAGTTCGCCCGGATTTTCGAAGCGAATCATTTGCAAGACTATATCGATCGCGGGTTGGACATCGAATGGGGCGAAACGACGGCCGCTGCGATGGCCGCCGACCGTGCCGCCATGATGCAGGCCGATGCGTGGCGTTCGCTGCTGATGATCGCTTTGGCGGCGGGGGCTGTTGCGTTGTTCGCTTGGCGGCGCATCCGGCGGGGCGCGCTCGTGGGCGTGCTCGCGGCGGTGATGCTGCTCGATTTGGTGCCCGTAGACTGGCGATTCCTCTCGTCCGACGATTTCGTGTCGCCCCGCCGGCGGCAGATTGCGATGACCGAGGCCGATCGGCGGATTTTGGCCGATTCGACGCTCGGTTTCCGCGTAATCAATCGGACGGTCAGCCCCTTCAACGACGCCACGACGAGCTATTTCCATCGGTCGGTGGGCGGGTATCACGGGGCGAAATTGGCCCGTTACCAGGATTTGATCGATCGTTATCTGAACGATATGGACGACAGCGTGTTGGACATGCTCAACACCCGTTATGCGATCGTCGCCGGTGCGGACGGTGCGCCGCAGGCGGTGCGGCGCGATACGGAGTTCGGCGCGGCGTGGTTCGTCGATCGGGCGGTCGGGGCCGACACGCCGCAGCAGGAGATCGATCTGTTGGGCGAGGTCGATTTGCGGACGACGGCGGTGGTTGCCGCTGCGGATGCCGGAGCCGCGGCCGTGCTGTCGGATGCCGGTGCGACCGATACGGCGATTCGGGATTTGCCGGCGCCGATACGTTCGATTCGGTTGGAGGAATACCGTCCCAACTATTTGCGATATGAATACAATACGCCCGAAGCCGGTGTCGCCGTCTTCTCCGAAATTTTCTACGACAAGGGCTGGACAGCCTGTGTCGACGGTGTCGAGGCTCCCTATTTCCGGGCCGATTACGTGCTGCGGGCGATGGCGCTGCCGGCCGGAAAGCACACGGTCGAATGGCGGTTCCGAGCTCCTGCGTGGACGACGGTCGAGACCGTTACGGGCATCGCTTCGGTTTTGATTCTCTTGTGCGTGCTCGCTGCGTTGGTGATGGCGTTTAGCTCGGCCCGTTCTGTTTGCGGCAGACCGAAGGCGTGATGCCGTAGCGCGTGCGGAAGCAGGAGGAGAAATAGGCCGGATCGGCGGCGTAATGGGAGAACAGACACTTTCAAGGCATGGGATTGATCGCTTCCCAGCGGACGTCCCACGTGCCGTCTTGCGGGAAGCCCGGGTTGGCGACCTCGCACCCGTCCCATCCGGCGCACATCAGCGCCACGGCGGCTAACAGACCGCCGTTCCCGGGCAGGTAGCAGCGCAGCCGTTCGGTCTGGTAGTTATGCCCGTTCGTGAGGTAGGTGTTCGTGCGTTTGTCCATGAGAAGCGCTCGGAGCGCCTTTTCGGGCTCGCCCATCCGCACGGCATTCATCGCCGTGGTGGGATAGTCCCATCCCCAGGTTTTTTCCCAGTTCCAGTTGTCGTAGACCCAGTCGAAAGTCTTGCGCATACGGTCGGGATCGACCAAAGGCGACAGGGGCAGCATGCCGCACGCCATCAGACAAGCCATGTGATCCGACGTGAATCGGATGTCGCTGTAGGTCTCCACGGCATTTTCCGCTGCGAGATAACGTCCTTGTTCGTCCGCTGTCAGCGGCGAAAGTTTGTGCAGCATCGTATCCCATTCCGCATGGCGGGGCAGCCCGAGCCGTTCGCGCCACTGCTGCGCCACGTCGAGCGCATAGTACCAATAAGCCAGTTCGAACGGCGGATTGATCGTAACGGCCGCGCGCAGCGTCTCCTGGGCGGGAATGGCGCCTTTGATGATATACCGGTCGTTTTCGGCATCGTAGGTCAGGAAGTCGGCCATGAAGCGGGCCGTCTGCTCGACCATGTCGGCGTACTTGCGCAGAAAAGCCTCCGAGGGATCGGCCCGATAGATCAATTCGGCCATGTAGATGGGGTGGGGCTGCTGCCAGATGAGGAACGAACCCGTATTCGAAGGCGCTTCGCCGCCCCACGGATCGGTCATCTTCATCCAGCGGACGCCTTCGAATCCTTGGCGTTCGGCGATTTGGCGGGCGATGGGCTGTACGGTGAGGTACCAGCCGAGCGTGCGGGCCGCGATCTGTTCGCGGTTCCACAGCGCGAAGTGCGCCTGGTGCCACCAGACCATTTCGAGGTGCGGACGGCCGTACCACGAATTGTAGGTAAGGCCCGTCTCCTGCGGCGGATAGACGCCGGCCGAGTTGAGGGCCAGCAGGTATTGCGACAGGATGACGCGGCGTTCCAATTCAGCGGCACGCGGGTCGGTGCAGCGGCCGAAGTCCACGAATCCGCCCTGCTGCCAATACTCCTCCCAATGACGGGCCGAGGCGGCGGCATCGTCGGCGAACGCGACGGCCGTCGGCGAAGTGTGGCGCTGGGCGAACTCCACGCTGAACGACCATGCGTCCTGTTCGGGCGTGAGCACCGTTTCGTTGCGTCCGCGCTGTTCGAAGCGGGCATCGCCCTCCCAGCGGACGCAAACGTAATAGACCGTCGTGTCGAGCACGCGCTTGAGCAATGCGTGATGGTCTCGGTTTTCGAGAATGACCGTCGCATGTTTCACGTCGGCATCCCAGCGCGAAGCATCGTCGGCGGGTTGTCCGGTGGGGTACGGGAAGCGAAGCGCGACAGGCGTGCGGGCCGTCGTCGCCACCTTGACCGCGATGCGATCGGCATCGGGGCTGCAAAGGGTCTCCACGTCGGTCGGAACGCCGTCGACGGTGAAGTGCGAACGGAGCGTGCCCGTCCACAGATCGAGCGTCTGGTCGATGGCCGCCACGCGGTCGGGCGCGAGGCCGTCGAATCCGACGCAGCCCAAGTGGAGCCGGTGGGGATTCTCGCGATACCAGTTCGTGGCCTGTCGGCCGCGGCCGCCGGCCTTGTGCTGGATGGCATAGCTCTCTTTGTGGCCGCGGCCGAAGTCGAACTCGCCGACGGTTTCGTCGAAGCGGAGCGAATCGGGATTGCCGAAACTGTGCCAGCCCCAATGGCTTTGCGTGCCGAGGGCCATGCCCCGTTTGTAAAGACCGGCGAAGGTCTGAAGCCCTGTTACGTCGGCCGTGAAGGCGAAATCGCCGTTGCCGACCGTGAACGAGGCAAGTGTGTCGATGGCCCGTACCGACGGATTGTTGCGTCGAACGACAGCCCTGCGGTCGATCTTTTCCGCCGCGCTGCCTGCGAGCGAGAGGAGGAGCGCGGCCGTGCAGAGGAGGGTGCGGAGTGTCATGTTACAGCTTTACTTTTTTACCGTTGATTTTCAGATTTTTCGACGATACGTTCCCGACTTTGCCGATGATGTCGTTGCCCCGTTCGACGCCCGTCCATGAGCAGTTCGAAAGGTGTATGTCGGAGATATTGACCGAATCGTCGTAACCGGCCAGAGCGATGCCGAACCGGCTTTTCGAACACTCCACGCGGTCGAGCCATACGTTGCGCACGATGGGCGGATAGTTGCGGGTGCAGATTTCGCTCGGCTCGTAGAGCAGGTTGATCTTCAGCACGGCTTCGCGGCATTGCCCCACCTTGACGTTGCGCACATAAACGTTTTCGATCACGCCGCCGCGGCCGTTGTTGGTCTTGATGCGGATGACGCGATCGAGCAACGGGCTGTCCATCTCGCAGTGCTCGACGAACAGATTGCGGTAGCCGCCCGAAATTTCGCTGCCGATGACCACGCCGCCGTGGCCGTTTTTCATGCGGCAGTCGCGTACGATGATGTTCTCGCTTGGAACGTTCCAGCGCCGTCCGTCGAAATTGCGCCCCGACTTGATGGCGATGCAGTCGTCGCCCGTGTCGAAATAGCAGCGTTCGATCAAGACGTTTTTGCACGATTCGGGATCGCAGCCGTCGCCGTTGGGGCCGTCATTGACGACCTTCACGTCGCGTACGGTAACGTTTTCGCACAACAGCGGATGAATCACCCAAAAGGCCGAACGGACGAGCGTTACTCCCTCGATGAGGATGTTTTTGCAGCTGTGGAGGTTTATCAACTGTACGCGCATTCCGTCGGTTTCGCCCAGAATGCGTTCTTCGACGGGCGTTTGCGCTTCGTTCCACTCCATGAGCTTGCGGCGTCCCTGGCGTTGCGAGTGCATCCCCTCGACCCAACCGTAGTGCTTCGCGCCGCACATGGGCCACCACGTTTCGCGGGAGCCGCCGCCGTCGACGGTGCCCTTGCCCGTGAGGGCGATGTTTTCGGCACCGTAGGCGTAGATCATCGGCTGATAGTTGTAGCAGTCAATCCCTTCCCAGCGGGTCAATACGACGGGGTACTGCCCCAGATCGAACGTGAACAGCAGGCGGGCGCCCTCCTCCAGCCGGAGATTGACGTTGCTTTGGAGCGTGATGGGGCCGGTGTGCCATACGCCAGCCGGAACGATGACCGTGCCTCCGCCGTCGCGGCTGCATGCCCCGATGGCGGCATTGATCGCCGTGTGGTTGAGGTGCTTCTCGTCATCGGCGACGGCGCCGTAGCGGCGGATGTCGTAGGTTGCGTCGCGGAATCGAGGCGCTTGAATGGATTGCAGGATTTCGGGATAGACCCGTTTCCAGGCGGTCGCGGCATCTTGTGCGGAGGCCTGCAAACCGACTGCGGCAAGCAGGAGGAACGTGAGGAATTTTTTCATCGTATGAACAAATTTTGTTAGCGCCGTAGGATCGTTATGCGATTACCGGTTGCAATCGCTTTCTCTGTTGTTTTATCCGTGCGATCGGCAGCCGTCTCCGGTGCGATCCGCATCGGTGCTCCCGATAACTTTTCGCATTTTGCCAAAGTCAAAGATACGAAAAGTCGAGCGCAGAAGCAAGCGACAGCTTGATTATGCCGAGACGGAGTATCTTCGGCGCAGCCAAAGATACTGTTTTTTTCGTTTGACAGCTCTATTTACGGTTGCGCACGCAATGGACAGGATACGACATCGAACCGGCGACATTCAATATCTCACTGGCAAAATAGGGATTGTTGCCGTTCGGAAACAGTTCGTCGTTATCGATGACCAAAGGGAAAATCGTCGAAATCTCGTGCGAAGATCTGCAAGCCGGCATATAATACCGGCATATAATATAAGATGCAGTGCAGGATCATTATACCATTTCGTCGGTTTATAAGCTTCTATGTGCTTTGTCCGTTTTTATAACTTCCCTTTGTGAATAAAACTGATCGTAAGGCCCGTATTGCATTTATACAATTTGCCGTAATCGCCATAGACACCTATGCGAATATGAAGAGGTGCATTCGGACGATTCAGGACGCCCACTTCGGCTCCGAATGAAAATTGATGAAGCGTATGATCGAGCGGGGCAGCGTATGTGCCGTAGTTGAGCGAATAGGAAAGCCGCACCGTATAGGGAATCCGTTTGACCGCATAGCCTTGGATGCCAAAATAATGAGCGATTACCCGGTTGTTGTAAACGCCCAACGTGATACCCTCCGAATTCGGACGGTAAGGCGTGAGGAACGGAGTTCCGATGGTGCGTCCGTAATAGGTCCATCCGCTCCGATATTCGCTATTATTGAAATAATTGTCGTCCCCTCCCAATACAATACGTCCGTAATAATAATCGTCAGGGTCTTGTTTTTCCATCTCTTCCGGAGTGGCGGGGCGATCATGGTAGCAGCCGGATTGATCTTTCGTATATACGAACTCGTATATGACGTCGCTGACCCATTGCCGCTTGTTCTTTGCCCCGTAATATAACCCATAAGCACCGTCCGGCCAGTTCTTTGTGAGTCTGGTTACTTTGCCGTCTTCGAAGTAATTGTCGAAATAGAAGGTGAGCACGTAATTCCTCGTCTTGTAGTTGATCCGATAATAACGACTCCCTAAATGGTTTCCAAGGGCGTTGAGGCGGCTACTGAGCGTTGCATCGCTGCCGCCTTTCTGCGCTGTGAAGATTCTTAAATAGTCGCTGAAACTGCTCGGTTGTTTGCCGTAGATGGGGAAGGTTCCGGCCCATTGCGCCCAATGTTCAAACCCGACGATCACTTCCCAACGGGGATGCGGCGTGATTCTGAGATAGAGGGATTTATGATGAAGACGAGCGTTGTCTACAAATCGCTTGTCTATCATGAGATAATCGCTGATGTTGAATTTGAAAGCCAGAATGTTGCGTGTGAAAGGAATGCTGATATATTCGGAATGAAGATTGTAACCCGGCATGGAGCGTGCGTTGGTCGAATTGATGAAGCTGCCGTTATGGGCCGATATGCCGTTGAACTCCTTTTCCGGATGAACCATCCCTAAATCCAGATGCAGTTTCAACCATTTCAGACTGCAATACAATTCATCGACGAAAAGGTCGTTTTTGTTTGCGGATAAAAAACCGACGCCGGAAAAACCGTAGGCGGTTTGCACCTTCTTTTGCGGGTTGAAATCGGAGAAGATGCCGACCTGCAATAA
This sequence comes from uncultured Alistipes sp., assembly GCA_947629705.1. Taxonomy (GTDB): domain Bacteria; phylum Bacteroidota; class Bacteroidia; order Bacteroidales; family Rikenellaceae; genus Alistipes. The sequence goes on along the minus strand of CANREN010000018.1, from coordinate 12,724 downwards.
ACCGTTTCGACTTTCGGGAACGAGACCGTATTTGGCGGTGGTAGCCCACATCGGCAGCAGCTTTTCCGTAGCAAAGGATCCGGATAAAGTCGCATCGTATTCAAAGACGCGCTGCGAAAAAGCCGATAACGAACAGAATAATAAATATAGGAGTAAGAGTTTCTTCATCATCTGTTGGATTAAAGGGAGCCATCGGATTGTCATAAGCCGAACTTTCCCGATCGCTTTCGTGAATATTCCGAATAGAAGAGCAGCTTGCCTCGACTGATAGGCACAAATGATGTTTCGAATCTTTCCGGTATGATAAGGTGCGAAGCGGCATCTCACCTCCTTGGGATTTGTGAATACGGCCTGCCCAACAGGTATTCAGCGGAGAGAGAGGGATTCGAACCCCCGGTACAGTTACCCGTACACCGCATTTCGAGTGCGGCCCGATCGACCACTCCGGCATCTCTCCTTCTGTTTTCGAGCGTGCAAATATAACCATATTTTTCGATTTGGTACCGTTTTTTGAAAAAAAAGTGCGAAACAGGCTATCCCATGGGTCGGAAAGTGCCCGCGAATCCTTTTAGAAGGCGGTTTTGCATGATGGGGAAAATCGGGCGATTATATTACGACGGTATTCCGAAACCGTATAGCCGTCCCGACCGAAGCCTCCGCCTTGGCAGAGGCTTCGGTCGGGGGAGAGAGTGGGAGAGAGTGGGAGAGAGTGGGAGAGAGTGGGAGAGAGTGGGAGTGTGGCCAATCTGTAAGCGCGGCGGAGCCACGACATCCACGACCTCCACAAGTGCCACGACCGCCGGTACTATAAAAACATTCGCTTACTCGATCCGGTAGGAATTTGTATAGAGTTGCCAAAATTTTGTTTATCTTTGACCGGAAACTAACGCGGACCGGAAACTAACGCGCCGGAACGAAACTGTTCGAATCTTCGTCTTTTTTGTCGCGGATCGTTCCGTTTCGATGATCAGATGTAATAAATTCGGTACGATTTTCGTTCTTTATGCAGAATCGAATACCGACGCAAACACATAATGTCGCTATGAAAAAGTGGATTGTTCTTTCAAGTGTCGTCTTGTTCGCGGTCGTTCTGAACGGTTGCTCGTCGGCTTATTACGCCTCGGCGGGCTATGCGGGCGATGACCTGTACGTTACGCACGACAAGGCGGAGATCGCACGCCGTCAACAGCACGAAGCCGAAGCCCGCAAAGCCGAGGCGGAGGCCCGCCGTGCCGAATGGGAGGCCCGTATCGCCGAAGCGCAGGCCGCCGCCGCAGAAAACGAATACAACGGATTGGGATCGGCGAACTCCTATTCGGGCGTGTTGGCCGATTCGTACGAAAGCGCCTATGCCCGTCGTTTGCGCGGTTTCGAATCGTTGTCCTATCGGATGCCGTCGAGCTACTACAATTTCCGTTACGGCGATGCCTTTACCTATGTCTCGGCCTATGATCCGGCGTTCTACAACATCGTCGTGTCGGGCGACCAGGTGTGGGTGGAACCCAAATACATCTCGTCGATGTTCGGCACGTGGGGCGCGACCGTCTATACCGGCGGCTGGTACGGCGGCTGGAACTTCGGTTGGGGCTTCGGTTGGGGCTTCGGGCCTTCGTGGGGGTGGTATTCTTCGTGGGGGTATCCCGCTTGGGGCTGGAACTGGGGATTCTCCTATTATCCGTGGCACGATCCGTGGTATCGACCCGGGTGGGGGCCGGGTTGGGCTCCCGGTTGGCATGGCCATTGGGGATACCGCCGGCCGCACAACTATCGGCTCGACAGCTATGTACGTCCGAACAACAGCGGCTGGCGCGGCGGCCAGACCGGAGGCGGTCGGAACGACGGATACGGACGGGGCTACAACAGCGGCCGCCGAAGCAGCTACAACAACCGCGGCACCGGCAATCGGAACAACAGCTACAACAGCGGTTCGCGCACCCCTTCGAACGATTCGCGTCGTCCCGGATACAATTCCGACCGGAACAACGGGCTCAATAACAATGGGTTGAACAGCGGTCGGGGCGGCAGTTACAACAGCGGCCGCGGCAATACCGGCGGCAGCTCGGGCGGATATTCGGGCGGCAGCGGCAGCAGCGGCGGTGGAGCCCGTGGCGGCGGCAGTTACAACCGCGGTCGTTGATCCTCGGGACTTCGAGCGGTCGGCAGGAGCCTGTACGGGCGGAGCGTGGGGGAGCCTGCGCAAAAACAGAAGCAAACAGCAAATAAAACAGACGGAATATGATAAACAGTTGGTTGAAAAGATATTGCATCGTCTTCCTGATCGCGGTGCCCTTTGGCATGGAGGCCCAGCCGATGGGAACCTCCGGTTATCGGTTCGGCGGTGCGGCATTCAATCGCGACCTGATGATGGCGTGGGATTTCGCGTCGATCGCCCGTCCGCAGAATTTCGGTACGGCCCGGGCGATGGGCATGGGCGGTGCGTTCGTTTCGTTGGGCGCCGACCTGACGGCAATGTCGCTCAATCCGGCAGGGTTGGGCATGTACCGGCACAACGAAGTGTCGATCACGCCGATGATGGGCTTCTCGCGGGCCGCGACCTCCGAGACCCAGCCTTGGGCCGGCAACCACAAGAATCGCTTCGCTTTTGCCGACGTGGGCGTGGCGTTCAATCTGGTTGAAAAGGCGGACAAAAATTTGGTGAGCGTTACGCTCGGATTCGGATTGAGCCGCGTCGCCGACTTCAATACCCGTTATTCCTATGCGTCTGAAAGCCCTTATGCCGGTGCGATGGTGCCGAGCATCGCCGATGTATTCGCGCAGCAGATGAATCAGTACGGCGTATTCCCCGAGACCAATCCGGAAGGAGGATTGAATGGGCGGTTGGAGTATAGCAATCCCTATCTCTGGCCCGCCGTGCTGGCTTACAAGAGTGCGATGACCCACGTCGTGGAGGACGGGAGCGGAAATCGGGTATGGGAGGCTGATGCCATCGGCCCGCGGGCGTCGATTCGCCGGTCGGTCGACGCGGTCGAATCGGGCTCCGTCAACGAATTCAATCTCTCGGCGGGCGTTAATATCGATAATATCGTCTATGTCGGGGCTTCGCTCGGCATTCAGGCCGTCCATAAGTCCTCCACGTTCGTTTACGGCGAGGATTACGGCTATTTCGCCCAGGGCGATGACGGTTATGCCTATGGGCCGGGCGGCGTGCTGCCGGCCCAGTTGGAGTATGCCGATTTGTGGCAGCGCACGGTGCTCGACGGGGCGGGGGTGAACTTCAAGGTGGGTGTGATCGTGCGTCCCGTGGCCGGCCTGCGGTTGGGAATGGCCGTACATACACCGACCTTCTATTCGCTCGAACGATCCTATCGGGCCGGAATGGATTATAAGCTGCGCTCCAATGTCGACGGAGTGCAGGGTGCCGCTGAACGGTTAGAGTCGCCCGTCCAGTACGACGAGGTGGAAAACAGTTGGGATTTCGTTTCGCCGACGCGGTTAATGTTCGGCGCTTCGTACACGTTCGATCGGTTCGCCATCGTGTCGGTGGATTACGAACGCGACTGGTACAACGGTATGCGGGTGAAGAACGTGCCCGACGGCGCCGATTTCGGCCCGGCGCAGTACAAAGCCGACTTCAAAGCTAATTTCTGCGCAACGAATAACCTGCGGGCCGGTGTCGAGATTCGTCCGCTGCCGATCTTCGCGTTGCGGGCCGGATACGGCTATTCGTCGTCGATGCTGAAGGATGAATCGTTGGCCTACGAGGTGCCGCAGGCGACCGACAGTTCCTATTTCTCGGTCGGTGCCGGCGTGAATCTTTCGCGCACGGTATCGCTCGATGTGGCCTATCAGCATCTGACTGACCACCAGTCCCGTTATCGCCTGTTTTACAGCTACGACAACAACACCGGCGCATTCGCCAGCACGACGGAGCTGTACGATACGTCGTTCACGCGACATTTCGTAACTGTTTCGTTGGGTATCCATTTTTAGGGTTACGAGACAAAGGGTGCCGCTTCTTGCAGCATTGCCCGAACGAAAGCGCCGCAGCCAATCGCTGCGGCGCTTTCGATTCCGATTTCGGCAGGGCCTCGGGGTTCAGCCGATTTTATAGTAGGTGAATCCGGCTTCGGCGACCTCTTCGGCATCGTAAATGTTCCGGCCGTCGATGAGCACCTTCGCCTTCATCAGTCGTTCCAACACGGTGAACGAGGGCACGCGGAACTCCTTCCACTCCGTCAGCAGCAGCAGCGCATCGGCATCCGTCGCCGCTTCGTACATATCCTTGCAATAGACGACCCGATCGCCCAAACGCCGTTTGCACTCGGCCATCGCTACGGGGTCGTAGACCTTGACGGTCGTGCCGGCCGTCAGCAGCCGGTCGATGACGACCAAAGCCGGAGCCTCGCGCATGTCGTCCGTCTCGGGTTTGAACGAGAGTCCCCACAGGGCGACGGTCTTTCCGGCAAGCGCACCGCCGTAGTGCTGTTCGAGCTTCCGGAACAGGATGGATTTCTGCTCCTCGTTGACCTCGTCGACCGCCCGCAGCACCCGCATCGGATAACCGTTCTGCTCGGCGGTCCGGATGAGGGCCTTGACGTCTTTCGGGAAGCAGGAACCGCCGTAACCGCATCCCGGGTAGAGGAATTTCTTGCCGATTCGGCTGTCGGATCCGATGCCCCGCCGCACCATGTTGACGTCGGCGCCGACCCGTTCGCACAGGTTGGCGATGTCGTTCATGAACGAAATGCGGGTCGCCAGCATCGCGTTGGCGGCGTATTTGGTCATCTCGGCCGACGGAATGTCCATGAAGTAGACGCGGAAATGGTTGGTCAGAAACGGCCGGTAGAGGCGCGTCATGATTTTCCGTGCGCGTTCGCTCTCGATGCCGACCACCACGCGGTCGGGCGACATGAAATCCTTGATGGCGGCGCCCTCTTTCAGAAATTCGGGGTTGCTCGCCACTTCGAATTCGATGCGTTCGCCGCGGCGGTCCAGCTCCTCCTGAATGGCGGCCTTGATCTTCCGGGCCGTGCCGACCGGAACGGTCGATTTGGTAACGAGAATCGTGTATTTGCGAATGTGGCGTCCGAAGGTGCGGGCGACCTCCAGAACATAGCTCAAATCGGCCGATCCGTCTTCGTCGGGCGGTGTTCCAACTGCCGAAAAGACCACCTCGACCTGATCGAGGCACGTGCACAGATCGGTCGTGAAGTGGAGGCGTCCGGCTTCGACGTTGCGGCGCACGAGTTCGCTCAATCCGGGTTCGTAGATGGGAATTTCGCCGGCGAGCAGCCGTTCGATTTTCCGGCTGTCGATATCGACGCATGTAACGTCGATGCCTGTTTCAGCAAAGCAGGCTCCGGAGACGAGCCCGACGTAACCGGTTCCAACGATGGCGATATTCATATATTATATATGATATATATCATGATTGAGATGCAAAAGTACGCGAAATCGCCGAATCTTCCAAATTTTTAGCGGCAACCGTATGCCGTTTTGCACGGAATCGGGTTAGTGAATGGTTTCACATTCAAAAGCGGCGGCCGAAGGGATCGTAGGCAAGATGCCGGTTAATAAAGGTTCTTTTTGATGCGGGCCAGGCCGCTGCGGGTGAGCGGCGTCTCGCCCGATCGTTCGGCGAATTGCGCTTCCGTCATCGACCGCCACGCTTCCGGCCCCGCAGTCAGCGGATCGAACACGGGATCGAAGGCCGGATGGGTGTGGAACGGGGCCTGCCGATTGTAGGGGCAGCAGCTTTGGCACTCGTCGCATCCGAAAATCCAGCCGTGCAGGTCGATTTGCGCAGCGGGTTCGCGTTCGACGGTATGGCACGAGATGCAGCGGTTCGTGTCGATGACCTGCGGCGCGACGATGGCCCCCGTCGGGCAGTGTTCCATGCAGGCCCGGCACGCTCCGCATCGCGACCCCTCGAACGGGGTGTCGTAGGCGTCGGTTTCGTCGCAGAGGAGCAGCTCGCCTAACAGCACGAACGAACCGTATTGCGGCGTGATCAGCAGCGATTGCCGACCGATCCATCCCAACCCGGCCTCGACGGCCAGTCGCTTTTCGGCCAACGGCGCCGTATCGACGAACCCCCGTCCCTCTAAATTCGGGTATCGTTCGCGCAGCGCGGCGAGCAGCCGTCGCAGCATCTCCCGAATGGTCGTGTGATAGTCCCTGTCGCAGGCATAGGAGGCCACTTTGGTGCGGCAGTCGGGCGGGTAGCCCTCGCTGAACCGGTTCTTGTAGGCCACGGCGCAGACGACGGCCGTGCGTGCCCGTTCCACCAACCGCCGCGGGTCGAACCGCTTTTCGGTGTTGCGCTCCATGTACCCTAACGACGATTGATAACCGTGCCGCAGCCAGTCGCGGAAATACGCTTCGCTGTCGGCGAAGTGCCGGCATCGGGCGACCCCGCAGCAGTCGAATCCCGCGTCGGCAGCGTATTTTTTTATGTCGCAAAGGGCGATCATGCCGTCGAATCCGTTCGATTTTGGACGATTTCGCTCAAAAATAGTGTTTTTTAGCCGAATTATTGTAATTTTGCATTCGATTTCCCGTTTCTATCACGGAGCAAAAGACGAATTATGACGAGCAGAACACTTTGCGGGCTGGCCCGCAACAGCGTTGAGAAATATGCGTCGCAAGTCGCGTTTTCGATGAGCAACGGCGAAGAGGTTACTTATGCCGAGGCCGGACGGCGGATGCTGAAAGTGCAGAATCTGTTGACGGGAGCGGGGCTCGAGCCCGGCGATAAGGTGGTCTTGTTGAGCAGCAGCCTGCCCAACTGGGGGATCGGCTATTTCGCCGTCGCGTCGGCCGGCATGGTGGTCGTGCCGATTCTGCCCGACTTCTCGACCGAGGAGCTCGATATGATCATCGAACACTCCGAAGCGAAAGCGCTGTTGGTCTCCGACAAACTTTTCACGAAACTTTCGAAGTCGACCGTCGCCCGGTTCGACATTGTAATCCGCACCAAGAATTTGAGGGTCATCTCGCAGCGGGTGCACCGGCAGGGGCGGACCTCCGAACCGAAGCCCGATGATACGGCGGCCATCATCTATACGTCGGGCACGACTTCGAGCCCGAAAGGCGTGATGCTCTCCCATGCGGCGCTGTGCGCCCAAGCCCATATCTTCGAACAGATGATGCCGGTCGGGCCCGAGGATGTCTTTCTCTCGGTGCTGCCGCTGTCGCATACCTACGAGTGTTCCATCGGGATGATCTATCCCTTTGCGATGGGCGCGCGCGTCGCCTATCTCGACCGTCCGCCCACGGCCGCCGTGCTGATGCCCGCCTTGCGGTCGGTGCGGCCTACGGTGATGCTGATCGTGCCGTTGATTATCGAAAAGATTTATCGCAGCCAGATTTTGGCTAAATTCAATTCCAACGCCGTTTGGCGCACCATGTACCGCATCGGGTTCGTCCGCCGCTATCTGCATCGGATCGCAGGCAAAAAGTTGATGAAACTTTTCGGACGCCGACTGCGTTTCCTGGGGATCGGCGGAGCGAAGCTCGATCGGGCGGCCGAACAGTTCCTCCTGGACGCGAAGGTGCCCTACGGAATCGGCTACGGATTGACCGAAACCGCTCCGCTGTTGGCCGGTGCTACGCCCGACATTGTTCGGTTGGGCTCGACGGGGCCGGTGGTTCCCGGGGCGCAGTTGCGTTTGGAGAACGTCGATCCCGAAACGCATCAGGGTGAAATCGTCGCCCTTTCGCCGAGCGTCATGCAGGGCTATTTCAAGAATCCCGAAGCGACCGCGGCGGCTTTCACGGCCGACGGGTGGTTCCGAACGGGCGATCTGGGCGAATTCGATGCCGATGGCTGGCTCTATATCAAGGGACGTTTGAAGAACATGATCGTGGGCCCGGGCGGCGAAAACATCTATCCGGAGGATATCGAGAGCGTGCTCAATTCGCATGTGTTCATTACGGATTCGATCGTTACGGAGCAGGAGGGCCATTTGGTGGCGCTCGTCCATTTCAATCGGGAGGAGATCGAGGCGACGCTCGAAGGCTGGCGCGAGCAGTGGGCGAACAAGCGCGAAGCCTGGGAAGCCAAAACCGAACAGCTGAAAAAGGAGATTCTGGAGTTCGTGAATGCCAAGGTCAGCCGTTTTTCGCGTATTTCGGAGGTGGTCGAGGAGAAAGAGGAGTTCGTGAAGACGCCGACTTTGAAGATACGCCGCTTCCTCTACAACAACCGGAAAAAGGAGAGGAAGGTCGCGAACGATTGATCGACGCGGCGATACGACGAGGGCCGTCCGATTTATCGGACGGCCCTCGTCATGCAGTCAGAAGGGTCTTTTATTTCGAGAGTTCGGCCACGGCAACCTTCGCACCCTCGGCATTCGGGCCCGCGGTTACCTTCTTGAATGCCGCGATGGCTTGCGGTTTCATCTCCTTGGCGTTGTAGGCAACCCCCGACAGGTAGTACATTTGGCTCTTGTCCTCGGGATCGATCTGTGCTTCGGCCGCAGCCTCACCCAACTCGATCACCTTGTCGTAGTCCTTCTTGCCGGCATAGGCCTGCAACCGGACGCTCAAAGCCAGGGCGCTCGTCGGATTCTTCTCCAGCATCTCGTCGGCCATCTTGATGATTCCGTCGAAATCGTTGGCTGCCTGCATCTTGGCTACCTGGTTGTTCGTGTAGAGCTTCATCATCTCCTGGGCCTTGGCGATCGCTTCGCCATACTTGTCGGGATTCATGGCTGCGATGCTTTCGTACACCTCCATGCCTTTCACGTAGTTGCCCGATTCGCAGTAGCTCATCGCCAAATTGAGCGCCATCTCCGTGTTGCGCGGATTGGCCGCATAGCCTTTGGCGAAGATCTCGGCCGCCTTTGCGTAATCCTTGTTGTTGTATGCCGTACCGCCCTGTACCTGATAGACTTTCGACAGCACGTTGTTGACCTTGCTGACGCGGGATTCATCGCCGAATTGTTCGGCCAGCTCGGCAGCCTTCGTCAGCTGTGCGATCGCTCCGTCGAAATCCTTCTTCGCGGCGGCCATTTGCCCCATGTTTTGGTAGCAGATCGGCAGGTACTGTTTTGCCTTGGCCGTTACTTCGTCGACGCCTTCGCTGTCTTGGGCGATGATCGATTCGAATTTGGCGGCAGCACCCGAGAAATCCTTGTTCTGATAAGCCGATGCGCCTTCGTTGAACAGCGTCGAGAGGTCTTGCGCCGAGAGCGACATCGTCGCCGTCAAGGCTGCGATCAATACGAATAACTTTTTCATTTTCGTGATGTTGGTTTGTTTACGTGTTGTCGGTTTTATGGTGTCGTATCGAAAAAATCGGTTCCGAACGCCCGCAGGGTCGGCCGCGATTTTCATGCAAAATTAATAATATATTCAGATATTGCAAAATCTACGCCCGCAAGCTCTCAAAAAAGGTTTTTATTAAGAGGCTGCACGCTTCTTGCAGGACGCCTCGTACGACGGTCGTTTTCGGATGGAAAACCTGCCCGGAATAGCATCGGCAGCCGCGTTTCGGGTCGTCGGCGCCCCAGACGACCCGACCGATCTGTGCCCATCCGATGGCTCCGGCGCACATGATGCACGGCTCGACCGTAACGTACAACGTACAATCTTTCAGATATTTGCTTCCGATGGTCGAGGCGGCGGCCGTCAGCGCCTGCATTTCGGCATGGGCCGTCGGATCGTCGAGCGTCTCGACTAAATTGTGGCCCCGTCCGACTACGGCGTCGTTCGCCACGATGATCGCTCCGATCGGAACCTCTTGTCGATCCAGCGCTTTGCGGGCTTCGTTCAGTGCGAGCCGCATGAATTTTTCGTCGATTTCCTGCTGTGTCATGGTGCGGATTTTTTGCAAAAATAGTTATATTTGCCGAACAATTTGCGAGGTTTTGAACGATGGAATTTGAAGGAACCGTTTACAAAATGATGCCCGTGACGAAAGGAGCTTCGGCGCGCGGCGAATGGCAGCGTCAGGATGTCGTTTTCGAGATGCAGGAGGGCAATTTCACACGCAAACTCTGCGTAACCTTTTTCAATCGTCCGGACGACGTCGCCAAACTGAAAGAGGGGGCGGCCTATCACGTTTCGGTCAATATCGAATCGCGCGAGTACAACGGACGATGGTACACCGACGTGCGTGCGTGGCGGTTGCAGCCTAAAGAGGTCGTTGCGCCGGCTGCCGCACCGATGCCCGACCTGCCGCCGCTCGGCGGGGAGCCGTCGTATGCTTCGGAGCCGGCTGCGGCCTCCGGTGCCGACGATCTTCCGTTCTGACGCGGTTATCTGCACTTTTGATCCGTCAAAAAGTGCCCGAAAACGCTCCGTCGGTCTCTTCACCTGCTGCTGCGTGCGGTCCGACGCTGGCTGCAGGCGCCTGACGCGGGTTTGCAGGCAAACCGGCCCCTCCGCCGGACGCTTTTACTCCGCATTTTGCTTGACGGCTCCGACATCCGTTCGGATTTGCGGGTGCCGCTTGTGCGGCGATGAAGAGATTAGGCTATGTAAAAAGAGCGGGGTTCTGTTGGGAACCCCGCTCTGCTATTTTTCTCCTCGCTGTCGCTCGTGCTGCTCGGGCCGATGCGTTCGGACGATCGAGCGACGTTCGTTGCGCGGAGAGCAAAACTATTTAACTTGATTAACGATTGCCTCGAATGCTTTCGGCTCGTTCATCGCGAGATCGGCCAGCACCTTGCGGTTCAGCACGATTCCTTTGGCGTTGAGTTTGCCGATGAATTGCGAATAGGTCATCCCGTAGGGGCGGACACCGGCGTTGATACGGGTGATCCACAGCGAACGGAACGTCCGCTTCTTGAGTTGGCGGTGCGCATAGGCGAACTGCAACCCCTTTTCGACCGTGTTTTTCGCAACGGTCCATACGTTTCCCCTTGAACCAAAGTTGCCTTTGGCAAGTTTCAAAACTTTCTTTCTTCTTGCGCGAGACGCAACAGCATTGACTGAACGTGGCATAATGTAAAGTTTTTGAAGAGCTCGCAGCGATGCGGTTCTCCCGCATTCTTTGGGGCTGTTCTGCTCCGGTTAATAAAAAATGTTGCTTGCGGGCCGGTTATTTGACCAACAAGTTCTTGATTTTGGCTTCGTCAGCCGCAGAAACGGTGCTCGAGTAGCAGAGATTGCGTTTCTGTTTCGTCGTTTTTTTGGTCAGGATGTGGCTGTGATAAGCGTGTTGGCGCTTGATCTTTCCTGTGCCGGTGAAGGTAAAACGTTTCTTCGCCGCGGCATTGGTTTTCATTTTCGGCATTGTCGTAAACGGTTAATTAGTTAAACATAGCCCGCAAAGGTAATCATTTTTTCGGAGATTGCAACCTGTCGGCGCGAATATCTGCGTAAATTGTCCGGCTTGTCGGTATGCGGTCGCAGCGGGCTGCCGTCAGAACCAGCGGCGGATTTCGTACAGGTTTTCTTCTTGCGACAAATCGTTCGGGTTCGTGCCGGGCAGACCTTCGGGGATCGGCTCGCCTAAACGTTCGAACAGTTTCTGCCAGTAACGGGGCATCGTGCCGTCGGGAGCCCGGAAGTTCATTGGGCGAGCGTTGAAGCGGTGCGTTCCGTCGGAACGCAGATAGGTTTCGTAGACCAGCTCGCTGCAATAGTAACGTCCGTTGTCGGGGCGGAACGAGTAGTCGTAAGAGGCTCCCGACACTTTTCGGGCGCGTGCGACCGATGCCGCGACGCCCGTCGTGTCGTGCATCCGCATCGCAACGCCCGCGGGCCGGTCGTCGATGCGGGCCGATCGGGCAAGGAATTTTTCGAGTGAAACGATCCGAACTCCGCCTTCGGTCGTCGCTTCCAAGACGGAATCCGTTGCACAGCCCCGCCGCGGATGGAGGCCGTTTGTCGGGGTGTGCAGCACGATCCCCACGTGGGTGAAATTCAGTCGTTCGCTGCGGCCGGTCGCATCGGTGATCGCTTCGGTCATGGCGCCCGTGCCGCATTGGAACAGCAGGTCGCCGGTTTGCAGGTCGAGGTCGGCAGATCGGCAGGTGCAGGCCGCCGACAGCAGCACACCTATATATATAATAGGGCGAAACATGATCGGTCGAGAATTTAGGACGGGGCGAAGATACGAAAAAAAAACGCACTTTCGTTTTGCCGTGGGTGCAGCGCTGCGACTCGAAATCGGACGGCGTAAAGGGACTTTATGGCGTGCAGCGTTTTCCTGCGAAAGTCATCATTGATCCCGAAGACCGTATCCGAAAGATTTGCAGCGGTCATGTGCCGGAACTCCTCCGTGATTTGGGAAGATCGATGCCCAATCGGTGATGCGGCCGGTCGTTCGGTAGATCGCTGTTTTAATAAAGAGCCCTTCCGGGATACCGCAAAAGACTTTTTGTGTTTTTTTTTGAGAAAAAGTTGCAAAATGTTTTGGAGATTCCAAAAAACGATTTACCTTTGCACCCGCTTTCCGAAAGAGATGCTTCTCGAAAGGGTAAGCGAAAAGGTTCTGAAAAATTTTCGAAAAAAAATTTCCGAAAGTTTTGGCGGTTCAAAAAAATGATTTACCTTTGCACCACTTTCCGCTCCGAAAAACGGACGGAACAGAACAAAACGAGAAACGTTCTTCATAGCAATATAAGAACAGCGTTCTTTGAAGTGATTGAGCAGCTAAATAGTTTTTCCACTCTCTTCGGAGAGTGATTTCAAACAATACCTTTGAGATTTGAGCGAAAGATTTAGACAAATTCATTTCAATACAATGGAGAGTTTGATCCTGGCTCAGGATGAACGCTAGCGGCAGGCCTAACACATGCAAGTCGAGGGG
>CANREN010000017.1 GCA_947629705.1 uncultured Alistipes sp. | reverse complement strand
TCTTCTTGACGGGATTTAGATATATGCTCACTTTCATACCAGCACACAGAATTTGGTTCACACTGCAAATATAAAAAAAATATTTCCTGCAAATGTTCCCAACTATCCCGAAAAAGATTTTAGGAAACTGAAAAAGGCTGAAATCCGGAAAACATTATAAACACATTATAATACAGCTATTTAATTTGCATTTGCTTTCATTGTTTTCCTTTAATTAGCTTTTGTTTTCATGGATTTTTAATAAGGAATGATTCCACGCTTTCCGTTTACTCAAACCGAATAGAAACCCGTCGTCCAAGGTGCCGGAACGGCGATCAAACATTTATTTCATTATGAAAGGTAAAAAAATTACCTTATCGGCATTCTGCTGCACGTTGCTATTAGGCGGTTGTTCGCAGCGTCTGTTCGATGTAACACTGATTTCATCGAAAAATGTGCCCATCGGTCAGGAAATTTCACTCAAACAAGCCGATCAGCGTGTTACCGGTGCTGACTCGAAAGGGATAATTTTTTGTGTCCCATTGGGTATTCCCGATGTAAAAGAGGCGGTTGACGACGCCATTGAAAAATATCCGGGAGCCGTCGCATTGAGCAATGCTGTGGTCAAAGCCAAGGGTTGGAATGCGATTCTCTACGGCAAAACTAAATATATCGTAGAGGGTAATCCGGTCTACCTTGACAAGAATGCTCCTGTTGACCAAGCCGTACAGCAGGTAACAGGCGCGAGCCAACCGGCCAATGCGCTGCAAATCGTGCATGAAGTGAAAGACAACGAAACGATTGCCACGATTGCAGCGACCTACAACGTCTCGGTACGCGATGTGGTTGCATGGAACCATTTGACTTCCAGCAATCTGACGGCTGGCATGCGGCTCGTGATCTATATGAAGTAATTCCGGAGTGTCTTTCCGCTCTTCCGTAAACGCGGAAGTGCAGGGCAGGATGAGGAGTGTGTCCGAATGGACACGCTCCTTTTCGCATGAAGTAAATAAATCGGGCGACTTTCGAAAAAAAATCGCTTGTAATTCGAAATCGTTTGTTTATATTTGTATAGTCGGATGCCGCCGACGGAAACGGTCCGCAAGCTGTTGCTCGGAAACGCCCGCCGAGGCTGCGGATCGCGCGGCTCCCGAACGCCGCAAACAAAACAAGCGACCAACGGAAGCGGATACTTCCGCAAAAGCATAAAACCAACTAATAAAACCGCTGTTATGAATGTCGAAAAATTGATGGCCGACCTGGAACGCCGGCATCCGGGTGAAAGCGAATACCTTCAGGCCGTTCGCGAGGTATTGATGACCGTCGAGGAGGCGTACAACCGCCACCCCGAATTCGAAGCCAACCGCATCGCCGAACGGATCGTCGAACCCGATCGCAGTTTCACCTTCAAGGTGGTCTGGGTGGACGACCGCGGCGAAGTACAGGTCAACACCGGCTATCGCTTCCAGTTCAACAACGCCATCGGCCCCTACAAGGGCGGTCTGCGTTTCCATCCCTCGGTGAACCCCTCGATTCTGAAGTTCCTCGGCTTCGAGCAGATTTTCAAGAATGCGCTGACCACGCTTCCGATGGGCGGAGCGAAAGGCGGTTCGGACTTCAACCCCAAGGGCAAATCCGACCGTGAGGTGATGCGCTTCTGCCAGGCCTTCATGACCGAGCTGTGGCGCCACATCGGCCCCGAGACCGACGTTCCGGCGGGCGATATCGGCGTCGGCGGCCGCGAAATCGGCTACCTCTACGGCATGTACCGCAAATTGGCCCGCGAGAATACGGGCGTGCTGACCGGCAAGGGCATGACCTACGGCGGTTCGCTGATCCGTCCCGAGGCCACGGGCTTCGGCGCCGTCTACTTCCTGCGCCAGATGCTCGAAACGGCCGGTATGGAGATCCAGGGCAAGACCATCGCCATCTCGGGCTTCGGCAACGTGGCCTGGGGAGCGGCGACCAAGGCTACCGAATTGGGTGCCAAGGTAGTTACCATTTCGGGCCCCGACGGATACATCTACGATGCCGACGGCCTCGACGCCGGGAAGATCGCCTACATGTTGGAGCTCCGCGCTTCGAACAACGACGTCGTGGCACCCTACGCCGACAAGTTCCCGGGGTCGAAGTTCGTCGCCGGCAGGAAGCCGTGGGAGGTCAAGGTGGATATCGCCATGCCGTGCGCCACGCAGAACGAATTGGACGGTGATGATGCCAAACAGCTGTTGGCCAACGGTGTAAAGATCGTCGCCGAAGTATCGAACATGGGCTGCCGTCCGGAGGCGATCGACGCTTTCATCGCGGCCAGGATTCCGTACGGCCCGGGCAAGGCGGTGAACGCCGGCGGCGTGGCTACGTCGGGTCTCGAGATGACGCAGAATGCCCAGAAACTCAACTGGACGGCCGAAGAGGTCGATGCGAAACTGCATCGGATCATGTCGTCGATCCACACGGCGTGCCTCGAATACGGCACCGAGCCGAACGGCTATATCAACTACATGAAGGGCGCCAATATCGCGGGCTTCATGAAGGTGGCCAAATCGATGGTCGAACAGGGTGTCCTGTAAGTCGCGGCGTTTCAAAGTACGGGCCCGACCGCAACGGTCGGGCCCGTTTTATGTCGCCGCCTGCGCTGCGAGGCCGCTACGCTTTCGCAGTCCGCAGGCACGCATCCGGATAGTTCGATCATTTCCCGGACGTCGTTGTCAATGCCTTGAAAATCGCCTCCTCGTCGAATCCGCAAAGGGCCTGCAACTGCGCCGGCGTGCCGTGCGAAACCCACGCGTCGCCGATCCCTAACGCATCGACCGCTGCGACATAACCCTGTCGGTTGAACCAGGCCGCCACGGTCTCGCCCACGCCGCCGCGCAGGCAGCCGTCCTCGACCGTTACCACCCGTCGGAACCTGCGGCCCACCTCCGCTAACAGCGTCTCGTCCAACGGTTTCACATACCGCAGATCGTAGTGCGCCGCATCGACGCCGGCAGCAACGGCCCGTTCGACGGCCCGCGCGCCCGCATGGCCGGTCGTTCCGACCGTCAGCAGCGCCACCCCGCCGCCTTCGCGCAGACACCGTCCGCGGCCGATCGGCAGCTGCTCGAACGGCACGTCGCGCCATGCGACGCCTGCCCCGCCTCCGCGCGGATAACGCAGCATGAACGGCCGATCCGATTGCAAGGCCGTGTACATCAGATTGCGCAGTTCGAGTTCATCCATCGGCGCAGCGATAGTCAGCCCGGGAACCGCCCCGAAAGCGGCCATATCGAAAACGCCGTGATGCGTTACGCCGTCCTCGCCCACCAACCCGCTGCGGTCGAGGCACAGCACGACCGGCAGATGCTGGATCGCAACGTCGTGGATCACATTGTCATAGGCACGCTGCATGAACGACGAATAGATGTTGCAGAACGGGCGCATACCGGCCGCCGCCAACCCGGCGGAGAAGGTTACGGCATGTTCCTCGGCGATTCCGACGTCGAAACAGCGGGCCGGCATCTCGCGCATCAGCAGGTTCATCGAACAACCCGACGGCATGGCGGGCGTAATGCCGACGACCCGTTCGTCGCGGCGGGCCAAATCGACTAACGTCCGGCCGAAAACGTCCTGATAACGGTCGGCCCCCCCTTCCGAGGCAATGCGTTCGCCCGTATCGGGATTGAAACGGCCCGGGGCGTGCCACACCGACTGGTCGGCCTCGGCCGGTCGGAAGCCCTTGCCCTTCACGGTCATCACGTGCAGCAGCTTGGGCCCTTCGATGTCGCGCAAGGCCCGCAGCGTCCGCACCAAATCGGACAGATTGTGCCCGTCGACCGGACCGAAGTAGCGGAAATTGAGACTTTCGAAGAGATTGGAATGGTTGAGCAGCCCCAGCTTGATGCCGTTCCATGTTTTCCGGCACAGGTGCAGCAGCCGCGGCGTATGCGACAAAAGGCCCCATACCCGCCGTTTGAAACGGTTGTAGCGAACCGACGTCGATATCTTCAACAGATAATTCTTCAGCGCGCCGGTCGCCTGGTCGATCGCCATGTTGTTGTCGTTGAGAATCACCAACAGATCGGTATTTTTCGAGGCGCCGGCATTGTTCAGCCCCTCGAAAGCCAGTCCGCCGGTCATGGAGCCGTCGCCGATGACCGCGACGACCTGCCGCTTCTCGCCGCGCAGCTCGGCGGCTTTCGCCATCCCGAAAGCGGCCGAAATCGACACCGAAGCGTGTCCGCCGCCGAACGCATCGTATTCGCTTTCGTCCATGCGCGGGAAGCCGCTGATTCCGCCCAGCTGCCGCTTCGTCCGGAAGGCCTCGCGGCGCCCCGTGATGATCTTGTGGGCATAGGTCTGATGACCGACATCCCAGACGATCTTATCCTCGGGCGTATCGAACACATAGTGCAGCGCGGCAGCCAGTTCCACCGTGCCGAGACTCGAAGCCAAATGCCCCGGGTGCACCGAACACTCCTCAATAATGTAGTGGCGCAGTTCCTCACAATAACGGGACAATTCGCCCATCGACAACCGTTTGAGGTCGCAGGGCGAATCGATCCGTTCGAGATATCTGTAGGCGAATGCTTCCATTTGCAGAAGCCAAAGATAGCGAATTTATGCTTACGGATAGCGGATTTCTGCCGAAAAATTCCTATCTTCGTAGCATCGTAACAAACTGCAGACGCATGAAATACCGACGTATCCTGTTGAAGTTGAGCGGCGAATCGCTCCAGGGCCAACAGAAATACGGGCTCTCGCCCGAAGTGCTCCAATCCTATGCCGAACAGATCCGTGACGCGGCGGCTGACGGCGTGCAGATCGGCATCGTCATCGGCGGCGGGAACATCTTCCGAGGACTGACGGGCGCAAAACGGGGCTTCGACCGCGTGAAAGGCGACCAGATGGGGATGCTCGCCACCATCATCAATTCGTTGGCGCTGCAGTCGGCGCTCGAGGACAACGGTGTCAAGGCCAAAGTGCTGACCTCCATCCGGATGGAGCCCGTCGGCGAATACTATTCCAAAGCGCGGGCGCTGGAGTATCTGGAACAGGGCTGCGTGGTCATCATCGGCGGCGGCACGTCGAATCCCTACTTCACGACCGACTCGGCATCGGCGCTGCGGGGCATCGAGATCGAGGCCGACGTCCTGCTGAAAGGCACGCGCGTCGACGGCATCTATACGGCCGATCCCGAAAAAGACCCCTCGGCGGTGAAGTTCGACGAAATCACCTGCGAGGAGGTGATCGTCCGCCGGCTGAAGGTGATGGACTTGACAGCCTTCACGCTGTGCCGCGAAAACCGGCTCCCGATCATCGTCTTCGACATGGACACCCGCGGCAATTTAGGCAAGGTGCTTGCCGGAGAGACGATCGGCACGCTCGTAAAAATGTAAACTCAAATCATACCGCACTATGGACACCACGACGATTCTCAACGATGCTTCCGCTCGTATGCAGAAGTCCATCGACCACCTCGAAGAGGAGCTCCTGAACGTACGCGCCGGCAAAGCATCGCCCAACGTGCTCAACGGCGTGATGGTCGACTATTTCGGTTCGCAGGTACCCGTATCGGGCGCCGCGAGCGTAACGGTACCCGACGTCCGCACGATTCTGATCCAACCGTGGGACAAGAAGATGCTGCGCGTCATCGAAAAGGCCATCCTCGATTCGAACATCGGTCTCACCCCCTCGAACAACGGCGAAACCATCCGGCTGACCATTCCGCCGCTGACCGAGGAGCGCCGCAAAGGGTTGGTCAAGCAGGTGCGCACCGAAGCCGAAACGGCCCGCATCAGTCTGCGAAACGCCCGCCGCGATGCGGTCGAAGCGTTCAAGAAGGCGCAGAAGGAGGGAATGCCCGAAGACGAATCGAAAGAGGGCGAAACGAAGGTTCAGAAATTGCTGGACAAATTCACGAAACTCCTGGACGAAGCCGTCGCCCGCAAGGAGAAAGACATTATGACCGTCTGAATGCAAGCATCCGAAAACAGCCTGCGCGAGCGGATCGAGCGGCTCAAACGCGAGAAAAACGCCGTCATTCTGGCCCACTACTACACGCGGCCCGAGGTGCAGGCGGCCGCCGATTTCCTGGGCGACTCGCTGGCGCTCGCGGTCAAGGCGCAGTCGGTCGAGGCCGATATCATCCTTTTCGCCGGCGTACACTTCATGGCCGAAACAGCCAAGGTGCTCTGCCCCGATAAAAAGGTGCTGATTCCCTGTCCCGAGGCGGGTTGTTCGCTCGCCGATTCGTGCGATGCCGCGGAGTTCGCCGCTTTCAAGGCGCAATATCCCGATCACAAGGTCGTGTCGTACGTCAACACGACGGTCGGCGTCAAGGCACTGACCGACATCTGCTGTACCTCGTCCAATGCGCTCAAAGTCGTACGGTCGATTCCCGAAGACCAGCCGCTGATCTTCGCCCCCGACCACAACCTCGGCAGCTATATCCAAAAGCTCACCGGACGGCAGAACATGGTCATCTGGAACGGGGCCTGCCACGTGCACGAAGAATTTTCGCTCGAAAAACTGCTCGCGCTGAAACGCAAACATCCGCAGGCGAGCATCCTCGCCCATCCCGAATGCCGGGCCTATATCGTCGAGGTGGCCGATTTCGTCGGTTCCACGGGCGCGATGCTGACCTACTGCGGCGAAAGCGGCGCATCGGAATTCATCGTCGTAACGGAGTCGGGCATCCTGGCCGAGATGCGCAGGCGTTATCCGCACAAGACCTTCATTCCGGCACCGCCGGACGACGAGACGTGCGGATGCAACAACTGCCGCTACATGAAGATGGTAACGCTGGAAAATATCTGCTCCACGTTAGAACGCGAAAGTCCGGCTATCGAGCTCGACGAGACGGTGCGGCGTCGGGCCGAACGTTCGATCCGAAACATGATCGCCATCCAATAACACGCTGCACGACATGGCGATCATCCGACTGACCAAAGAGTTCTCGTTCGAGGCGGCCCACGCGCTCGACGGATACGACGGCCCCTGCCGCGAGCTGCACGGACACTCCTACCGGCTTTTCGTAACGGTGAAGGGCGCTCCGCTTGCGACCGTCGGCGACCCGAAAGAGGGCATGGTGATGGACTTCGGCGTATTGAAACGCATCGTCAACGACGAAATCATCGCGCGCCACGACCATGCGCTGATTCTTCAGCGCTCCGCCGGGACCGAAGCCTTGCGGAAGATGCTCGGGCAGCAGTTCCGCAATATCGCGGAGGTCGACTACCGGCCGACCTGCGAAAACATGCTTGCGGATTTCGCCGCCCGCATCCGTGCGCGGCTGCCGCAAAGGGTTGAGCTGCACGCGCTCCGGCTCCATGAAACCGCCACCTCCTTCGCCGAATGGGTCGCAGAGGACAACCGCTTTTGAAAGCGGCTCGCTATGCGGTGGAACCTCTATCCGCCTTTCAAGGCTTCCTTCGCTACCGGCCGCACCTTTTGAAAGGCGTTCCCTATGCGGTAGGGCCTTATTAATAAAAGGCGCGGATCGGAGGATGCGGATAAAAATCATTCGTACATTCAAATTGATAATCGCAACATGAAAAAGCTCTTTTTGATCGATGCTTATGCGTTGATTTTCAAATACTACTATGCTTTCATGGGACGACCCATGCGCAACCGCACGGGCATGAACACCTCGGTCGTTTTCGGATTCGTCAAGTTCCTGCGCGACATCCTGAAACGCG
Source organism: uncultured Alistipes sp. (assembly GCA_947629705.1). GTDB lineage: Bacteria > Bacteroidota > Bacteroidia > Bacteroidales > Rikenellaceae > Alistipes. The sequence continues at coordinate 18,176 of CANREN010000017.1, read as the reverse complement.
AACGTCCCGATCTGTTGGGCGTGGCGTTCGACCCCAAGGGCGGAAGCTTCCGCCGCGACCTCTTTCCCGAATACAAGACCAACCGCACCGAGACGCCCGAAGATATTCTGATCTCGATCCCCTACGTCAAACGGGTGTTGGAGGCGATGCGCATCCCGATTTTGGAGGTCGAGGGCTACGAAGCGGACGACGTCATCGGCACGCTCTCGCAAAAGGGCGCCGCAGCCGGTTACGAGGTATTCATGGTAACGCCCGACAAGGATTACGGACAGTTGGTGCGCGAGCATTGCAAAATCTACAAGCAGAAGGGACACGACGGCCGCATCGAAATCGTCGACCGATCGGCCATCCGCGAGAAGTACGGCATCGACGATCCGGTATTAGTGCGCGACATCCTCGCCCTGTGGGGCGATACGTCGGACAATATTCCGGGCGTGCCGGGCATCGGCGAAAAAACCGCCTGCAAGTTGGTGCAGGAGTGGGGAACCGTAGAGAACATTTTGGCCAATGTCGACAAAATCGCCGGCAGGCAGGGCGAAAAGATCGCCGCATGGGGCGACAAGCTGCGATTGGCCAAGAAGCTGACCACCATCCGGTTGGACGTACCCATCGAGTTCCGCGCCGAGGAGCTCGTCCTCTGCGAACCGCATATCGACGCTCTGCGGGCCCTGTTCGCCGAACTGGACTTCAAGGCCTTCCTGTACGACATTGCCAATCTGGCTCCGCCCGAGCCCGATTCCGACGTTCCGCATCAGGAGGACCAGACCCAGCTCGCCGAAATGGCCCGTGCGAAATCCGCCGCTTCGAAGCGGGCGGCCCTCGCGGGGCAGGGCAACCTGTTCGAAGCATTCGCGGCTCCCCAACCGGCCCAACCGACCCTGCAACAACCGGCTGCCGCTTCGGCATCGGCGGCAGCCCGACCGGATGAGGCGGCCGAAATCCACGAGCCGGCTACGGCCCTCACCACGCCGCACACCTACACGTTAGTCGACAATGCCGACCGGCTGCGCGAGGTCCTGGCCGAAGTCGCGACCTATCCGGAGTTCTGTTTCGATACGGAAACGACCGGATTGGATATCTTCAACGACCGCATCGTCGGGCTTTCGCTCGCCGTCGAGCCGCACCGAGCGTGGTATATCCCTTTCGATGAAACGAATACGGCGGCATACGCCGACCTGATCCGCCCGTTGTTCGAAAACGGGGCGATCGCCAAAATCGGCCAAAACGTGAAGTTCGATCTGATGGTGCTGCGCCGCCTCGGCGTCGCGGTGCGCGGGTTGAAGTACGACACGATGATTCTCCACTATCTGCTCGACCCCGAATCGCGCCACAACATGAACGCATTGGCCGAACGCTACCTCGACTACCGGCCCATCGAGATCGAAACGCTCATCGGCAAGGGCCCCCGCCAGCTGACGATGGACATGGTCAACGTCGAGCGGGTTACGGAGTACGCCGCCGAGGATGCCGACATTACGCTGCAACTGAAACAGGTGTTGTGGCCGCAGGTGGAGCGGATCGGGCTGCAAAAGCTCTATTGCGAGATCGAAGAACCGATGATCGAGGTGCTGGCCGATATCGAGATGGCGGGCGTCCGGATCGACACGGCCGCGCTGAACGAATACGCCGTCGAGCTCAACCGCAAATTGGCCGAATTAGAGGCCGACGTGCGCGAGGAGGCGGACGAACCGACCCTCAATATCAACTCCACGCGGCAATTGGGCGAGGTGCTGTTCAGCAAGATGCGCATCGCCGAGAAGCCCAAGATGACCCGCACGAAACAATTCTGCACGGACGAAGAGTACCTCCAAAGTTTCGCCCGCAAATACCGCATCGTCGACAAGATTCTGGAATACCGCGGCGTGAAAAAGCTGTTGTCGACCTACGTCGAGGCGCTGCCGCAGTTGGTCAACCGCACGACGGGACGCATCCACACCTCGTTCAACCAAGCGGTTACGGCGACCGGACGGCTGTCGTCGACCAACCCCAACCTGCAAAACATTCCCGTGCGCGACGAATTAGGCCGCCGCATCCGCGAGGCCTTTATCCCGTCGGACGACGACCATCTGCTGCTTTCGGCCGATTACAGTCAGGTGGAATTGCGGTTGATGGCCCATTTGTCGGAGGATGAATCGCTTATCGCCGCCTTCGAACACGGCGAGGACATCCATGCCGCAACGGCCGCACTGCTTTTCGGGAAACGGCTCGACGAGGTAACGCACGAAGAGCGCCGCCGTGCGAAAACGGCCAATTTCGGCATCATCTACGGCATTTCTCCCTTCGGATTGAGCCAGCGGCTGGAAATTCCGCGCAAAGAGGCCCGCGACCTCATCGAGGGCTATTTCGTTTCGTATCCGAAGGTGCGCGCCTACATGGATCGGGTGGCCGAACAGGCCCGCACGGACGGGTATGTGGCGACGATTTTCGGCCGCCGCCGTTATCTGAACGACATCAAGTCGCAGAACGCCGTAGCACGCGGTCTGGCCGAACGCAATGCCGTGAATGCCCCGATCCAGGGATCGGCGGCCGATATCATGAAGATCGCGATGATCGCCGTGCACCGGCGTTTCGCCGAAGCGGGCATCCGTTCGCAGGTCATCCTCCAAGTGCACGACGAATTGGTCGTCGACATGCTCCGCAACGAGCAGGAAGAGGTCGTCCGCATCGTAACCGAAGCAATGGAGCACGCCGCGAAGCTGCGCGTCCGTCTTTTGGTGGATTACGGCATCGGCAACAACTGGCTCGAAGCGCATTGATCGGGAAACGGGCTGCTGTTTAACGTATTGACGGCTGCTTCATCCGGATGATGCGGGCCCGATCGTCGGATCCGGGCAGCGGCGCGGGCTGGTAGTCCGAAAACCCCAACGCAATGGCGCACAAAGGTTCGCACCCGTCGGGGATGGGCAGGAACGTGCGCAGATAGTCCACAGCGCGTTCGCCGTCGGGCAGGGCCTTGACACGCGGCCGTCCGGCGATCTGCACCCAACACGAAGCCAGACCCTCGTCGACGGCCGTCAACTGGATCATCGTCGCGGCGATGGCGGCATTGACCTCCCACAAATCCGTCTTCGATTTGTCGCCCAGGACGACGATGGCCAACGGTGCGTGCACCATAAATTCGGAACCGCTGTCGCGCATCTTGGCCATGCGCGCCACGATGGCGGGATCGTCGACCACCAACAAACGGGTCGACCGACTGTTGTGCGACGACGGAGCCGCCAAAGCGACGTCGAGCAGCCGCTCGACGGATTTCTGCGGGACGCGGCGGTCGACGAATTTACGAATGCTGCGGCGCCGGGCCACCAATTCTTTCCATTCCATAATTTTTTTTATTATATATAATTAACTTTCGCGATTCAAAACGCGATCTGCGCTACCGGCCGAACCGATACAAAGGTACGACGATTCGAGCAATATCCGCACCACAAGCCCGTTTTTTGTCGGCCGTCGTAAAAAAATCCTCATCGACCCCTTCGACAGACTTTCAAAAACGGACGTTCAAACGGGGCGATCCGTGCCAGTTAATAAAAAAATTCCTATCTTCGTAAAAATTTTTCCTCCCTACTATGGACAATACCGATTGCCGATTCACAATTGCGCTGATCTACGACTTCGACGGGACGCTGGCACCCGGCAACATGCAGGAATACGACTTCATTCCGGCCGTAGGCAAGAGCAACAAAGAGTTCTGGAGCGAAGCCAACTCGCTCGCCGAACAGCAGGACGCCGACATGGTGCTGACCTACATGGCCCGCATGATCCAGGCCGCCCGCTCGAAAGGGCTTTCGCTGCGCCGCGAGGCGTTTCAGGAATCGGGCCGTCGCGTAACGCTCTTCGCCGGCGTCCGCGAATGGTTCGGCAGAATCAACGCCTATGCTGCCGCACGGGGAATACGCATGCTGCACTACATCAACTCGTCGGGGCTGAAAGAGATCATCGAAGGCACCAGCATCGCCCACGAATTTCGCAAAATCTACGCCTGCTCGTTCCTCTACGACATCGACGGCGTCGCCTACTGGCCCGCCGTGGCGGTCAACTACACCAACAAGACGCAATTCATCTTCAAAATCAACAAGGGGGTCGAATCGGTCTTCGATGCCAAATTGGTGAACCGCTATATCCCCGAGGAGGAACGTCCCGTGCCGTTCCGCCACATGATCTACGTGGGCGACGGGACGACCGACATTCCGTGCATGAGGTTGGTCAAGAACTACGGCGGCCACTCCATCGCGGTCTACAACCCCGACCAGAAAGGCAATCCGAAGGAGCTGACCTCGCTGATCCACGACAACCGCGTAAACCATGTCTGCCCGGCCGACTACACCGAAGGTTCGGAGATGGATCGGCTCGTGAAGACCATCATCGACAAGATGGACGTCGACGACCGGTTGGAAAGGATGAAAGTAATCAAATAGACCCGAACGGCTTCTCCTCAAAAACAGGTAAAGGCATGACACCCCCTTCAAGAAAATTGCTGTTCGCAACGAACAACGCCCATAAACTCTCCGAAGTGCAGGCCGTTCTGGGGCCCGGATTCGAGTTGACGACCCCGCGCGAATGCGGCATTACGGAGGAGATTCCCGAGACCTGCGACACGTTCGAAGGCAACGCCTCGCAAAAAGCGCACTATCTGTACGACCGCATGGGCATGGATTGTTTTGCCGACGATACGGGGTTGGAGGTTGCGGCCCTGGGCGGGGCGCCCGGCGTACATTCGGCCCGCTACGCCACCGACAGCCACGATTTTTCCGCGAACAACGAATTGCTGCTTCGGAACCTGGCGGGAGTCGCCGACCGTCGGGCGCGCTTCCGCACGGTCGTCGCGCTGCTGCTCGACGGGGAGGAGTATCGGTTCGAAGGAATAGTCGAAGGCCGCATCATCGACCATGCGATCGGCCGCGAGGGGTTCGGCTACGACCCGCTCTTCGTTCCCGACGGATTTTCCAAGACCTTTGCGGAGATGACGGCCGACGAAAAGAATGCCGTATCGCACCGCGGCCGCGCAATCCGCAAACTCGCCGAATTTTTGTCAACGCGCCGCTTTTGAAAGCGGTTCCTTATGCGGTGAGGCCGCTGTCCGCTTTTGAAGAAGATCGCCCCTCCATTAATGCTCGGGGAGAGCACCGTCCGGCAAGGGGCGCGGAGCTATCGCGCCCCGACGAGGACAACACGGTCAGGCCGGGCGATCAATAGCTGCGCGCAAAGAGCACACGCCGATGCGACGGCTTGCCCGAGAAGATGCACGCGCCCTCCTCGTCCGGCGCATCGAACGGAATGCAGCGGATCGTCGCTTTCGTCGCATCCTTGATGGCGATCTCGGTCTCGACTGTGCCGTCCCAGTGGGCCGAAACGAATCCGCCCTTTTCATCTAACACACGCCGGAACTCCTCCCACGTGTCGACCTTCGTGATCATCGAATCGCGGAAAACGAGCGCCTTGCGATAGATATTCTGCTGGATTTCGGTCATCAGCTGTTCGACATATTCGACAAGCCCCTCCTGCGGACGGGTCTCCTTTTCAAGCGTATCGCGGCGCACGAGTTCGATGGTGCCGTTTTCCAAATCGCGCGGGCCCATCGCCAGTCGCACCGGCACGCCCTTGAGCTCGTACTCCGAAAACTTGAAACCCGAACGGACATTGTCGCGGTCGTCGATCTTCACGCTGATGCCCTTTTCGCGCAAGGCGGCGGCGATCGCCTCGAAACGCGTACGGATTTCGCCGAGCTGTTCCAGCCCTTTGTAGATCGGCACCATGACCACCTGGATCGGCGCCAACTTCGGCGGCAAGACCAGTCCGTTGTTGTCCGAATGGGCCATGATGAGCGCACCCATCAAGCGGGTCGACACACCCCACGACGTAGCCCAAACGTACTCCAATTGGCCCTCCCTGTTGGCATACTGCACGCCGAACGCCTTGGCGAAATTCTGCCCCAGGAAGTGCGACGTACCGCTTTGCAGCGCCTTGCCGTCCTGCATCAGCGCCTCGATCGTGAGCGTATCCTCCGCACCGGCGAAGCGTTCGTTGGGCGACTTGTGGCCCACGACGACCGGCAGCGACATCCACTCCTCGGCGAACCGTTGATAGACATGCACCATCTTCGCGGCCTCTTCGATCGCCTCCTCGCGGGTCGCATGGGCCGTATGACCCTCCTGCCACAGGAATTCGGCCGTGCGCAGGAACAGACGCGTCCGCATCTCCCATCGCACGACGTTGGCCCACTGGTTGCACAGGATGGGCAGGTCGCGATACGAATGGATCCAGTTCTTGTACGTACTCCAGATGATGGTTTCCGAAGTAGGGCGCACGATCAGCTCCTCTTCGAGCTTCGCATCGGGATCGACGACGACGCCGTTTCCGGCGGAATCGTTTTTCAGCCGGTAGTGGGTTACCACCGCGCACTCTTTAGCGAAGCCCTCCACGTGGTCGGCCTCCTTCGAGAAGAAAGATTTCGGAATGAAAAGCGGGAAATAGGCATTCTGATGGCCCGTCTCCTTGAACATTTTGTCCAGCGCATCGTGCATCTTCTCCCAGATGGCGTAGCCATAGGGTTTGATGACCATGCAACCGCGCACGGCCGAATTTTCGGCCAGACCGGCCTTCACGACCAAATCGTTGTACCACTGCGAGTAGTTTTCTTCGGATTTGGTCAAATCTTTCAGTTCCTTTGCCATATCGCAATGTCGTTTTATTCGGATTGTCCGCAAAGATACGAATAAGCAAGGGCAAAACAAAACTTGTTTTCGTTTTGCCGAGCGGGAGTAAAACAAAATTCGTTTTTGAAAGGCCTCTTCGCGGCCGTTTCAGTCGACACGGATGGCCAACCGTTTCATCGCGCAGGATGGTTGTTTCTGTTCAGGACGCGCGCGTTGCCGCATCGCATGCCGCAAAATTAATTCCTCATTTGTTAATAAACGACACTCGGAGGGTTGATTTTTCGATCGAAAGTCGGAAAAACGGCGATTTTGAACCGGCAACGATGAACCTGATGATGCGAGGAACGGAAAAATTCGTAACTTTGCGGCGGTCGGACGGCTTGCTGCGTTGGCGGGCCGAAGAGCGGAAATCGAGCGGTTTTGCAAACCGCTCAAGCGAGAAACGGATAACGATGAATGCAAGGACCTGGATGCTTTGTTGGTTGGCGGTGTGGCCGGTTTCGGTCGTGCGGGCGCAGCTCGTTTTCGAGTCCGATCACCACGATTTCGGCACGATCCGCGAAGTCGACGGACGAGTCTCCTGTACGTTTACGGGCGTCAATCGCGGCGACCGGCCGATCGTCGTGCTCGATGTCGTTACCACGTGCGGGTGCACCGTGCCGGAGTTTTCCCGCAAACCCGTACGGGCGGGCGATTCGATCCGCATTACGGTAACTTACGACCCGCTGAATCGTCCGGGCGCTTTTTCCAAACAGCTGTCGGTCTATTCGTCCGACCGGAAAAAAATCGCTGCGCTGACCATCGGCGGAACGGTGGTGCCGCGACCCAAAAGCATCGAGGAGCTCTATCCAGTCGATGCGGGCGGGGGCGTGCGTTTGAGTACGTCGCACAGTTCGTTCTCCTATCTGCGGGTCGGACGCGAGGTTCATGCCGCGGTGGAGTATGTCAATACGTCGAACCGTCCGGTCGAGTTCCGGCTGCGGCCGAAGGAGACGAGCGGTTGCTTGCGCGTTACGGCGCCCGGGCGGATCGCTGCGGGCGAACGCGGCACCATCGACCTGGCCTATTCGATTCCGGCGGCGAAGCCCCGCTACGGGACGATGAAGGATGCGTTCGAAGTGGAGGTCGCGGGCCGGAGCAACGGAACGGTGCTCATGGCGCATGGCATCGCCGTGGATGATTCGGCTGCGTTGCGCGGAAAACCGGCGCCCGTGCTGCGGCTGTCCGGCAACATCCTGAAATTCGGCGAAGTGAATCACGATACGCCGGTCGAACGGCGGACATTCGTGCTGTCCAACGAGGGCGAGGGCGAGCTCATCGTGCGGGCCGTGGAGCACAGGGGGCAGATCGAGACGTCGCTGCGGGCGGGTATGCGGGTGGCTCCGCACGACAGCCTGACGGTGGAGGTGTCGATTCGTCCGTCGGAAGCGGACTACGGCCCGCTGCTCGACCGGCTGTCGATCATCACCAACGATCCGGCCCGTCCGATGCGTCAGCTGCGCGTTACGGCGCTGTTGTTGGCGCCGCGATAGCACGCTGCCATGAAAGAATGAAATACGGGGCATCCGTATCAACGAATATCGAACATGAACTATCCCATTCTTGAAAAACGGCGGTTGGCCGAAACCATCTGGTCGATGACGGTTTCGGCCCCGCGGGTCGCCCGTGCGGCGCATCCCGGCCAATTCGTCATCGTGCGGGCCGGCGAGACCGGCGAACGCATTCCGCTCACCATTGCCGATTACGATGCCGATCGCGGCTGCGTAACCCTCGTCATCCAGACCATCGGCGTCTCGACCCGTAAAATCTGTTCGTTGGAGGCCGGTCAGGCTTTGACCGATTTCGCCGGGCCGTTGGGCCGCCCGTCGGAGTTCGTCGCCCATCCCGAGGAGCTGGCGGGCCGCCGTTATCTCTTCATCGGGGGCGGCGTAGGTACCGCTCCGGTCTATCCGCAGGTCAAGTGGCTGCATGAACGCGGCGTCCGGGCCGATGTCATCATCGGAGCCAAGACGCGCGACATGCTGATCTATACCGACGAGATGCACGCCGTGGCCGATCGCCTCTATCTCGCTACGGACGACGGTTCGGCGGGGTTCCACGGGTTGGTTACGCAGCTGCTCGAACAACTCGTAAGCCAAGGCGAACGGTACGACGAAGCGGTTGCCATCGGGCCGATGATCATGATGAAGTTCGTGGCGGCGGCCACCGCGAAATACGGATTGAAGACCACCGTGTCGCTCAATGCGTTGATGGTCGACGGTACGGGCATGTGCGGCGCCTGCCGCGTTACGGTGGGCGGCCGGACGCGCTTCACCTGCGTCGACGGGCCGGAGTTCGATGCCCATGAGGTCGATTTCGACGAAGCGATACGCCGTCAGGGGATGTACCGCTCCGAGGAGCAGCGCCGCGCCGCTCTCGATGCCGAACGGGCCGGCGGCCACGTATGCAAAATAGGATTGAACAAATAGGAATTATCGACGAGTATGGCAAACAAAATACCGCGCGTCCCCGTGCGCGAACAGGATCCGCAACGGCGTGCGACCAATTTCGAAGAGGTATGTTACGGCTATGATACGGAGGAGGCGTTGACCGAAGCGTCGCGCTGCCTGCATTGCAGGCATCCGCGGTGCGTCGAGGCGTGTCCCGTGAACATCCGCATTCCCGATTTCATCGCGGCGCTCCGTGAGGGCGATCCGGCCCGGGCGGCCGCCATCATCGGCGAAGACAGTTCGCTGCCGTCGGTCTGCGGCCGGGTGTGTCCGCAGGAGACCCAGTGCGAAGGCTCCTGCATCCTCGGCATCAAGGGCGAGCCGGTCGCCATCGGCAAGCTCGAACGCTATGTCGGCGACTGGCAGTTGGAACACGCTGCGGAACCGGTTCGCACCGCTCCGCACAACGGCCATCGGGTGGCGGTCGTGGGCAGCGGCCCGGCCGGATTGGCCTGTGCGAGCGACTTGGCGAAGATGGGCTACGAGGTGAAGATATTCGAGGCGCTGCACAAGGTCGGCGGGGTGCTGGTTTATGGCATCCCCGAGTTCCGGCTGCCGAAAGAGCGCATCGTGGCGCGCGAAATCGACGCGGTGCGCGCGCTCGGCGTGGAGTTCGAAACCGATGTCATCGTGGGGCGCACGGTAACGGTCGATTCGCTCCTGGACGACGAGGGTTTCGAGGCGGTTTTCATCGGATCGGGCGCCGGTCTGCCGCGCTTCATGGGCATCGCGGGCGAAAATCTCAACGGCGTGGTCTCGGCGAACGAATTTCTGACCCGCACGAATCTGATGCACGCCTATGATCCGGCCTACGATACGCCGATCCAGGTCGGCCGCCGCGTGGTGGTGGTCGGCGGCGGCAACGTGGCGATGGATGCCGTGCGCACGGCGAAGCGTTTGGGGGCCGAGGCGGCCATCGTCTATCGCCGGAGCGAAAAGGAGCTTCCGGCGCGGGCCGAAGAGGTGCACCATGCCCGCATGGAGGGCATCGAGTTCCGGATGCTGACCAATCCCGTCGAGGTGTTGGGCGATGAAAAGGGCTGGGTGCGCGGCATTCGCTGCGTCGAAATGGAGTTAGGCGAGCCCGATGCCTCGGGACGCCGGGCGCCGGTACCGAAGGCGGGGTCGGAGTTCGAATTGGCGTGCGACGTCGTCGTGATGGCGTTGGGTACGTCGCCCAATCCGCTGCTGGCCGCCACGACCGCCGGATTGGAGACCGATCGCCGCGGGTGTATTTCGGCCGATGCCGCGGGCGCCACGACCCGTGCGGGCGTCTTTGCGGGCGGCGATGCCGTAACGGGTGCTGCGACGGTCATCCTTGCGATGGGTGCGGGCCGTGCAGCAGCGAAATCCATCGACGGCTACATCCGCTCGTTAGCAAAATAACCGTCTATCGCATTAGGAAAACCGCCTTCAAAAGCGGCTACCGCGCTAATAAGAAATCGATCTCTTCGGGCCAGCGGCTTTCGTCGGGCGTTTCCAAAATCAGCGGAATGCCGTCGAATCGCGGATCTCGGGCGATGTAACGGAAACAGTCCGATCCGATCTGTCCGCCACCCAACGGGGCGTGGCGGTCGACGCGGCTGCCCAAAGGTTTCATCGCATCGTTGAGGTGCATCCCCCGCAGGTATTCCAATCCGACGATCCTGTCCAATTCCGCGAAGGTGGCATCGCACGCCGCCGTCGTGCGCAGGTCGTATCCGGCCGCGAAAGCGTGGCAGGTGTCGATGCAGATGCCGACGCGCGAACGATCCTCCACGCGGTCGATAATGTAGCGCAAATGCTCGAACCGGTAACCGAGGTTCGAACCCTGTCCGGCCGTGTTCTCGATGACAGCCGTTACGCCGTGGGTCTTTTCGAGCGCGAGATTGATGGATGCGGCGATCCGATCCAGGGATTCCTCCTCGCCGATCTTCTGCAGGTGGCTGCCCGGGTGGAAGTTGAGCCGGTCGAGCCCCAGCAGCTCGCATCGACGCATCTCGTCCGTAAAGGCTGCACGTGATTTGGCGAGCCCTTCGTCCTCGGGATGACCCAAGTTGATGAGATAGGAATCGTGGGGCAGGATGCTCTCCGGCCGATAACCCGCAGTCGCGCAAGCCGCCTTGAACCGGTCGATTTCGTCGCCGGTCAATGCCTTGGAAAACCATTGGCGCTGATTCTTGGTGAAGAGCGCGAATCCGGTAGCGCCTATCTCCTGCGCACGCAACGGAGCCTGTTCCAGGCCGCCTGCGGCACTGACATGCGCCCCGATGTATTTTTTATGGTTGCTGTATGCCATTTTACACCGAATCGAGTCGGCGAATGCATGAGCATCGCCGTCAGTCAATTTTCTGCACGGCCTTGTAATCCGTGCCAGTTAATGAGAACAAAGGTAAGGAAATTTGTGAATTATTTTCTAAATTTGTGCCGATTCCCGCTTCAAACAGCATGATTATGATGAAAAAAAACATCCGAACCTTACTTGTGTTCGCGGCCTCGGGCTTGATGATGCCCGCAGCGGCCCAAATTTCCGTCGATAAAATAGAAGTGCATGAAGATGACGTGTCGTTCCGCGACACCCTGAAAACCAAATCGTCGGTGGATGCCGACTATTTCAGTCCGGCCCGTTACAAGGCCGAGCGCGCTGCCATTCGTAAGGAACGGAATTTTCTGGAAATCAGTTCCGGATTGCAGGGCGCGCTGACCTCCTACAACGATTCGTGGATCGAAACCTCGGGCGGGGACAACTCCATCGCCTTGACGGCCGTGTTCGATCTGAAACACACCTTCAAGAAGAACAAGTTCGCGATCGAGACCCGCGCGATCGCCAAATTCGGCTACAACCGCATGAAGGTCGAGAGGCAGCGGATCGGCGCCGACGGGAACCCTGTGGTCGACGCAAACGGCGACAAGGTGATGGACAGCAAAGGAATCTGGTTCAAGAATCAGGACGAATTCGAAATTTCGACCGCACCGAGTTTCAAGATGTCGAAAAACTGGTCGTACGGTTCGATCATCAAGTTCCGCAGCCAATTCGTGAACGGTTACAAGTCGCGTTCGGAACAGAAGTTGGAGCATCGAAAGAGCGGTTTCATGACCCCGGGTTATTTGGATGTCTCGCTCGGTTTCACCTACACCTGCCCGAAACCCGATTTCCCGATCGTGATCAACCTGTCGCCCGTCGCGTTGAATGCCACTTTTGCCGAAAACGACCTGATCCGTCGCGACAACGGCTACTCCTATGGTATCGAAGACCCCGACAAGACCTCGAAATACGAGGGCGGTTCGTCCGTCCAGATCGACTTCGACCGCAAGTTCGGCAAATCGGAGTTCCTGCGTTACCGCACGATGCTCTACGGATTCTACGGCTGGATCACGGACATCGGTCAGGCGAACAAGTACCACAATTATCACCGCTATCTCGAAGCATACGAAAAGTGGGAGCAGAGCGACAAGAATATCAAGGAGAAGCCGCGGCTTCCGGTGCACCCGATCGTGCGCTGGACGAACACCATCGACATCAAGGCGACGAAATATCTGTCGACGCAGTTCAATTTCGAATTGTACTACAACCGCTCGCAGAATGTCGAGACGATGACCAAAACGCTCTTGAGCGTCGGCCTGATCTATACGTTCAAAAACAAGTAGGGAGTGGATCGCAAGCAAGTCGAAAGGCCGAACGCATAAGGGAGCGCATGTAGAAGCAGCCGCTAATGAAAATGTATAAGAATTCGAAACGAACCATTCTGTTTCCGTTGATTCTGGCAGCGGGGGTAGTGCTCGGCATCCTTTTCGGGCTCTATATGGGGCGCCATTCCGCCGCTTCGCAGCTGCGGGGGATGCTGCAACGGATCCATGTGCCCGACAACAAACTGACGCAGACCCTCTCGTTCATCGAGAACCTGTATGTCGACTCCGTTTCGCTGGATTCGTTGTCGGAACACGTCATCCCGCTGTTGGTCAAGGAGCTCGACCCCCATTCGGTCTATATTCCCGCCGACGAAATGGCCGAGCTCAACGAACCGTTGGAGGGTGAGTTCGACGGGATCGGCGTCGTATTCAACATGGCGACCGATACGGTCATCGTGTTGAATGTCATTCCGCACGGCCCCAGCGACAAGGCCGGCATCAAGGCGGGCGACCGCATCATCGCGATCGACGATTCGCTGGTCGCCGGTCGGAAGATTCCCCAGAACCGCATCGTCAAACGGTTGCGCGGGCCGCGCGGCACGCACGTGAAGCTGGGGCTTCAGCGGCAGCATATCAGCGGGCTGGTCGATGTCGATGTCGTCCGCGACGTGATTCCCATCAAGAGCATCGAGGCCTCGTTCCGCATCGCCGACGATATCGGTTACGTGAAATTGGGCCAGTTCGCCCGAACCTCGACCATGGAGTTGCAGCGGGCGCTTGCGGAGCTGCGGGCCGAGGGGGCTTCGAAGCTGATTTTCGACCTGCGCGGCAACGCCGGCGGATACCTCGATCAAGCCATCGCCATCGCGAACGAATTTCTGCACGAAGGACAGTTGATCGTCTATACCGAGGATCGGAATCACCAGCAGCTGCGCGAATATGCCGACGGTTCGGGTACGGCACAGGAGATGGAGGTGGCCGTATTGATCGACGAGGGAAGCGCTTCGTCGAGCGAAATTCTTGCAGGCGCGTTGCAGGACAACGACCGCGGCACGATCATCGGACGGCGGTCGTTCGGCAAGGGGCTCGTGCAGCGGCAAATCCCGTATGCCGACGGTTCGGCGCTGCGTCTGACCATCGCCCGCTACTACACCCCTACGGGCCGTTCGATTCAGAAGCCCTACACCATCGGCGACGAGGCGGGGTATGCCGAGGATATCGTCCACCGCTACGAAAACAACGAATTTTTCTCGGCCGACAGCATCCATTTCGCCGATTCGCTTAAACGGACGACCCCGGGCGGCAAAGCGGTCTATGGCGGCGGAGGCATCATGCCCGATCTGTTCGTGCCGGCCGATACGACCGACGTAACCCGCTATTTCATGGAGGTCGTGGGGCGAAATATCCTCTATCGGTATACGATCGAATACGCCGACCGCCATCGCGAGGCGCTGAACAGCGTGCAGTCGCTGCCGGAACTGAAGCAGTTGTTGGATAACGACCGGACATTGGTCGACGATTTCGTGCGCTATGCGGCCCGGCAGGGCGTGGCGCCGCGTCCGGCCGAAATCGCACGCTCCCGCCGGTTGATCGAAGCCCAGCTGCGGGCCTATATCGGACGGAACACGACTTTGGAGGATAACGGATTCTATGCCAATATCTACCCTGTGGACGAGGTGATTCTGCGGGCGATCGAGGCGCTCAAAGCGAAGAAAAAACCATGATGAAGAGGTTGATCGGCGTGCTGGCTGCGGCAGGCATTCTTACTGTACTGGTTTTCACGGTGCTGCATCGGAACAATTATCGGTCGGTGTGGATTGGGGAGGAAACCTCGCTGCTCGATGCTTTCGGCAAGGCCGATTCCGCCGCCGCTCCTCTGCCGGAGCCTTCGCCCGGCGAGAGGCCGGTACCCGGTGCTCCGGCTTCGGATTCCATGGCGTTCGACCGCTCGGTCGATTCGGTTGATTCGAGCGGGACGGCCGATCGGCCCGATACGGTGCAATCCGCCGATTCCCTGCAATAATCCGGCAACGGACGGTTCGACCGGCTGTCCGTTCAGTCCGCCTGCACGTCGGCGTGCGGCTTGCGCACCAAATAGATGCGGTCGTCGGGCAGCGCATAACGCCTGCGGGCCGCATCGCCGAGTTGCGCCGCATAGTCGATCGTTTCCACCTCGAATCCTGCCTCATGCAGTCGGTCGGCATAGTCCGTCCCGTAGATGCGCCGGTGGTCGTACTGGCCGAAAATCCGCGTGCGCTCCTCGGGATCGGTGATCGTGTCGTCCTCGAAGGTCTGCATGCGGTCGAGTTCGACGGGCGAGAGCAGCACGCCCCAACCGCCGGGCCGCAGAATCCGGAAAAATTCGCGCATTGCCTGCCGATCGTCGGCCACATGTTCCAACAAGTGGTTGCAAATCAATACGTCGAAGGAATCGTTCGCCAACGGAATGGCCTGCACGTCGAAGTGCAGGTCGGCCAGCGGACTTTCCAAGTCGGCCGTAACGTATCGCTTCGGCCGGTCGGCGAAATGGCGTTTCAGCCGGCGCATCAGGCAGGATTCAGGCGCAATATGCAATGTTTGCGGATCGTTCATGAACAAGCCGGTCTCGCGATTCAGATAGAGCCATAAAAGGCGATGCCGCTCCAACGAAAGGCAGTGCGGGCAAAGCGCATTGCTTCGCGAGCGGACGTATCCGTAGGGCATGAACCGTCGGTAATGCGAGCCGCAGACGGGGCATTCGACGCCGCGTCCCTTGCGGGCGCCTTTGTAGAAGAGCCCGACGACCGGCACGACCCGGCCTGCGATCCGCTGCAGCCAGGGACGCGGGATGCGATTGATGCAGAATCGGATGAACCGCTTCATTTCTCCAATATCTTGTTGACCTCGGCTTCGGTTTTGAGCAGTTTTTTCTTGCACTGCGCGATCAACTCCGTAGCGCGGGCGACTTGGGCGGCCAAATCGTCCACGTCCATCTCTTCGTTGCGCAGACGGTCGAGAATCCGTTCGATTTCCGCCGTCGCTTCGGTGTAGCTGAATTCTTTCTTTCCCATTTTTACCCGATCATATACTTGCATGCACCCGCGTTTTTGACACGGATTTCAAATCCGGCTGCCGCTCCGCGCAGCCTTCGGCCCTTGGTACCCGAACGTATAGAATTGCTTTTTCATTGTGCTTCGATCGGCCGATCCGCATGGATCAGAGCTTTTCGCCGTAAGCCAGATCGCCGGCATCGCCGATCCCCGGCACGATATACGAACGCGAGGTCAGCTCTTCGTCGACGGCGGCCGCCCAGACCGTCGTCGTCTGATGGGGCATGTGCTGCTGCACGTAGTCGACGCCCTGCTCGCTGGCGATGACCGCCGCGACATGGGTATGGTTCGGCTGCCCGCCCCGTTCGCACAAGGCGTTGTAGGCCAATACCGACGACGATCCGGTCGCTAACATCGGGTCGACCAGCAGCAAGGTCTTTCCCTCTAATGAACCGCACGAAATGTACTCTACCTTCACGGTGAATTTGCCGTCTTTCGTGCTTTTGCGGTAGGCCGAGACAAAGGCGTTTTCGGCATCGTCGAAGTAGTTCAAAAAGCCTTGATGGTAGGGAAGCCCCGCCCGCAGGATGGTCGCGACGACCAATCGGTCGTCGATCGTTTCGACCGTCGCCTCACCTAACGGCGTTTCGACGACGCGCGGCCGGTAGTTCAGCGTTTTCGAGATTTCGTAGGCCGTGATTTCGCCGATGCGCTCCATGTTGCGGCGGAACCGCATCGAATCCTGCTGAATCCGTTTGTCGCGGATCTGGGCGATGAACTTGTTGAGAACCGTGTTCTCGTGGTTGAGGATATGGATCGTCATATTGGGATAATGAATGATGGTTTTCTGTAATTCGCTTACGCGCTATTGCATGTATCCGTTCGTTTTCGTCCGGATTTTCCGATCCGTCCGTCAATAAAGGAAATTGTTGAACGGATAGCGGCCGGCATGGATTTCGCGCACCATGCCGTACAAGTCCGAGCGGAATTTGTCGAGATGGATGCGTTCGCGGGCCGAAAGGAAGATGCAGGGGGTGTCGCCATGAGCGAACCACGTGCGCTGCAGCTCCTCGAGCGACCGGTTTTCCCGCGCAGGCGGGGTCAGGTCGTCGGGGTCTTTCCGAACGCAGGAGTAGGAGTCGATTTTGTTGAAGACCAGATAGACCGGTTTTTCGCCGGCTCCGATCTCCTGCAAGGTCTGTTTCACCACGTCGATCTGCTCCTCGAACTGCGGATGCGAAACATCGACCACATGGATCAACAGATCGGCTTCGCGCACCTCGTCGAGCGTCGATTTGAACGATTCGATCAACTGCGTGGGCAGCTTGCGGATGAATCCCACCGTGTCGGACAACAAAAACGGCAGGTTGTCGAACACCACCTTGCGCACCGTCGTATCGAGCGTGGCGAAGAGCTTGTTCTCGGCAAACACGTCGCTCTTGGCGATCCGGTTCATCAAGGTCGATTTGCCGACATTGGTGTATCCCACCAACGCCACGCGCACCAACTGTCCGCGATTGGAACGCTGGACGGCCATCTGGCGGTCGATCTTCTGCAAATCCTCCTTCAGCTTGGCGATCCGGTTGCGGATGATGCGTCGGTCGGTTTCGATTTCGCGTTCGCCGGCGCCGCCGCGTGTACCCGTACCGCCGCGCTGCCGTTCGAGGTGCGTCCACAAACCCGACAATCGGGGCAGCATGTATTCGTAATGCGCCAGCTGCACCTGCGTCTTGGCGTAGGCCGTGCGGGCGCGCGCAAGGAAAATGTCGAGAATCAACCGCGTGCGGTCGAGAATCCGGCAAGGCAGGGCCGCTTCGATGTTGCGGGTCTGGGCGGGCGAAAGTTCGTCGTCGAAGATGGCGACGTCGATTTCGTGCTCCTTGCACCAGGCGGCGATCTCCTCCAATTTGCCCGGACCGACATAGATGCGGGCCGAGGGCTGCGGCAGCCGCTGCGTGAAGCGTCGAACGGTGCGGATACCGGCCGTTTCGGCGAGAAATTCCAATTCGTCGAGATATTCCGCCGTGCGCCGGTTGTCGGCAGCGTCGGACGTAACGGCGATCAGTACGGCCCGTTCCGTTTCGGCCTTTGCGGCAGTCGTGTCGTTCTTTTGCTGTTCACTCATTTTTTTATCGGCGCGACAGACGGTGATTAATGCTTACAGCCGTCATCGGCGCTTCCTGAATTGTGCAGGCCGGTCGTTGCGCGCTCGGCGGTCATCGGCGCTTTCATTTATCGGGTGGCAGGCGGTCTCCGTGCTTTTGACCTGACCGCACCCCCCCCCGAACAGCTCGCAAGCACTCCTCCCGTCCGAAATCCCCCTTAATTCCGCAACTAAGTGCATAGTTTGTTGTTAATCTTTTTTATAAGTCTCTGAGGAGCAATAAGTTCCTCAG
>CANREN010000016.1 GCA_947629705.1 uncultured Alistipes sp. | reverse complement strand
CGCCGGCGGCTGTCGCCGCCCACCTCATTCGGTCGTCCGAAACGGTGGAGCCCGTTCGGCCGACCCTGCGGTCGGCAGGGGAGTTGACGGCCGAAGCCTGCGGTACGCTGGTGCGGATCGACGGACTTTTTCATGACCCCGAAGACGAAACCGATCGCAGCTGGGCCGGAACCCGCCGCTTTCGGGATGCTTCGGGTGCGTTCGTATACAGTTATGTCCGTGCCGGTGCCGATTTCGCCGATGCGGAGATTCCCGCCGGCCGTTGTTCGCTCGTGGGCATTCTGCAATACGAAGCGCAGGCGGGCGGTCGTTATCTGATCAAATTGCGCGATGAAACCGATTGCATACATTAGCCTGCTGTTGGCCGCAACGCTCGGTTGTGCGGCCGGTTGCAGCCGTTCGGACGGATGGAATGACCCCGGGAAGGAGGAGCCTGAGACGTACAGCATCGCTTGGCTGAAGTCGCAGGGCAGGGGAGAGAGCCGTTTGCTGACCGAAGCGATCGTCGTGCGGGGCCGCGTCGTCGCGAACGATCGTTACGGGGAGTGGAGCCGTTCGCTCGTCATCGAGGACGAAACCGGCGGCATCACGATTTTTGCCGATGCCGTGCGGCTGGCCGACCGCTATCCGTTCGGCGCGACGGTCGTGCTCTATTGCAACGGATTGCGGTTGTACGATCTCGGCGGAAAGATCGTGGTCGGCGCTGAACCGTCGGCCTACGGATTCGGCATCGCTGCGGAGGAGGTCGCCTCGCATCTGCATCGGGGCGAGGATCGCCCGTCGGCTCCGGAACCGCGCGTCGTTTCGCTCGACGCTATTCGGGCCGAGTCGGTCGATACTTATGTGCAGGTGCGGAACGTGCGTTTCTGCGAGCGGGCGGGCTGGTGCGATCGGGATCCGGAGACCGGCCGCTATGTCGATACCGAGCGGACGATCGTCGACGAGGCGGGGCGCACGTTCCTCGTCCGGACTTCGGGCGGCTGCCTCTATGCGAAAGAATCCCTGCCCGAAGGCAAGGGTTCGATCTGCGGCGTCGTCGACTGCTTCAACGGCAAATACACCCTGCGGGTGGTCAATCGCGAAATAGATTTCGATTCGGAACAGCCCTGAAAACAGCCTGTCGGCGGTTGTTTACTCCGCTTGCAGCGCCTCCCAGAGCCGGTCTTTCAGTTCGGCGATATGCAGCCCTGAAATCGACGAGATGAATACCGTCGGCAAGCTTTCGGGCAGGTGCGCCCGCATCTCCTCCATCAACGCATCGTCGAGCAGGTCGCACTTCGTGATGGCCAGCAGCCGCCGCTTGTCCAACAGCTCGGGATTGTATTGCGTCAGCTCGTCCAACAGAATTTCATAATCATTGCGCAGGTCGTCGCTGTCGGCCGGTATCATGAAGAGCAGCACCGAATTGCGTTCGATATGGCGCAGGAAACGGGTGCCCAATCCCTTGCCTTCGTGGGCCCCCTCGATGATCCCCGGAATGTCGGCCATGACGAACGATTTGCCGTCGCGCACCTCGACGATGCCCAAATTGGGCTCCAACGTCGTGAACGCATAGTCGGCGATCTTCGGCTTGGCCGCCGAGACGACCGACAGCAGGGTCGATTTGCCCGCATTCGGGAATCCGACGAGCCCGACGTCGGCCAGCACCTTCAGTTCGAGGATGAACGTGCCTTCGTCGCCCTCCTCGCCGGGCTGCGCATAGCGCGGGGTCTGGTTCGTCGCGCTTTTGAAGTGCCAGTTGCCGAGACCGCCGCGTCCGCCTTTGAGCAGCACCAACCGCTCGTTGTGGGCGGTTACCTCGCCGACCGTTTCGTAGGTCTGCCCGCCGCTTTCGGGGTCTTCGACGAGCCGTTTCGCCACCGTGCCCAACGGCACGGGGATCACGATGTCGCGTGCATCCTTGCCCGACGAACGGGCGCCCGAGCCGTTCTGTCCGTCTTCGGCGAATCGATGACGCTGGTATTTGAGGTGGATGAGCGTCCAGTATTGGCGGTCGCCCACCAATACGATGCTGCCTCCCTTGCCGCCGTCGCCGCCGTCGGGGCCGCCGAATGCGACGAACTTTTCGCGGCGGAAGTGGGCGGAACCGGCGCCGCCGTGTCCCGAACGGGCGAATATCTTGACGTAATCTACGAAATTGGAGTTTGCCATGATGCGTGTTGTTTTAGCGGTCGATTTCAGAATCGGCACGAGACCGAAAGATAGAACGAACGGGGATAGACATAGGTATAGCGCGAGGCTTGCGGTTCGCGGTATTGCACGTCGCCCGCATAGCGGCGGAGGATGCGTTTCGATTCGTAACCGGCGTAGACCGATGCGTCGTCGGTCAGGTTGCGGGCCGTCAGCGAGATCGTCAGTCGGGCCTCTTCACCCAGTTGGAAGCTCTTGAACAGCGCGGCATCGAGCGTGAAAGCGTCGCCCAACCGTTCCTGTTCGACGAATGCCGCGAAGGCTTCGGGGGTCGTGCCTGCTTGTCGGGCGATGCGCTGGGTTCGCCGAAGGGGTTCCGGGTCGATGAAACGGCCGCCGACGCAGCCGGCCGACAGCCGGAATCCCCAGCCTCGGGGCCCGTAATAACCCGCTCCGGCGCAGGCCGTCCACTGCGGGACACCGCCGGGCCGGCAATCGCCCATATAGCTTTCGGATCCGCTGTCGACCGGTGAGTTGTCCACGTCCGAAATCACCGTTACCGTCGGATTATGGGTGTAGCGGCTTTGCAGGGCCGAACCTGCGGCCGTCAGTTGCCAGCGGCTGCCGAGCCGCACGAGGATCGCCGCCTCGACGCCGAACGTGCAGAGACCCATTCCGCTCACCGCCAGGTCGGAGTAGACGCCTGCCAGATCGTCGTAGTAACGGGCTGTGCAGCCGACCTCCCCGGAGAGGGCGATGAAGGCTGTCGCCTGCCAACGGATTCGTTCGCCGGTCGTTCGCCACGTCGCATCGGCTGCGAAGCGGCGTTCGGGGCGGGGTGCCTCCACCGTGCGGTTGTTGTAGAGCGGCTGGTAGAAAAGTTCCTCCGCATCGGGCGCCGATGCGGCTGCCATCGCCGCGATTTCCAAATAGCTGCGGGTGGAGATCGACCATCCGGCATAAGCTCGGATCGACCACGGGGCGAAGGTCATCCGGCGCGAACGCCCGCAGGAATTTTCACCCGGAAAGAGCTCCTTTTCGTAGTGCCCGTTCCGATAGCGGAGGGCGCTGCCGAATCCGGCTGCGGCGCCTGCCCGAAAACAGTCGGAGTGCCATGCGGCTTGCACATAGGCCCGCAGTTCGCTCTCGCAGAGCGAGTAGTCGTAACCGAAGCGGTCGCCCTCGCCGATGCGGCGGTCGGGGTCGCGCAGGTTGTTCTGAAGCAGGTTGCCGTAGGTGTCGTCGTCCACCAAATACTGGTCGATGTCGATCACGTAGTCCGCGCCCAACAGGTCGCCCATCCGCTTGAACCGGCGGGCATGGCGGTATTGCCATTCGGCTCCGTAGCGGATTTGCAGGTTGTCGGCCGCCCGGGTCGTGAAATGCAGGTCGGCATGGATGCGGCAAAGTCGTTCGATCTGCTCTTCGAGCGTGTAGACGGCCTGCCCGCCGGCTAACCGGTTGCAGGCGATCATCCGATCCCAGTCGATCTGGGTGTAGTGCGGATCGTTGTTGCGCCATGCCTCTTCCGTTGCGCGGTCTTCGGTGCGGCTCGGCAGATAGCGGTAGTTGTCGGGCAGCGGGGTACGCGCGTCGTACCAGTTCAGTCCGCTGTACGATCGCGCACCCGCTTCGAGACCGGCCGTCGCCGCGATTTCGGTCGAGGAGGCGATCGTCCATTGTCCGGTTATCTGCGCCATCGGCAGCTGTTCGCGGCGGACACGGGCATTGCGGATTTTGCCGTTCTGGAAACCCCATGCCGGATTGTAGAGCCGATCGCCTGTCAGCTGGAAAGCCTCTTCGGTCGAGGCCGACCGTCCGCCGCGGATCGAAAAAGGAACGACAAGACAGATTCCTATCTGTCGCTTATCCGAAAACCGTTTGGCGAATCGCACGCCGGCCGTTACGGCATCGGTGAAAACTCCTTCGATATGCAGGTCTCGGCCCGTTCGGGCATCGACCGCCGCCGAGCCGTACCAATCCTTGCCGAGCGAACCCGACCAGCCGGCCCGCAGCCCGAAGCGATCGTTCCGGTCGGAGAGCGAAAGGGCGGTGTAGCAGGATTGTAAACGGACGGCATCGTCGAATCGCAACAGCCGGATGCCGTCGACCGCTCCGGAATAGCCGTCGGGAGCCGCTGCGCCCGCATGGAACGTTTCGCCGGCACCGAGAATCCGCAGCAGCGAACGGGTGCGGTAGTTGTCGACGGACATACCGTTCAGCAGGGTGCGTTCGTCGCGGCAGCTTCGTCCACGGCGGCCTTGGGCGACCATCGGCAGGTTGTAGTCCGTGCATTCGCCGTAGAGGTCGGGCGCAGTCTGCACGGCCCGATAAAAGAGCGTCGTATCGGTTTCGAGCATCGGGGCATAGGCTTCGGCATCGCGCTGGCGGGGGTGGAATTCCCGAACGTACTCCTGTCCGGATACGCCGACCGGCCCGCCGAAGAGGATCGACGCGAACAGCAATCCGCGGCCGAATCCCCGATCCGAAAAACACCGCATGACCCGATCAGTGGATGGATTAGAGCGTGCGGAGGACCTCTGCCAGCAGCCGCCAGAATTTGTCGACAGTGGCGATTTCGAGCCGTTCATCGGGCGAATGGACGCCGCGCAGCGTGGGCCCGAACGACACCATCTCCAAATCGGGATATTTTTCCAGGAACAGGCCGCATTCCAAACCGGCATGGATGGCGCGCACTTTCGGTTCCGTGGCGAAAAGCCGTTCGTAGCTTTCGACCGTTACCTCCAGCAGCTTCGATTGCGGATTCGGCGTCCAGCCCGGGTAGCCGTCCGAATGGGCGACGTCGGCGCCGGCCAGCGCGAAGACCGATTCGACCATCTGCATGACGTAGGTCTTGGCGCTCTCGACCGACGAACGCTGCGACGACGTAACGACGATGCGGTCGTCCCCCTCGAACTTGACCGATGCGAGGTTCGTCGAGGTCTCGACCAACCCGGGCACAGCGAACGACATGGCGATCACGCCGTTGGGCACGCCGACCAACGAATAGATCAAGCCGAATTGCGTCTTGGCATCCAGCACCTCGTCGACCGAGGGCATTTCGTTGAGCGTGATCTTGAAATTCGGCTCGCGGAGGCGGAATTCGTGCTCCAGATCGGCCGCGAAAAGCCGGTAACGGTTCAGAAACTCGGTCTTGTAGCGTTCGGGCACACCGAAGATCGCGTAGGCTTCGCGCGGAATCGCGTTGCGCAGGTTGCCGCCCGAGAAGTAGCTCAACCGCAGTTCGCACGATTGCATCCCGTCCCACAACAGACGGGCCACGGTCTTGTTGGAATTGACGCGCCCTTTGTCGATGTCGTCGCCCGAGTGGCCGCCGAGCAGATCGGAGACGTCCACGCGGAAGAAAACGTAGTTTTTCGGCGCCGGTTCCATCGTATGGCGGAACGTCGCGATGGTGTCGATGCCGCCTGCGCAGCCGATGAAAAGCTCGCCTTCGTCTTCGGAATCGAGGTTGATGAGATAGTTTCCGGTCAGCATCCCTTCGCCCAATTCGAAGGCGCCGGTCAAGCCCGTCTCCTCGTCGACGGTGAAGAGCGCTTCGAGGGGGCCGTGTTGTACGTCGGGATCGATCAGTACGGCCAACGCCGCGGCCATGCCGATGCCGCAGTCCGCGCCGAGGGTCGTCCCTTCGGCCCTGACCCATTCGCCGTCGATGCGGGTGCGGATGGCGTCGTGTTCGAAATCGAACTCCACGTCGGAATTTTTCTCGCACACCATGTCCATGTGCGCCTGCAAAACGACGGTCGGATGCGCTTCGAATCCGGCGGTGGCGGGCTTGCGCATCACGACGTTACCGATGGCGTCTTTCTTGTATTCGAGGCCGTGCTCCTTGGCGAATCCGACGAGGTATTCGATGATGCGTCCCTCTTTTTTCGACGGACGGGGCACTTGCGTAATGGCATCGAACAGCTCCCACACGAGGCGTGGATTCAGAGAGGTGATTGCTGACATAAAGTAAAGTACGATTATTTTTTTTTGCAAAAATAGGGATTTTTCCTAACTTTGACAACATATATACCGATTGTTCATGGATTTCAGAATAGGACACGGGTACGACGTGCATCGCTTGGCCGAGGGTCTGCCGTTGGTGTTGGGCGGCGTGCGGATCCCGTTTGCGAAGGGATTCGTCGCCCATTCGGACGGCGATGCGGCCATTCATGCCGTGTGCGACGCCTTGCTGGGCGCAGCCGCATTGGGCGACATAGGCCTGCATTTTCCCGATACGTCGGACGATTTTGCGGGCATCGACTCGAAAATTCTGCTGCGGCGCGTTGTGTCGCTTCTGCGCGAACGGGGCTATGCTATCGGGAACGTGGACTGCACGATTCGGATGCAGCAGCCGAAATTGCGTCCCTATGTCGATGCGATGCGTGCGGCGATGGCCGCAGCGATGGGCGTGGAGGTCGACCGCGTGTCGGTCAAGGCGACGACGACCGAACGGCTCGGATTCGAAGGGCGCGGGGAGGGCGTCTCGGTTTCGGCCGTGGCGTTGATTTACAAAATGTGAAGGAAAAACCTGGCATCATAATAGTAACCCGATAAATGAAAACAATGCGTATTTTTTCAGTCATGTGTATGATTGCTGCTGTTGCGGTCTCGTGCGGCCGCCGTCCGGAAGCGGAAAACGAAGCACCGTGGATCGTCGATCGGTTCGACGACATCAAGGTCATCCGTTACGAGGTGCCGGGCTTCGAACAGTTGCCGTTGCAGGAGAAAGAGTTGATCTACTACCTCTCCGAAGCGGCCAAATGCGGCCGGGACATCCTTTTCGACCAGAATTTCAAGTACAACCTTCCGATTCGCCGCACGTTGGAGACGATCTACGAGCACTACGAGGGCGACCGCACGGTGCCCGAGTGGGCGGCGTTGGAAAAATATCTGAAAAAGATGTGGTTCGCCAACGGCATCCATCATCATTATTCCAACGACAAGTTCGTGCCCGAATTTACCGAGGAGTATTTCCGCACCGTGGCGTCGACGATTCCCGACGAACGCTTCGGCGAGCTGAACGGCCTTTTCGAGGAGGTATGCACCGCGATTTTCGATCCGACGCTTTATAAGACAAAGCTCAATCAGGCCGCCGGCGACGACTTGATCGCCACTTCGTCGAACAACTATTACGCGGGCGTTACGCAAGCCGATGCCGAGCGCTTCTATGCCGACATGGCCGCGGCCGACGCAGGCAATCCCGAACCGGTCTCCTACGGCTTGAACTCGCAGCTGACGAAGACGGACGGCCGGTTGCAGGAGCGGGTCTGGAAGATCGGCGGCATGTATTCGCAGGCCATCGAAAAGATCGTCTATTGGCTGAAGAAGGCTGCTGCGGTGGCCGAGGAGCCGCAAAAGACCAATATCGAGGCGTTGATCGCTTATTACGAGACGGGCAATCTGAAGGAGTTCGACCGCTACAACATCGGTTGGGTGAAGGATACCGTCTCGAATGTCGATTTCGTGAACGGATTCATCGAGGATTACGGCGATCCGATGGGCCGCAAGGCTTCGTGGGAGGCCAACGTCAACTTCATGGATCGGGAGGCTTGTCATCGTACGGAGGTGATCTCCGAGAATGCCCAGTGGTTCGAAGACCATTCGCCTGTGGCGCCCGAATATCGCAAGAAGCAGGTCAAGGGCGTTTCGGCCAAGGTCATCACCGTGGCGATGTTGGGCGGCGATTGCTATCCGGCGACCCCCATCGGCATCAACCTGCCCAATGCGGATTGGATTCGCAAGGAGTACGGCTCGAAGTCGGTAACCATCGACAACATCACCTATGCCTACGACAAGGCGGCGCACGGCAACGGCTTCGACGAGGAGTTCGTCCTGCGGGCCGAGGATCGCGCACGGATGGAAAAATACGGCAAATTGGCCGACGATCTGCATACCGATCTGCACGAATGTCTGGGCCACGGCTCCGGCCAGTTGGCGCCCGGGGTCAAGGGCGGCGAACTGAAAAGCTACGGTTCGACGTTGGAGGAGGCCCGCGCCGACTTGTTCGGATTGTATTATTTAGGCGATCCCAAGTTGGAGGAATTGGGGTTGGTGCCCTCGTTCGACGTGGCCAAGGCGGGATATGCCAACTACATGATGAACGGGCTGATGACCCAGCTGGCGCGGATCGAGCCCGGCAAGCAGGTCGAGGAGTCGCACATGCGCAACCGCAAGCTGATCGCCGAATGGTGTTACGAGCACGGCGCGGACGACCGTGTGATCGAGTGGGTCGTGCAGGAGGGCAAACGCTATGTCGTCGTGAACGATTTCGAGAAGCTGCGCGCGCTGTTCGGCGAACTGCTGCACGAGGTGCAGCGCATCAAGTCGGAGGGCGACTACGAGGCCGGCAAGGAGTTGGTCGAGCGGTATGCCGTGAAGGTCGATCCTGCCGTGCATAAAGAGGTGCTCGAACGTTATTCCGCTTTGGGCATCGAGCCTTACGGCGGGTTCGTCAATCCGGAATACGAGTTGGTCGAGCAGGACGGTCGGATCGTCGACGTGAAGATCGCTTATCCGGCGAATTATGTCGGGCAGATGCTCGGCTACGCGAAGGAGTATTCGTTCCTGCCGAACCGCAATTAGGACGCGAGTACAACCGCATAGGCGAGCGCCGATTCAGCATACACTGAATCGGCGCTCGCTCGCATGTTCGGAGAATCCCGACAGGCCGGGTTACTCCTCTTTGGGCACTAACTCGAAGAAACCGCTGATCTCCTGCTGGTCGATGGCCTGACGCACGTTGAACCGTTTGATCTGATCTTCGTAGCCTTTCTTGGTGATTTTGATCTCGATCTGCACGTCGCGCGAGTTTTCGTAGGTCAGGCCCAGGATATTGAACGAACGGGTCTCCTCGAACGGGGTCGTCATCAAGTAGGTTTCGTTCGTGTTCTTGACCTCGGCCGGTACGCTCGAAATGACGCGCCAGAAGATGCGTGCACCGCGCGGGTCGGAATCGAAATACCAGCGGACAATCGTGCGTTCCAGTGCGCTCTGTCCCGCTTCGTCGCGGCTGACGCGGTTCTGCGCTTCGCCGTCCATGATGGTCGGATCCTGGTCGTAGATTTGCTGGACGCGCGGATCGCGTTTGAACCGGTGGATGACCGTGGTCGGCCAGGTCAGTTGCGTGTGTTTGTTGAGCACGCCTTTTACGGGTGTTACCGTCGGTGCCAACAGCTCTTCGTCGCGCATGTACCCGTCGAGCTCGTAAACCAGATGGATGCTGCTTTCGTATCGGGTGCGTTTGAGGGCGGTGGTGAGGTCTTTCTTGCCGGCGGGCGTGATGACGCCTGAACAGGGAATGGTCGCCTCGCCCGGGGTCGAGGCGCAAATCAACTGCCCGTCCAGATAGACGCGTGCTCCGGCGGGTTCGCTCATCAGCGTTACGGTCTGGTAGACCGGTGCGGTGCGGATCGGGCCCTTCGCCTCGGCCGTAGTGCACAAGGCGGCGATGACCGAAAATAGAAAAATGATCTTTTTCATGATTTTACGAATTTTTGTTGGATGAATGTCGGTTCGCTGCTATTCCTCTGATTTGGGCACTAACTCGAAGAAACCGCTGATCTCCTGTTGGTCGATGGCCTGACGCACGTTGAACCGTTTGATCTGGTCTTCGTAGCCGCGCTTGGTGATTTTGATCTCGATCTGCACGTCGCGCGAGTTTTCGTAGGTCAGGCCCAGGATATTGAACGAACGGGTCTCCTCGAACGGGGTCGTCATCAGGTAGGTTTCGTTCGTGTTCTTGACCTCGGCCGGTACGCTCGAAATGACGCGCCAGAAGATGCGCGCACCGCGCGGGTCGGAATCGAAATACCAGCGGACGATCGTGCGTTCCAGATCGGTTTGGCCTGCATGGTCGCGGCTCACACGGCCGGCGGGCTCCTGCGGTTTCGTCTGTCGCGGCAGTTCGACGTAGTTGGCCGGTTCCTCTTGGCGCTCTTCCATGGGAATGTAGTAGGACTCGAATTCCGGCTTCATCATGGCTCCTGTCGCGGCGTCGATACCCCATCCGAGCAGGTTGGTTAAATTGATGATCGAAACCCCGTTTAATTTTTTATCGACCGTTACTTCGCCTGTTTCATAACTCGGCGCTTTGGCGGTGATTTTCGAGGCCTTGAAGCCGCGCTTGATGCGCACCTGTGTCGGGAAATAGACGTCGGAGTAGATTTGGCCGTCGACATTGAGTTCGACCGGTTCCGTAACATTGTTGTTGGTGAGGGTGATTTTGGCTTTCGATCCGCTGAAAATCGAGGCGCAGGAGGTAAACAAGACCAGCAGCAGGCTGATCGGAACAATCCAGATTCGTTTCATTTTTTAATTTGGATTTTGCGACCGGCCCCACGGTCTGAATAAAAATTCGTTCGTTTGCGAACATAAAAAACGTGGGACAATATTTTTGTTTTCGGTCGCTACGGTCTTCCACCACCATTTCCCCAAAAAACAGAATAAAGCCCACGCGGTAAACCACGTGAGCGTCAACCTTTATTCCTTGGGGTCTTGTAAAAGTGGAAGTTTTAGCGACCAGAAATAAAAATAACGCTTTTTATGTAATCGGCTTGCCGATTTCTTGCCGAAATCGGCGGTTGCAGGTTCTTTTTGTTATTCGATCATAGGCAATTCGGGTATTGATTCGGTTACAAATATAACACAAACGGAACAGATTGCCAAATTTATTCGGCCCGACATGGTATTTTCGGTTCGCGAATCGTTTGCGGATGCGGAATTCCGTTCCGGTCGGGCGCCTGTCGGGCTTGTTCCGAGTTTCCTTTTGTTCCCTTTTCCGAATTTCAGACAGTTCGTCATTCGGATTCCTCGTCGGCAGGAGGGTTTGCAGGGGTCAGCTCCGCGACCAATCGTTCGACGTCGGGGCACGAGACGATGATCCGTTCGTCGTAACGATCCTCGATCTCGACGAAATTCCGCCACACCGAAGCGTATATCCGCACCCGTTCGAACCGGCGCAGGTCAAGAAAATAGCCGTAATAACCGAAAAATCCGCATCCGCCGAAGAGCGGAATCATCCATTTCATGCGCCGCAGGTCTGTAATCGGGCGGACGGCCTTGATGTCCGCACGTGGGATTTCAGTGATGTCGAGCAGACAGCGGATTTCGACCGTATCCTCCTTGACGATGATTTTGCGGGGGATCGAGAGCGCCATCAGCGCGACTGCGGCGGCGATGAACGACGTGAACCACGCCGAAAAATAGCCGCCTTCGTAGAGGTAGTACAGCCCGACGCCCATCCATGTGAAGACCACCAAATGAACCGCCGTCCAATAGAGAGTCCGGCGATCGAAACGGTAT
This sequence comes from uncultured Alistipes sp., assembly GCA_947629705.1. Lineage (GTDB taxonomy): Bacteria > Bacteroidota > Bacteroidia > Bacteroidales > Rikenellaceae > Alistipes. The sequence goes on along the minus strand of CANREN010000016.1, from coordinate 19,932 downwards.
TTGTAGATGGTTATCATGACCTTCTTATTCGGTGTCCGGTCGTTGCGGATGCGCTTCGTCCGCCTCCCGATCGGCTCGTATCGCGAGCAATGCCTCGGCCAATGCAAAATCTTCGGACGTGGTGAGTTTGAGGTTCGTCCGTTCGCCCTCGGCCAACCGCACGCGATGGCCGGCGGCTTCGATGACCGAAGCGTCGTCGGTGAATCGCGGGTCGAACGCGGCCCGATAGGCCTCCGCCAGCCAGTCGGCGCGGAAAACCTGCGGCGTCTGGACGATGCGTAGGCGGTTCCGCTCGATGCTGTGCGAACCCGCGCTGTCGGTCTCGCGGAACGAATCGACGGGTGCGATCGCCGGAATGGCGGCGCCGGTCGACTCGGCTTCGGCAATGACGCGGCGGATCATTTCCGGCGTTGCGAACGGGCGCACGGCATCGTGTACGGCGATGAGTTCGGGGTCGGTGCGGAGGGCTGCCAATCCGTTCTTCACCGAGTGGAAACGCTCCTCGCCGCCTGCGACGGTCGTGTGGGCCGACACCTCGAAACGGGCGGAGAAGTCTCTCCAGAAGTCGATGCAACGGGCTGGAAGGACGACGACGATTTCCGCGCCGCGCAGGGTCGAGGCGAACAGGTCGATCGTGCGGGCCAGCACGGGCCGATTGCCCAATAACCGGAATTGTTTCGGCAGACCGCCGCCGCAGCGCGTTCCGCTGCCGCCCGCTACGAGAATAACCGCCGTGCGTCGTTCCATAACTGTGTTATCGCTTTTCCTTTTCGGTTTGTGCGGAGGTTGCAGATTCTTTTTTCTGAACGGGTTGTTCGGCGGCGGTTTCCGATGCGGTCGGCGCCGGATCGAATCCGAGCAACTCCAACGAATCCAATCGGGTGATGCGTTCTTCGTCCTTCACCTCGCCGTTGAGTTCCGCTATGATGCGGTCGCGGACGAATTCGAACGCGGCACGATGCTCTTTCGCAATGGGTTCCGCCGGCTCCTGCGGAATCTTCAGCGGGTCGATGGGGGTGCCGTTTTTCCAGATGCGGTAGTCGAGGTGCGGCCCGGTGGAGGCGCCCGTGGAACCCACGTAACCGATCAACTGCCCCTGTACGACCCGTTGGCCTTTGGCGATCCCCTTGGCAAAACCGCTCAAATGGAGATAACCGGTTTGCAGATTGCCTGCATGTTTGATTTTCAGCGTATTGCCGCCTCCGCCTCCCCAGCCTTTGAAGATGACCACGCCGTCGGCTACGGCCCGTACCGGCGTGCCTTTCGGAGCGGCGTAGTCCACGCCCGTATGGGGCCGGTAGACCTTGTAGATCGGATGCTTGCGGGCGTAGGTGAAGCGGGAGCTGATGCGCGAGTATTTCAGCGGGGCTTTGAGCAGTTGTTTGCGCAGGCTGTTGCCGTCGGCTTCCCAGTAGCTCACCTTGCCGTTCTGATGGAACGGGATGGCGTAATACTCTTTGCCGCTCTGGGAGAATCGGGCGCCCCAGATTCGTCCGATGCCCACCGATACCGTGTCGTCGACGAAGAGTTCGTCGTAGATGACCGTGAAATTGTCGCCTTTTTGGATGCCGAAGAAGTCGACCGTCCATTGATAGACATCTTCCATATCGGCGGCGAGCGCATAGGGGAGGTGCTGCTCCATGATGGCGCCCCAGAGCGACGAGTTGATTACGGCGCTCTTCTTGGTGCGCCGCAATGTATAGGGTTTCGTCTCCCGATGCACGGCGATCGAGTCGTCGATGAAGCTGAAAACGACGTAATCGGTGCGGGTGGATTCGTAGACCAGGTGGTCGAGGTGGGGCGCATGGAGCGAATCTTCGTGGATGAAAGCGGTGTACTTGTGTCCCGCACGGATGTTGCGGAGCGGGAATACCTCCTTCGACGCCCGATCGAGCCGATCGACGGTCGCCGGCGTGATGCCGAAGCCGCCCAAAAGGTTGCCCATCGTCTCGCCTTGGGCCACCTCGCCCGTTTCCAATCGGTAGTCATCGGCTGCGATACCGTACACGATATTTTGGAAAACTTCTTCCTCCGCTTCTTCTTTTTCGCTTTTCGGCGTGCACGAAGTGCACGCGACGCCTGTCCACAGCAGGGCGCAAATCAATACGTTCGAACTTTTCATAACCGGAGACAAATTTACGCAAAAAAATACGGAAAACCGGCAATTCCTTCGCTTTTTGTTCCGCGGGGCCGAAAATTGTCGCTTGTTGTTTTGATTTTCCGATAATTATGGCTACCTTTGTAAAAGTGTGTGTCGTACAGAATCGCGACCGGATGCGCCCGCTCGGAAATGCGGTGGCGCACGGCACGGGAAGCCGGTCGCAGGGGGGGGTAAAACGAATTCGTCATGTTGAATATGCTGCTTGCGCCGGTAGCCGCTTTGTACAAGTTGGGGATCAAGTTCCGCAACACCCTTTTCGACAAGGGGTTGCTCAAGAGCGAGCGTTTCGATATTCCGATCATCTGCATCGGCAACATCACCGTCGGAGGAACGGGCAAAACGCCGATGGCCGAACTCGTTATCGACTACATGTCCCAGATGCACAACGTGGCTTTGCTGTCGCGCGGTTACGGACGTCGGACGAAAGGTTATCGGGAGGTCGCCGTCGATTCGCACTATCGCGATGTGGGCGACGAACCGCTGCAGATCAAACGCAAGTTCCCCGATACGGTGGTCGTCGTGTGCGAAAAGCGGACGGACGGCATCCGCCGGCTGCGGACGGAGCATCCCGAGGTCGACCTGATTATCATGGACGACGGCTTCCAGCATCGTTACGTCGAGGCGAAGATCAATATCGTGATGATCGACGCCTCGCGCCCCATCCAGTACGATCGGATGCTGCCGCTCGGCAAACTGCGCGATGTGCCCGAATCGCTGCATCGGGCACACTATTTCGTCGTTACGAAGTGCTCCCCCGAGATGACGCCGCTCGAACGGCGTTTGTTCCACAAGGTTTTGATCCGATACGCTTATCAGCGTATCTATTATACCCGTTTCGAGAGTTTCATGCCCCAGCCGGTCTATCCGGCCGAAGCGCCGCACGAACCCCTTGGAGCGGATCGGAAAGTGATCGCGCTTTCGGGAATCGGCAATCCGAAGCCGTTTCTCGACGCGTTGCGCGAACAGTACAGATTGGTGGAGGCCGTTACCGCGGAGGATCATCATGTCTATCGGGTCGGCGACATGCGCCGTCTGTCCGGCATGCTGGCCCGTTATCCCGATGCCGTGATCGTAACGACCGAGAAGGATGCCGTGAAGATGCTCCGTCCCGATCGTATACCGCCCGAGGTGCGCCGCCGGCTGTATTATCAACCGATCAATATTTCGTTCATAGAGAATTCGGCAGCGGATTTGCTGCAAAAATTAGAAAAAGATGTTAGAAAAGATTAATCGGGCGGCGGAGTATCTTTGCAGCCGCATCGGAGGATTTCAGCCCGAGGTGGGCATTATTCTGGGTACGGGATTGGGCGGTTTCGCCGATAGGATCGCGGCGGCAGCGGTCGTCGATTACAAGGAGATTCCCGAATTTCCGCAGTCGACCGTCAAGGGCCATGCCGGCCGGATGATTTTCGGAACGGTTGGCGGCCGCCGCGTCGTGGCCATGCAGGGCCGGTTCCATTATTACGAAGGGTATGCCATGTCGCAGGTTACGCTGCCCGTGCGCGTGATGGCGCAGCTCGGCATCCGCTGCCTCTTCGTGTCGAACGCTTCGGGCGGGATCAATCCGACTTTCCGCGTGGGCGATCTGATGATCATCACCGACCACATCAATCTGCTGCCCAATCCGTTGATCGGACCGAATTTAGAGGAGTTGGGACCGCGTTTCCCGGACATGCACAACTGCTATGACAAGGAGTTGATCGCTTTGGCGACGAAGATCGCCGAGGACCAACACCTCAAACTGCAATACGGCGTTTACGTCGGCGGTACGGGCCCGACGTTCGAAACGCAGGCCGAGTACCGTTACTTCAAGATCATCGGCGGCGATGCGGCCGGCATGTCGACCGTACCCGAGGTGATCGTGGCCCGCCACATGTCGATACCGGTGTTCGGCGTGTCGGTCATCACCAACTGCGGGCTGTCGGACGAAGCGGGCGATCACGAGGATGTCCAGTTGCAGGGACGCAAGGCCGGTGTGCGGATGGAGACTCTGTTCTGCAAAATGATTGAAAATCTCAAATAAAGGAGGGAATTATGGTAAACAAGGTGATATTGATCGGCAACGTAGGGATCGATCCCGAAGTGCGGACGCTCGAAAATGGGACGAAGGTGGCTCGGGTGCGTTTGGCGACGACCGAACGGATGTTCGACCGGCAGGCGAACGAGACGAAAGAGCATACCGAATGGCATTCAATTACGTTGTGGCGCGGATTGGCCGATATCGTCGACCGTTACGTGCACAAAGGTACGCAGCTCTATGTCGAAGGCCGCTTGCGTACACGCGAATGGACGGACAAGGAGGGGAACAAGCGTTATACGACGGAGATTCTTGCCGATACGATGAATTTGCTGGGGCGCCGCGGCGACAACAGTGCGTCCGCTCCGTCCGATGGCGCCGGTTACGGTCAGCCGCAGGGCGGGCGCGGTAATTATGGCAGCGCATCAGCGGGGGGTGCTTCGCAGGGTGCAGCTTCGCCGCAGACGCAGAGCGGTTACGGTTCGCAGCCTGCCTATCAGGCTCCGCATTCTGCCGAACAGCCGTCGTCGGCCGCCGCTCCGTCGGTTCCGGCCGAGGATCCCGACGATTTGCCGTTCTGACGCCGCTCGCCGCGGGCGTTGTGCCGTTTCGCGGCATCGGCAGGTGTCGATAGAAAGGAGCGGGCGTTGCATTGCAACGCCCGCTCTCTCTTGCGTATGCCCGGCCGGTTCGATCGTCAGACCGCAGCTTCGTCGAGGTCGTATCGGATACATTCGATGCCGACGCGGCGCAAGAGCGCCAGCCCCTCCTCCGAACGGTACTCTTCGGAATAGACGACCCGTTTGATGCCGGCCTGAATGATCAGTTTCGAACATTCGATGCAGGGTGCAGCCGTAATGTAGAGCGTCGAGCCGTCGCAGTTGTTCGCCGACTTCGCCACCTTGGTGATGGCATTGGCTTCGGCATGAAGCACGTAGGACTTCGTATGGCCCGCTTCGTCCTCGCAGATGTTTTCGAAGCCCGACGGCGTGCCGTTGTAGCCGTCCGAGATGATCATCTTGTCCTTGACGATCAGCGCCCCGACCTTTCGCCGCACGCAATAGGAGTTTTCCGCCCAGATGCGGGCCATGCGCAGATAGCGCAAGTCCAGTTGCCGTTGTTTTTCCTCTTGATAGCCCATCGGTTACAACCCTTTTCCGTGGCAGTTCTTGTATTTTTTGCCCGATCCGCACGGACAGGGATCGTTGCGTCCGATTTTCTTGTCGGCCTGGATGGGCATCGTCTTTTGCCGGTCTTGCTGGCCCGCCTGCGCTGCGGCCTGCATCCGCGAAGCCTGCAACTTGTTGACGTCCACCTTCGCACGGTCGCGCTGCTGTTGCTGGCGCTGTGCGGCTTCGGCGCCCTGCTCGCGTACCGGAACGAACGCCCGATTGAGAATCGAGAGCACTTCGCGATTGACCTTGACGAGCATCTTCGAGAACAGCCCGAACGATTCGAATTTGTAGATCAGCAGCGGGTCTTTCTGCTCGTAGGTGGCGTTCTGCACGCTCTGACGCAGGTCGTCCATCTCGCGCAGGTGATCGCGCCAAGCATCGTCTATCGAGGTGAACATCACCACTTTGGCGAACACGCGGAAAATTTCGGCACCGTCCGTCTCCTTGCACTTTTGCAGATTGACCGGAATGTTGTAGCCCAGGTGGCCGTCCGTTACCGGAATGTAGATATTCGAATCCAACTGCTCTTTGCGGTCTTCGTAGATGCGCTGCATGACCGGACGCACCGTGTCCGCAACGGCTTTCGCACGTCGGGCATAGATCGCTTTGAGGTCTTTGACGATCCGGTCGGCTAATTCTTCGGGTTTGGCATCTTCGTAGATCGCCTGGTCGAACGTCGGTTCGATGGCGGCTTCGCGGATCAGCTCGAAGCGGAAATCTTCGAAGTCGATGCCGCGGTGGGTCTCGACGAAGTTGTCCGCATAGTCGTACATAATGTTGTTGAGATCGATCTCGATGCGCTCGCCGTAGAGGGCATGGCGGCGGCGCGTGTAGATCACCTCGCGCTGCGAGTTCATCACGTCGTCGTACTCCAACAGCCGTTTGCGGATGCCGAAGTTGTTCTCCTCGACCTTCTTCTGGGCGCGTTCGATCGCTCGGGTCATCATCTTCGACTGGATCACCTCGCCATCTTTGAGCCCCATGCGGTCCATCATGGCAGCCATGCGGCCCGAACCGAAAAGACGCAGCAGGTTGTCCTCGGCCGAGACGAAGAACTGCGACGAACCCGGGTCTCCCTGACGTCCGGCACGGCCGCGCAACTGACGGTCTACGCGGCGGCTTTCGTGGCGTTCCGTACCGATGATGGCCAAACCGCCCGCCTCGCGCACCTCGGGCGTCAGCTTGATATCGGTACCGCGGCCGGCCATGTTGGTCGCGATGGTTACCTGTCCCGAACGGCCTGCCTCGGCCACGATCTGGGCCTCCAACTGGTGCTGTTTTGCGTTCAGGACGTTATGCTTGATTCCGCGGAGTTTCAACATGCGGCTCAACAACTCCGAGATCTCGACCGACGTGGTACCCACCAGCACCGGACGCCCCTCTTTGACTAATCGGGCGATCTCCTCGATCACGGCATTGTACTTCTCGCGTTTGGTTTTGTAGAGCAGGTCGGGGCGGTCGTCGCGGATGACCGGACGGTTGGTCGGGATGACCACGACGTCGAGTTTGTAGATGCTCCAGAACTCCGATGCCTCCGTCTCGGCCGTACCGGTCATACCGGCCAGTTTGTGATACATGCGGAAGTAGTTTTGCAGCGTGATGGTGGCGAACGTCTGGGTCGCCGCCTCGACCTTGACGTGCTCTTTGGCTTCGATGGCCTGATGCAGTCCGTCCGAATAGCGCCGGCCTTCGAGAATACGGCCCGTCTGCTCGTCGACGATCTTCACCTTGTTGTCCATCACCACGTACTCGATGTCCTTTTCGAACATTGCATAGGCCTTCAACAGCTGGTGGACCGTGTGGACGCGCTCCGACTTGATGGCGTATTCGTTGATGATTTCATCGCGTTTCTGCGCACGTTCTTCGGCCGAAAGTCCGCTCTTTTCCAATTCGGCCACCTCGGCGCCGATATCGGGCAGTACGAAAAATCCCTCCTCGTCGAAGTATTTCGACAGCGCCTCGTGGCCCTTGTCGGTGAGCTCCACCGAATTCAACTTTTCGTCGATGACGAAATAGAGGTCGTCCGTGATTTCGGGCATCCGGCGGTTGTTGTCCTGCATGTAGGTGTTTTCGATCTTCTGCATCAGCGCCTTGACCCCCGTTTCGGAGAGGTATTTGATCAAGGGTTTGTACTTCGGCAGACCCTTGTGGGTGCGGTAGAGTTTCACACCGCCTTCTTCGGTCTTGTTCTCGCTGATGAGTTGGCGCGCTTCGGCCAACAGCGAAGTAACCAATCCTTTCTGGAGGTTGTAGAGGTGCTCGATGGCAGGGCGGTACTGTTCGAACAGCTGGTCGTCGCCCTTGGGAACGGGGCCCGAGATGATGAGCGGCGTGCGGGCATCGTCGATCAGCACCGAGTCGACCTCGTCGACGATGGCGAAATGGTGCTTGCGCTGCACGAGGTCTTTGGGCGACGATGCCATGTTGTCGCGCAGGTAATCGAAGCCGTATTCGTTGTTCGTGCCGAACGTGATATCGGCCATGTAGGCGCGGCGGCGGGCCTCGGAGTTGGGCTGCGTGTCGTCGATGCAGGCGACCGAAAGGCCGTGGAACTGGTACATCGGGCCCATCCATTCCGCGTCGCGCTTCGCCAGGTAGTTGTTGACCGTAACGAGGTGCACGCCTTTCTTGGCTAATGCATTGAGGAAGACCGGAAGGGTCGCCACGAGGGTTTTGCCTTCACCGGTCGCCATCTCGGCGATTTTACCTTTGTGGAGCACGACTCCGCCGAACAGCTGCACGTCGTAGTGGATCATGTCCCACTTGATATCGTTGCCGCCGGCCGTCCAATGGGTCGAATAGACGGCTTGGTCGCCCTCGATGCGGACAAAATCCTTCGTCGCCGCAAGGCCTCGGTCGAAGTCGTTCGCCGTAACGATCACTTCGTCGTTCTGGGCGAAGCGGCGGGCCGTATCCTTCATGATGGCGAATGCCTCGGGCAGCAGCTGGTCGAGTTTTTCCTCGATTTTCCCGTCGATGCGTTTCGTCGTTTCGTCGATCTCTTTGGAGACGCGCTCTTTCTCCTCGAGCGAGGTCTCCGGCTTTTCGAGGATGGCTTTCAGTTCGACGATCCGGTTTTCGTCGGGAGCGATGAAATCGGCGATCTGCTTTTTGAGCCCCTCGCTGCGGGCGCGCAGCTCATCGTTCGAAAGCGTCTCGATGGTGGGGTAGACGGCCTTGATCTTCAGGATGTAAGGTTCGATCTCCTTGCGGTCTTTGTCGGCCTTGGATCCGAACACGGCTTTGATTAAACTGGCAAGTATGTCCATGATATTCGTACTATTTTCAGTTGCGTCGGACCTCCTTTCGGAGGTCCCGAAGATAATTCCTGCAAAAATAGTGATTTTTTGCGAAGTAGCAAAACGGAAACGGGAAGACAGGGCGGAACCCGTTCGGAAACGGAGACGAAAAAAGGGTGAGCTCCTTATATCGCACCGCTGCGACCGCATACCCTTGCTCGATTCCTCGCCTGGGGGATTCTGCGGGAGCTGGTCGTATAAGACTCACCCGAGACGCAAAGGTAAAAAAATTTTATGTTCCGTACAAATTTTTTTCGCGATTGCATCCTTTAACGCACCGACATTTCGAGCCGGTTTTCAAATCCGACCGCTCTCCCTCACCGCCGCAGGCGGCGTATGCCGATTTGACCCGCCCCAAACCTCCGCCAAAGCGGGGGCTTCGGCCGGGAGATCGGAATGAACAGGGTTTCCGGCCGCTGGTACATAGAAACATGTAATCGCCCTTTTCCCGATCACGCGTTTTTCTCCGCTACGAAAAAGAGATCGAAACACCGGTCGTCGGCCGGAACGATCCGGTAGTCCTCCATGCGGATAGCGGTCGTCAGTTCGCGATTCTGTCTCAACAGCCTGCGGCGGTTCAGCCGGTTGAGCAGGTCGTACGGGAGTTGCAGCAGCCGGCGGGGCAGCCGATGCTGCAGATCGAACCAATCGAATCGGGTGATGCGCCGCACCCCTTCGCGGTTGCGCTCGTAGTACGCCATCACGCGGTCGTTGCCCGTTACGCCGAGCATTTCGACCTGCGCGAACGGCCCTTGCAGCAACGCGCGGAGCTCGTCGGCCCGATATTCGCGCACGTGCCACGGATTGCGCGTCAGCGACATGGGGGCATTGGGCGTCGTTACGATGAATCGGCCGCCCGGACGCAATACCCGATGGACTTCCTGCACGAACAGGGCGTCCTGTTCGATGTGTTCGACGACCTGAAACGAGATCACGAAGTCGAACGTGTTATCGTCGAAAGGCAGGGGAGGAACCGTCGCTGTGCGGAATTCGGCGTTCGGCGCCTGACGCTGCAGCTCCGGCAGATTCGCCGGACGGTGCTTGTCGAGCGTAACGAACCGTTCGGCGTGCGGCGCCGCGACCCGGATGCCGTAGCCGGTTCCGGTGCCGATTTCCAGCACCTGGCCCGACAGCCGTTCCGCGGCGGCGCAGTAGGCCAGCAGCGAACGCTGGAATACGAAATTGTCGGAGGCTTCCGCCGAGACCCGCTCGGCCGTATGCAGATCGGCCATAAGCTATTTGCGAAATTGGATGCCGTTTCCGTCCATCGTTACCGAGCCGTTTTTCAGCAGCATCCCCAACGAACGTTTGAATACCTTTTTGCTCATTCCCGTGCGGCGGGCGATCTCCTCGGGCGTGCTGTCGTCGTTGAGCGCCATGTGGCCGCCGTTTTCATGCAACAGCCGGAGCAGCTGTCCGGCCGATGCCTGCACCTGGGCATATCCCTCTTGCTGCAGGCTGACGTCGATGCGGTTGTCCTCGGTGATGCGGCGCACGTAACCGGTCAGCCGGTCGCCGATCGCGATCGGACGGAACAGCTGGTTGCGGTAGAGCATCCCCCAATGGCGGTTGTCGATGATGACGCGGTAGCCGATCGGACTTTCCGATGCGACGAGCAGCTGCACCTGCTGGCGCGGTTTGACCGTGATGAGATCGTTGTTGACGAACGATTTGAGTTTGCATGTCGCGACGCAGCGGCCCGTGATATTGTCTTCGTAGAGGTAGACGATATAACGGCGCCCGACGAGAATGCCGCCCTGTTGGTTGCGGTTGGGGAGGAACAGATCCTTGCCGTGCAGACCCCAGTCGAGGAAAGCTCCGTGCGCCGTTTTGTCGATCGCCTCCAAATAACCCGCCTCGCCGGCGTGCAGCAGGGGTGTTTCGGTGGTGGCGACCAACCGGTCTTCGGAATCGTGATAGAGGAAAACCTCCTTTTCGTCGCCCGTCCGGTCGGCGAGCGAGACATATCGGTTCGGCAGCAACACTTCGTTGCCTTCGTCGTCCGCAAGATAGACGCCGTATTCCGAAAGACGGCTGACCGTCAATTTACAACTGTGTCCTGCTTTGAGCATGTCGGATGTTGGTAATTCTATATAATATAAATAGGGAAGCGCGGCCTGCCGCCTGCGGGCTATTCCTCCACCTCCTTCTTCGAACGGTGGCGGGTATTAATGACCAAATAACGCTGCAGCAGCTGTTGCAGGCGCGCAGCGTCGATATTGCGATGCAGAGTGCCCCCCTGCGCCACCGAAATATGCCCCGTCTCCTCGGAGACGACGATGATGATGGCATCCGAAATCTCGCTCATGCCGATGGCGGCGCGATGACGGGTGCCGTAGGATTTGGGCACGTCGCTCTGCGTTACGGGCAGAATGCACTTCGCGGCGACGATGCGGTCGCCTTCGATGATGATGGCTCCGTCGTGCAGCGGGGCGTTTTTGAAGAAGATGTTTTTGAGCAGCGGAACGGAGACTTTGGCGTCGAGCGGGATGCCGCCTTCGGCGATCAGCCGCAGGTCGCTCTGCTGGCCGATGATGATGAGCGCGCCGGTGCGTTCGTCGGCCATTTCGCTGCATGCCGTAACGATCGGGCTGACGTTCGTTTTCACGCGGTCTTCGCCGGTCGAAAAGATGCGGGTGATGAAATTGAACTGTTTCTGACGCATTCCGATCATTTGGAGGAACCGGCGCAGCTCGGGCTGGAAGACGATCAGCAGCGCGATGGCGCCCACGGAGATCAACTGCCCGAGGATGCTTGACAGCAGCTCCATGTTCAACGTCCGCACGACCACCCACAGCAGGTAGACGGCGATGATGCCCGATAGTATATAAGGTGCGTTGGTGCCCTTCGTCATGCGGTAGATCCAGTACATGATGACGGCCACCAGGAGGATGTCGAACAGGTCGATGAACGTGAACGGTACGAAACCCATGATCGTGTTGTGCGTTTAGCTTTCCGGATGCAAAAGTAGGAGAAAATTCCGGCTCCGGAAATACCGGAAGCCGGAACGGTTGCCGAGACGATGGAAAATTGCGCTATTTTTTCGCCTCTTTCTGATCGGCGGCGTAGAGTTCGTTGACTTTCGCCAGCACGATCGGGGTAATGTTGAGCGTCGTGTCGGCATCGATCAGCGCCGAGGCATTGACGATCATCTTGTACTTTTTGTCGGCGTTGATCGCCTCCACGGCACGCTGGAGCAGGTCTTGCGCCCGATTGGTGAACACGAAGTTCTCTTCGTCGAGCGTCTGGGCCTCTTTCTGGGCCGAACTCTGGTAGGCGGCCACGCGCTTCTCGATGCTCTGCTGCTGGGCTTGCGCATCGTTGGTCGTAATCAATCCCTTCTGATATTTTTCCTGCAGCTGGGCGGCTTCGGCCTGCAAGCTCTTTTCGCGCTGCGCCCAGCTTTTCTGGGCCTTTTGGGTCTTTTCCTGGAGGGCGGCGCCTTCGTTCTTGTAGAGGTCGCACTGGGCCAGGAGGGCTTCGACCTGTACATAAGCGATTTCGCCTGCTCCCGATTGTGCGGGATTTGCCGCGCCGGCATTTTCAGCCGTCGTTTCCGCGGATTTCGTGCCGCAAGCCATCATGCAGCAGGCGGCGACGATCGTGAAAAGCGTTTTTTTCATAAAAATTGCTCGTTTGTTCGTTAGTTTATTTTCTGCATTTGAAATACAAAGGTAGAAAAAAATCTTTACTTTTGCCTTATGGCAGTCAAAAAATCCGCGGCCGTGCTTGCTTCCCGCTCTCTGCCGCAGTTTGTGCGGCTTGCGGTGAGCGGCGAAGCCCGATGCGTCGCGCGATCCCGGTCGAAACCCCTCGCAAGGGATGGATTAGGGCGGTGCGGAACCGGATACGCGGCCCGGGCCGCGAGCGACGGCATTCGGATTTGGAAACAGCTTCGAAAACAAGTGTTTTGATTGGTAAAAAAATAGACGGAAAATGTACGAATACATTCGCGGAAAAGTGGCCGAAGCGGCTCCGACCTATGCGGTCATCGACGTTGGCGGGGTGGGGTACCGCCTGCAAATCTCGCTGGAGACTTTCACGGCGATCGAACATGCCGGCGAGGCGATGCTTTACACCCATTATGTCGTGCGCGAAGATGCGCAGCTGCTCTACGGCTTCGCGACGAAGGTCGAACGGGAGCTGTTCCGGCTGTTGATCAGCGTTTCGGGCGTGGGCGGCAATACGGCGCGCACGATCCTTTCGACCTATTCGCCCGCCGAGCTGCAGGGGATCATTACGGCCGGAAACGCCGTTCTGTTGAAGAACGTCAAGGGGTTAGGACTCAAAACGGCGCAGAAAATCATCGTCGAACTGACCGGCAAACTGACTGCGCTCGGTACGGATGCCGCTGCCACGGCGGCGGGCGGCGATGCCGACGAAGCGGTCGAGGCGTTGGTGATGCTCGGCTTCGCCAAGGGGGCTGCCGAAAAGGTGGTGCGTGCCGTTGTGCGCGAAAATCCCTCGGCTTCGGTCGAAGAGTTGGTGCGCATCTCCTTGAAACGCTTCTGAACCGAACCTTCGGCGACAGCCATCGAGTGGCGGCAGGATGAAAAATCGCCGGTGCGTTCGAAAACGGAATCGTGAAAAATCGGGATGCTTTTGGAATATATCGGATTGTTTTTGTATTTTTGCACGATACTATGTGTATGAAAAAAATCGATACGCTTCTTCGGCTGCTTCTGTTCCTGCTGCCTCTGCCGTTCGCGGCGTGCAGCGAGGATGAAGAGGGGCTCTCCGATCAGCAGCAACGCATCGTCTCGTTCCTGACCTCCACCCATACGCCGCGGCTGGTGCCGGTGGACGAGTTGGAGGAGGACAGCCAGCTGCCGTTCTATACCGTCGCCGGCGGAAGCGTCTACCGCTATATCGTCAGCTACTACAATCCCGATCGAAGCGGCTGGCCCGAGGTCGCTCCGACCTCGAAGGTAACCCTTACGTTCCGGTTTTACGACTTCGGCGGCTATTCGGCCATCACCGATGCCACCATACCGTTTTATACCAACGACCCGTTGTACGAAAAGCTGTTTTACGAGGAGCTCGGATTGACGCCGGGTCTCTGGTCGTTCACGCCCGTAACGATCGATCTGGCTGCCGACCGCATACTAAACGGCCTGCGGTTTGCGTTGATAGGTTGTCGCGGCGGGGACGAGGTGGAAGCCTACATGACATGCAACGAGGCTTACGGCGACGAAAATTTTTCGGTGATCCCCAAGGAGAGCCCCGTGGCCGTATTTTTTACGATCGACAAAGTGGAATGAAAAAGCATGACGCTATGAAATCGACCCAACGAAAGTGGTTCGCCGCATTGGCCGGTGTTCTGATGTTGGTCTCCTGCGCCGAGGATCCGGAGGTGGATACCTCGCAGTATGAAAACAAGGCGTTGCAGGCCTGGATCACCCAGCATCGCAGGGATTTGCTGGACAATTTCCAGCCGGTGGGCGATTCGGGCTATTACGTCGATGTGCTCGACGAGGGCGATGCCGATGCGGCGCCTATCAGCGAAAAAGCCCAATGGGTGCGTTTCAATGCCACGGCCCGCGACCTCGACGGCAACCTCGTACTGACCCGCAACGCCGCCGATGCCAAGTTGCTCAACACCTTCACGCGATATACGCGCTACGTGCCTTTCTACCGTTATTGCGGCGAGGAGAACTCGGGCCTGCTCGAGGGCGTCTGGCTGGCCATGCGGAAACCGCTGTCGCTGGATGGCGGCGCCCGCGAAGCGAAGCTGCGCATCAACGCGAAAGTCGATCTTTACCTGCCGTCGATCCTGTTCGGAAGCCTCTCCGCTTCGGGCGGCTACGAGGGAGAAGCCACGTTGTCGGGCAATCGTCCGATGATCATGCACCTCGAGATTACCGATACGGTGGCCAATCCGCTCAGCCGCGAAGGCGACGAAGTCGATGATTTTTGCCGGCTCAACGGCGGGCTGTTGCGATACGTCAAGGAGGGCTCTTCGGAACTTGCGTCCGGCGCCGTTACGATTCCCGAACCGTCGGACAACCCCGCGAGCCAGCCGAATCACCCTTATAATCCGACTACGCCGCGCTGGGTGTCGGCCTGCGATTCGGTGGCGCAGCTCTATGTCAACTATCGCTACAATCCGGGGGCGGATGCCTTGATTATAGAAAACGGCGACCATTGGAGCTTTATGGACACCTATAAAAATAGTTACGCCCCCTACAATGACCCGGTCGCTCTGAATAAGGCGATCGACGAGGCGCTGAAAAAGCGTTTCGATACCGACAAGTATGTCGGCGTGGCGACTTTGCAGGCCGATTCGGTCGGTCTGGACGGTGCGGCCAAAATCTGGTACATCGGCCGCTTCCTCGACGGCTTCATCTTCGATACGAACATCGACGAGGTGAAGGAGCTGATCTACGGGCACGGATACACTGCCGGTTCCGAACTCTCCTACACGCCGGAGGACGGCGGACTGATCCAGGCCTTCTACTACACCGTGCCGCGTCTGAAATACGGGCAATGGGCTTCGTTGATCACCGTCTCGACCAACGCCTACGGCTCGTCGGGTCAGAACGGCTCCTCGACGACCACCACCTCGGGCGGCAACACGTCGAGCTACTACGATTATCTGAACTACATGAACTACGTGAACAGCTACTACAACAGCTATTACGGCGGTTATTACAATAACTATTACGGCGGGTACTACGGCGGTTATTACGGGAATTATTATGGCGGCTATACGCCGGACACCTCGACGACGACCACCACCACGACCGTAACGACCGAGATACCGCCGTTCACGCCGTTGATATTCCAGATCTACGTCGAACCGAAATAAAAATCGGCCCGCCGGTCGCGAAAAGCGTGTCGAACCTCCTCGTTCGGGACGCTTTTTCGGTTTTTTACAGTTTTTTCGCGCGTAAATTTTGCAGTCTCGCAAAAATGTACTATTTTAGTTGGCAGGAAATACAACCTAAAATCCAAAGATATGATTATTACCTTTAACGAACTGCGCCGTATCAAGGACAGATTGCCGAGCGGCAGCTCGCAGCGCATTGCAGATGAATTGGGAATCGATGTGGAAACGGTTCGCAACTATTTCGGTGGAAATCACGAGGCCAAGGAGTGCGTGGGCGTCCACTACGAATCGGGGCCGGACGGCGGTGTGGTTACGCTCGATGATCCGAAGATTCTGGATGTCGCCATGCGTATTTTGAGCGAGCAGCAGTAGACGCACGGCGTGCGGATTACGCGCATACGGCAGCGCCCGGACGAAAAACGTCCGGGCGCCGTTGCATTTCGTGCATGTGAACATGCGAAGATTTTTCCCCTGCGGCCCGCCGGTCCGCTTCATGCGGGCCGTGCCGTGCGGGCAGGAGATGGGTCAGAATGTCCAGCCTACACGGAACAGCATGGCATTCGTGCCCGTTCCCATGTGCTGGAAACGGATGCTGAAACTGCCGCGTGATGACCAGTCCGCGCGTCCGAAGCTGACGCCCGGGCCGATGCTGGTGTAGAACTCGGTTCCCTCTGCACAGCCGCTGACACCTACGGCGGCCCCAAAGTCCCACGCAAGAAAGAGCGCGAGTTTGTCGGATGCAGGGTAGTAGCCTTTGAGGTCGGCAAATGCGGGCAGCACACCGGCGGTGTCGTCGAATCCCTCTACGTCATAGTCATTCAACAGTCCGTAAAAGTAATTGAATCCGACGCCCGCACCGGCGAACAGGTAGGGATTGATACGAACTCCATGCACCGTTTCAAAGATGATGCGGTTGGTGTTGATTACAGAGGAAGCATCGCCGACGCCTACTCCGTAAGCAAAAGCGGCTTCTCCCTCATATCTTAAAGCCGGAGATTGTGCGGAAGCCGATGCGCAAAACAGGACGCAAAGGGCTGCAAAAAAACATTTTCCCATTTTTCGTTTTGTTTGTTGTTTGTTGTTTGTTGTTTGTTGTTTGGGCTTTCCAGGATTCAAGACATATAAAAACGCAGGCTTAATCCTAATTTGCTTTTCGTGGAACGACGGGGCAAATATAGAAAAATGTTTCACAATACGCAACACTGTCGGGGTATTGTTGTAAAAAATAAGTCGCTGCATATTTCCGAAAAACAAAATTTTTCTGCAATAGGCAGCCGCCTGGAAACGAATTTTTGTTATTCGTAACTTGGGGCACAGGATTCCGCCGCTCGCGGCGAAGCCGCGTTTACAAAAATGAAGCTGCGGTGCCGCTACTAAAAATGTCTGACAAAATTGCATGATTCGTCGTCGTCGGAGCACGCCGCGGACGTGATTGCCGCAAACAAGGCGGCGCAGAAAACAAATTTTTTCATAACAGAAATAATTTTGGTTTGTCGTTCCGGCACCTTGGACGACAGTCATTGCATTTTGTGTTATTCGTATAGACACAGAAAGTGTGGTGCCGAAACCTATTTCAGTCAGACTGGTCGTAGGAAACCTTGAGAAGATAAAATAAGCAACAGCCCCACGCCTGTACACCCGACAGAACGCCGGATATACGACGCGGCAAAATGTTCGCTAATTCTCTTCTCAAATCGAATTTCCTACGTTCGTTTAGCGAGAACAAGCTACACTTTCCGTGTAATCGATATATCTATGCAAAGGTAGACATATTTGGGGAAAATGCAAAAACATTCAGCCGGAAAAACGGGGCTGCTGCTATATTTATGCTGCAAATTTCCGAAAAACAAAATTTTTCTGCAACAGGCAGCCGCATGGAAACGAATTTTTGTTATTCGTAACTTGGGGCACCAGATTCCGGCGCTCGCGGCAACGCCGCGTTTGAAAAAATGAAGCTGCGGTGCCGTTACTAAAAATGTCTGACAAAATTGCATGATTCGTCGGCGGCGAAAGAGGCCTCTCTGCCAATGCGCTGCCAAAATGGCAGGCTTCGTCGATTGGTATGACCTTTGTTCGATCGGGTGTCGAGTTCGGACGGAAAGAGCGTTGGATCAGAAGCCCCGTCCGAGCTGATTTGAGTTCGATTGGCAAAACGACAAGTTAAACAAATTAATAAATAAGGTTATGTCAAAGATTATCGGTATCGACTTGGGAACTACGAATTCCTGCGTCGCAGTCATGGAGGGCAACGAGCCCGTGGTTATCCCCAACAGCGAAGGCCACCGCACCACCCCGTCGGTCGTGGCTTTCACGGGGGAAGGCGAACGCAAGGTCGGCGATCCGGCCAAACGTCAGGCCATCACCAATCCCAAACGCACGGTATTCTCGATCAAGCGTTTCATGGGCGAGAGCTACGATAAGGTAACGGCCGACATAGAACGTGCACCGTACTCGATCGTGCGGGGCGATAACAATACGCCACGCGTCGATATCGGCGGACGCCAGTATACGCCGCAGGAGATTTCGGCCATCATTCTCCAGAAAATGAAGAAAACGGCCGAGGATTATCTCGGTCAGGAGGTTTCGGAGGCGGTTATCACCGTGCCGGCCTACTTCTCCGACTCGCAGCGCCAGGCGACCAAGGAGGCGGGCGAAATCGCCGGTCTGAAGGTGCGCCGCATCATCAATGAGCCTACGGCTGCCGCGCTGGCCTACGGCCTGGACAAGAAAAACAACGACATGAAGATTGCCGTTTACGACTTGGGCGGCGGAACGTTCGATATTTCGATTCTGGAGCTGGGCGACGGCGTGTTCGAAGTGAAGTCGACCAACGGCGATACGCACCTCGGCGGCGATGACTTCGACCACGTCCTGATCGACTACATGGCCGAGGCGTTCAAGGCCGAACACCAGATCGACCTGCGTCAGGACCCGATGGCGCTGCAACGGCTGAAAGAGGCGGCCGAGAAGGCCAAAATCGAACTTTCGAGCTCGACGACCACCGAAATCAATCTGCCTTATATCATGCCGGTCAATGGAATTCCGCAGCACTTGGTGATGACGCTGACCCGTGCCAAATTCGAGCAGCTGTGCGATCATCTGATCCGCAAGACCATCGAACCGTGCAAATTGGCGCTGCGCGATGCCGGTTTGCAGGCTTCGCAGATCGACGAGGTGATTCTCGTGGGCGGTTCGACCCGTATCCCGGCCATCCAGAAGATCGTCGAAGATTTCTTCGGCAAGACGCCCAACAAGAGCGTGAACCCCGATGAGGTCGTTGCGATCGGTGCAGCCATCCAAGGCGGCGTCCTGACCGGCGAGGTGAAGGATGTCCTGCTGCTGGACGTTACGCCGCTGTCGCTGGGCATCGAGACGCTCGGCGGCGTGATGACGAAGCTCATCGACGCCAACACCACCATCCCGACCCGCAAGTCGGAGGTATTCTCGACGGCAGCCGACAACCAGCCTTCGGTCGAGATCAACGTCTGCCAGGGCGAACGTCCGATGGCCCGTGATAACAAATCCATCGGACGCTTCCACCTCGACGGCATTCCGGCCGCTCCGCGCGGCGTGCCGCAGATCGAGGTAACGTTCGACATCGACGCCAACGGCATTCTGAACGTTTCGGCCAAGGACAAGGGCACCGGCAAGGAGCAGAAAATTCGCATCGAAGCATCGTCGGGCCTCACCGAACAGGAGATTCAGCGGATGCGCGACGAGGCCAAGGCCAACGAGGAGAAGGACAAGGCCGAAAAGGAGCGGATCGACAAGATCAACGCCGCCGATTCGAATATCTTCGCGACCGAGAAACAGTTGAAGGAGTACGGCGACAAACTTCCGGCCGACAAGAAATCGGCGATCGAAGGGGCGCTTGCCAAGCTGAAGGAGGCGCACAAGAATGCCGATGTCGCCGCCATCGACACGGCGATCAACGAGTTGAATGCCGCATGGCAGGCTGCTTCGCAGGATATTTATGCGCAGCAGCAGGCCCAGCAGGGCGCCCAGCAGTCGGGGGCCGGTCAGGCTCAAGGCAATGCCGGACAGTCGAACGACGGCAAATCGCAGCCCGAAGACGTCGAGTTCGAGGAGGTGAAATAATTCCACGAGGCATCGAAAGATACCGATAAGCAAACAGAGTGTAATTCACGCGATTACACTCTGTTTGCTTATTTATGTTTTCTGACGTTTTCTGACGTTTATGTTTTTTATGTTTTCTGTGTTTTCTGCTTTCTATGCTTGTTTTCGCTACCCCTTCCCTCCTATATTTGTACCATATATGTACCCGCGACTTAATAAGCGACAAAATTCTACTTATCCATACTTATTACTACTTAAATAGGGAAAAATATGCAGATGTTTGAGGTCCATAGAACGTGTGAGGTGTGCGGAAAGACCTTTGCCACCAAATCGCTTGCGTCAAAATATTGTTCGCGAAAATGCTCCAAAACCGC
>CANREN010000015.1 GCA_947629705.1 uncultured Alistipes sp. | reverse complement strand
CAGGGCATACAGATTCGATTCCGATACGACATTTCGCGGGGTCGCATTATCGGCATATCCTTTACCGCCGACGGATGTACGTTCAGCGGCTCGAAGATAGACCGGACGATGAGCTATTATGCCCTTAACCGGCAATTGGGCGGGCGTCTGCTTGAAGCCGGAGAGCAGTACCTGTCTACCGACAGCGAACAGTACAAACAGAGGTTTGTAGAGTTGGTGCAAAGCGGCAGATTGTTCGCGCCGAGGTTTGGAGATACGGACAGCGGTCATGCATCGACCGATAGCCGACGAGCAGTTACCACTTATAGCGAGGACTGTAATAACCACATACTCGACGGAAATACTGCTACTGGAGCAGCCGACACTGCCGCGATTATCGGAAATATCATTCAGATTACGGTCGCCACATTTATCGAACTGGCCGTGCAGCCGCACCAAGCCCGTATATCTTCGGGAAGCGGTGGCGGCAGTAGCGACCGAGGCAGCTGGAATAACAAAGACAAAGAGAAGAACGCATACAAACCACGACGCAGAAGATGAAAACAAGCAAACAAGATATACACGACCTGTTGTCCCAGCTTGCCGCAGATATCGAGGAGATAAAGGCGCTGTTGAACAGTGCGGCGGCAGGTGCAGGTGCGGCAGGCAAGAACAATGCTATATCTAACGAGCAAGCCGACGGTACTGCCGTCGGCTTGCCCGTTATACCGAATCTGACTCTCCGATGCGGTGTTTCAAATCCATGCGTTCGTGCAGGATTCTCACGATCCCTACGGCACTCTCCGGAAACCGTCCGATAGAAAACGATATGTTTGCCCGTTCGGTATCCGTATAATTCGGCCATGATTTCCGTGTACTCCCGGCCTAACGGTCGAGAGCTGTCGGCTATTTGTCGGCAGGTAGCGACGAGCATCGCATAATACTTGTCGGCTTGGGCCTCCGACCATGTTTCGACCGTGTAATTCCAAATGTGCGTGAGGTCTTCGACAGCTTTATTCGAGAAAAGCAGATCAGCCATTTTTCCGCTGCATTTTCAACATTCGCAGATGTTGCTCGGGATCGAACCCTACGGCGATGCCGCTGTTCACTCCTTCGTCGATGGCACGCTTCAACGCTACGACACTGTTTTCCTGCTCCTCCAAAAGCCGCAGGCCGGCACGCACCACCTCGCTGGCATTGTTATAACGCCCCAGTGCTATCGCCGACTGGATAAAATTTTCGAAATAGGCTCCCAAAGCTACCGATGTCGTTTTCATAAGCTGCCTTCTTTTTTGCAAAGTTACCAATATTTGGTAATACAACAAATTTACGGCCGATTTTATTCTCTTTTTCCAAATGAATTATTCGCCCCTCCTTTTTCATTTTGCGAAACCTGCTGAAATTACGCTCAATGAACCGCCGTAGGTCCGATTCGCGATAGAACGTCTTGTGATAGATCATCCGGTAAGGCAAATCCCCGGAGGTACGATACCGTTGCAGCGTGCACTTCGAGATATTGAGCCTTTTGCACAAAGCGTAATTATCCAACAGTCTGTCGCCGTCGGGCAAAACGGAGTGGTTCGGTTCTGCGGTTCGAGAAATACGAGGCCGGATGAATTTTATTTTCAATCCTCCTAATATGTTGATTTATCGAATACTTCAACTCTATTTCAGAACTATTCGGTTAAAAGTATCACGAACAAACCCCGTATATTTCAGTCTGAATTATACTATATATTATTGATACATAATCCGCTATTGCAGAATATATAAAATCAAATCCTCCGACTTTACAGTCCGTTTTCTGTAAAATCGGAGGATTTTAATCTGTTTTGGCTTGAATACCTCACTCGGTATAATTCGGTATTATTTCTTCTTTCGCGGTCTCCATGTCCGCATACGTTGCAAGAGAGCCTGCTTCGCTTTGTCGATCCACGGAGTGGGATTATTGCGCAGTTTCATGTCGCAGAACGTGCGCGAAAGATTCGTGTCGAGCTGGGTATTGAAGACGTTGGCGATATAGGCCGCCAACTGCGTAAGCGGAACATTGCCGAAGCTGTGCTTGCTGTCGAGCAGATAGATCAGCTCGGTCAAATCCGTCTTGCTGTCCTGCCATGTCAGCCGGACAGCAGGCGGCGAATCGTCGGAGGCTTTTTTCACATATTCCAATGCCTCCAATTCGCCTTTCAGATATGCCGACAACAACTCATTAGCCAGTAATTTCGCGACCTTGAAATCGGCATTGGTCGAGAACTTCGGGTCGCGTTCGTAATGGAACGATTCGAGGTAAAGTGCCGTATCGTTCCGATTGCGCAGATAATACAACGAATCCAGATGCGTCATACCGGAACGATAATAACGCACGAAATCGGAGTGTTTGTTATTGTAACGGTTGATTGCCTTGATTTCGTCTATCAAGTATGCCCTTTGAGAATCCACGCCTACGGAACGGTTCATCTCGATGTTGTAGACTTTGCGATAATAAATCAGACGATGGTACAACCGAGGTTTTACGACTTTGAAAAACTCTATTTCCTCGGCTTCGGTGCTGAATGTATAGTTGGCGATAAACTCCCTCAATCGCTGAAAGGCATCACCCAATACGAGCGATGCCTCCAACGATTTTTTCAGAACATTCAAGTTCGAAAGTTCGCTCTTATTTATACGTTTGTCTATCTCTTTTTCAAGAGAGACGACAAATACTTTCATCCTATATAAATCAATTATCTATTTAATTCGACTCATCCTCCAAACGAATGATCCCAATTTATTCGCCAACTTTCAGGCAGGTGATACACACACTTATCGAATAACGCGACATTGGATGTGACGGATATCTTGGCAAAACTTCCTTTGATCATTTCCGCGAATGCAGTCCGCACTCTTTATGATCGGGCGATTCCCACCACCACCGACCGGCGCGAATATCTTCGCCCGGTTTCACAGCTCGTGTGCAAGGCTGGCATCCGATACTCGGAAATCCCTGGTCGTGGAGTTTGTTATACGGGACGTGATGACGGTGGATATACTCCCAGACCTGCTCTTCATGCCAGCCTATCAATGGATTGATTTTCAGCAGTCCGTTCGTTTCATCCCATTCGACCGCCCGCATCCCGCTGCGTGTAACCGACTGCTCTCGCCGAAGGCCGCATATCCAAGCGTCCAATCCCCGGAAAGCCCGTTTTAGGGGTTCGAGTTTGCGCACTCGACAGCAGCGTTTACGCTTTTCTAAACTCTCGTAAAATCCGTTCATGCCGCAGTCGGCAACCAATTTTTCGACTTCGGTACGGTCGGGAAAGAAAACCTCCAGGCGAATACCATAGTGCATGGCAGTTCGATCAATCAGGCTGTACGTTTCGGGGAACAGCCGTCCGGTATCGAGCGTAAATATCCGTGCGCCGGGTTTCAACCTGCAAATCATGTCTGTCAGCACCTGATCTTCGATGCTCAGACTGGACGACAAGGCGATGCGGTCGCCGTAGCGGTCGAGAAAATAGCTCAGAATCGTTTCGGGCGTAGCGTCGGCAACCTCTTCGTTCAACCGTATTATTTCGTTTTGTGTCATGGTATTACTCGATTAAAGTTATCATGCCGGCACCTACCGTATCGTTGGTATCCGGATCAACGAAAATCAGGCTGCCCGTCGTGCGGTTCTGTGCATAGGCATCAAACACCAACGGCATGACCGTGCGAATCCGAATGCGGGCGATATCGTTGACAGCAAGTTGTGTAATGGAATAGATTCGTTCCAGCGAGTTGATATCCAACTTATATTCGATCTCCTTGACGACACCCACGGTTTCTGCCGTTGCCTGCCGCACGACGTAGCGTTTGCCGAGTTGCAGCGGCTCTTCGCGCAGCCAGCAGACCGTCATGGTCACATCTTGCGATACTTGCGGTTGCGGTTCGTCGCTGCGCACGATAAGATCGCCGCGACTGATGTCTATGTCGTCGGCAAGACACACCGTTACCGATTCGGGCGCAAACGCCTCACCCTTCTCTTCTTCCGCAAAACGGATTGCTTCCACGGTCGAGCGACACCCTGACGGAAATACGGTAACGGCATCGCCTCTGTGCAATACACCGCCGCACAGACGCCCCGCATAGCCCCGGAAATCGTGAAACCGGTCCGAGATCGGGCGGATGACGTGCTGGACAGGCATTCGCATGGGTCTCTCGGCAAGCGTGTGTCCGGCAGGAACGGTCTCCAACAGATGCAACAGCGTGCCGCCGTCGTACCATGGCATGTGTTCGGATTCCGTTACTACATTGTCACCCAGCTTCGCCGAAATAGGAATGAACGTTATCCCTCCGATCTGCAGCTTCTCAGCCATATTACGGTATGACGTACAAATCTCGTCGAATGCCTGCTGCGAAAAGCCGACCAAATCCATCTTATTGACACATACGACGATGTGGGAGATTCCCAGGGTGGAGGCTATGAACGAATGGCGCACGGTCTGTTCCAGCACACCGTTGCGGGCATCGATCAGGATAATCGCCAGATCGGCCGTAGAGGCTCCCGTAACCATGTTGCGCGTATACTGAATGTGTCCCGGCGTATCGGCGATGATGAACTTGCGCCGCGGGGTGGCGAAGTAACGGTATGCCACGTCGATGGTGATTCCCTGTTCGCGTTCGGCACGCAGACCGTCTGTCAGCAGGGCGAGATTCAACTCTTCGTTACCCCGGTTACGCGAGGCCGTTTCGACCGCTTCCAGTTGATCCTCGAAGATAGATTTGCTGTCGTATAGCAGCCTGCCTATCAGCGTACTTTTGCCATCGTCTACGCTTCCTGCCGTAGTGAAGCGCAGCAACTCCATATCCAAATATCCTTTTTCCATAACTCTATCCACGTTAAAAATAGCCTGCTTTCTTTCGGTCCTCCATAGATGTTTCCGAACGCTTGTCGTCGGCACGTCCGCCGCGTTCCGTGACGCGGGTCGCGGCGATTTCGTCGATAATCTCCTCCAGCGTATGCGCCCGCGAGAGTGTCAGACCCGTGCAGCTGATATCACCGATGGTGCGGCAGCGTACCTCGCGCTCGACCACCTCCTCGTCGGGTTTGAGCCGCATGCAGGGTTCGGCCGCCAGCCACTGGCCGTCGCGCTGAAAGACGCGACGCCGGTGTGTGAAGTAGATGCTCGGCATCTCGATATGCTCCTGATAGATATATTGCCAAACATCCATCTCCGTCCAGTTGCTGATCGGGAAAACACGGAAATGTTCGCCCATGTTCTTGCGGCCGTTGAAGATATTCCACAGCTCGGGCCGCTGGTTCTTGGGATTCCACTGCCCGAACTCGTCGCGGTGCGAGAAGAAACGCTCCTTGGCACGCGCCTTCTCCTCGTCGCGACGTGCTCCGCCGATTGCGGCGTCGAACTTGTATTTCTCGATGGTATCGAGCAGTGTAGTTGTCTGCAAACGGTTGCGGCTGGCATTGTAACCCGTCTCCTCCCTGACGCGGCCGGTGTCGATCGACTCCTGCACGGAACCGACGATCAACTGCGCCCCGAGGCGTTCGACCAAAGCGTTGCGATATTCGATCGTTTCGCGGAAATTGTGTCCGGTATCTATATGCAGCAGCGGAAATGGGATTCGAGCCGGATAGAAAGCCTTGTAGGCTAAATGGGTAACGACGATCGAGTCCTTGCCGCCGGAGAACAGGATGACCGGATGTTCGAACTGTTCGGCCACCTCGCGGAGTACGTAGACGGCTTCCGACTCCAGTTCTTTAAGATGTGTTAATTTACGATTGTTCATATATTTCGATGGATTCGTTAACTGAATACGCCCGACAGATAGTTGCGGGTCAACTCGTGCTGCGGGTGATGGAATACCTGCCCGGCATTGCCCGTCTCGATGATCTCGCCCATATAGATGAATACGACGTAATCGGCGATACGCAACGCCTGTCGCAGGGTGTGGGTCACCATGATGATGGAATAATGTTCTTTGAGCTTGACGAAAAGGTCTTCGACGGTCTTGCTCGACTGCGGGTCGAGTGCCGATGTCGCTTCGTCGGCGAGGATGAATTCCGGCTCCACGGCCAAACTGCGCGCCAAACAGAGACGCTGCTGTTGGCCGATCGAGAGACCGGTCGCCGATTCGCGCAGCCGCTCTTTCACCTCGTCCCACAATCCGACCTCGTTCAGGTAATGTTCGACGACGGCGTCGAGTTGACGCCGCCCTCGGATGCCGTGGATGCGGCAGCCATAAGCCACATTGTCATAAATAGACATGGGCAGCGGGCACGGCCGCTGAGGGACGAGTCCGATACGACGACGCACGTCGATCAGGTCTGCACCATCGCTGCGGAGAATATCCTGCTCGCCGAGAGTAATGCTTCCGCGCATGCAAACACCGTCGACCGAATCGATCAACCGATTGAAACTTTTGAGCAGCGTGGACTTGCCGCAGCCCGACGGGCCGATGATGCAGGTGATTTTGTTTTCGGGAATTTGCAGACTGATATCTTTGAGAATCTGTTGAGTGCCGATCGACAGGTCGAGATGCCGCACTTCCAGCCGTGCTCCGGCGTCGGGATGCCGGAACTTGACGTCGGGAGCAAATGCTTGCTCCTTGTGCAACAGATCGTCCATATCCGGTTCTATGACGGAGAATCTTACGTGGCGTTTAAAAAAATCGGATAACATATTTTCAGATTTTATTTTTCGAGAAACGGTGCATGATAAATCGCCCGGCAAGACTGATGACGAGTACGATTGCAGTCAGTACGAGTGCGGCGGCATAGGCGCGATTCTGCACTTCGGCCTGCGGAGCACTCAACTGAAAGAAAATAGAGAGCGGCAGCGTGGCGGCCGGCTGCGAAAACGACGTGGGTATCGAATCGGAAAAGCCAGCCGTAAACATCACACCTGCGGCATCGCCTATGGCACGCCCCACCGACAACAATGTTGCCGTCGCAATTCCGGGCATGATCTGCCGCAGAACGACACCCATGGTTTCGAGCCGCGTGGCACCGAGCGAATACGAAGCGTCGAGCAAATCGCGGGGGAAAGTCTTGGCCACTTCGTCCATCGAACGGATCAGAATGGGGATGATGAGCAGCGTGGTGACTAAGATGCCGCCCAGCAGCGATGTCCGCAATCCGAGCCAAATCATCAGCGAGAAAGCGAAGGCCCCGTAGACGATGGACGGGATGCCGAATAGTACGTCGTAGGCCAGACGGGCGACATAGGCGAATTTCGAATCGCTTTTGAGAAATACGTTCAGATAGAATACTACGGGAATGCTGACCAGCAGCCCGAGAAAGGTCGAGGCCGCAACGATATAGACCGACCCGACAATAGCATTGAGAAATCCGCCCTCCTTGCCTATGTAAAATCCGCCGCCGGGAAGCGAACTCACCATTTCCCATGTGATGCACGACCAACCACGGTGAAAGACCGTGTAAACGATACCTGCGGCGAATCCGACAACGGCAAGCAGTGACAATGCCATCAGAATCTTGACGATAATTTCTTCTATGTATTTGGATTTCATGATTTTTTAAGTCGATATAGAATGACTCGCGACAGCAGATTGAACAGCAATACCACAACGAAAAGAATCATTGCGGCGAACATCAAAGCCGCTTCGTAGAGCGGCAGCGAAAGCATCTCGCCATAGTTATTGGCAATGAGAGCCGGAATGGGATAGCAGGCATCAAAAACAGAGTGAGGTATTTGAGACAGATTCCCGCATACCATAAGAACAGCAATCGTTTCACCTAATGCCCGGGAAACGGCCAGTACCACGGCGGCGAAGATCCCCGGCAGCGAACGACGAATCACTACCTTCTTGGTCGTTTGCCAACGTGTTGCGCCCAGCGCCTGCGAAGCATCGCGCAACTCTTGCGGTACAGTCGAGAATATCTCGACGAACAGGCTGACGAGCAGCGGCAGAATCATAACACTCAGCACGATGCCTCCCGCCAATACGGTATATCCCGACGAAAACTCGACGAAATGCGGTGCCATCCGTTCGGAGATCCACGGAACGATAAGCAAGGAGCCCCACACACCGTAGATTACCGACGGAAGTGCGGCGAGAATATCCAGTGCCGGATAAAACCACCGTTTGACCCATGCTCGCGAATACTCGGTCAGAAAAACGGCCGTCAGCAGCGACAATGGCAGGGCCAGCGCGAGAGCGATACCTGTCACCCACACGGTGCCCATGATGAACGGGAAAAAGCCGAACCGGTTCTTGAACGGTTTCCATTCACTGGCCGAAAGCAAGTCCCACAGGGAGTGATCCTCGAAGATCGGAGCCGACTTCATATACAGCCCTATTCCCATGATCAGAACAAGCAACAGCGAGGCACCTGTCAGTAGAAACATGACGGTGCCGGCTGTTTTTTCCCTTGTTATTCGTTGTGCATTCATCGACTATTCCGATTGATTCGCAGATTCGAGCAACGACAACGACTCCCGAATTTTATCCTCCGCAATATTGATATAGCCTGTCGGAATGTTTTTCGCCTGCCCCTCACCGAGAACATATTTGAGGAATGCCACCGCGACAGGATTGGTCGGAATACCTTTGGCAACCAAATAGAGGTCACGAGCCGGCGGAGACGGATACTTTCCCTCGGCAATGGCCGCGACAAGACGGTCTTTCGTGTCATAGAAATTTTCGTCGGGGGAAATCTGGCCGTCTCCGTCGGTGTCGATGGGCAGCACCACGATTCCGTCGTTGGGTAAATGCGTATCGTTGTCGTAAGCATACCCGATATTGTTGAGCCCGATCCCGTATATGTCTTTCTGTACAGCGGCCGCGACACCCGGATCGCCGAATACTGCCGTGCCGCCCAGGTCCTCCTGTTTAGCTCCAAACCACAAAGCCCAGGTCTCGGCGGCTCCGCAGGCATCGGAGCGGGTATAGGCATGCAGGGGCGTCGTATCATCCGTGCCGAGAACGTCTCCCCACGTTTTTGCCTTGCCCGTAATCCATATATCGACGGCTGCATTACGGGAAAGACCGTGGGCGGACAACTCTTTGAGTTTCGGATTGGAGGCATTGATCGTAGGAACTACGGCATCCTTCGCCACAGCGAAACCTACAGCGCCCTTTTCCTTTTCGGGCGGATAGACTTCGCGTGAAACCATGCCGAAATCCACAACTCCGGCCAACACGTCGGTCATTCCTTTTCCCGCACCTCCAGCCGAAATATCAATATGTACGCCCGGATGCAAGGTCTGAAACTCTTCCGCCCACTGGACGGCCACTGGATAGAGAGCGAACGCTCCCGAGAGCGACAACTCTCCGCTCAGTTCACCGGTTTTGGATCTGTTTCCATTGCCGCAAGATACAATGCCCAAGGCAAATGCGCCTAAAAATAAGGTTTTGACAATTTTCATAATCGATAAGTTTTTATTTTCATCAGAACATGGCGAAAAATTGAAATGTCAAAAAATTGATATCTTTTCATGCCGCCAATATTTTATATACATAGATTCAGCAGGCGCAGACCTTCCCATTTTGCTCCTACTCCGGCCTGCAGATTGAAACGCCGGTCGATTTTGTAGCGGAGATAGGCATCCAATATTTTTGGACTTCCTGCAAACTCCGTTTGAAAACGATAGTCGAGTTTTGTCGCCAGATTGCCAGTGAAATCGAGACGCGCACGCCGTATATCGAAACTGTTTGATTCTCCATTATATTGATAGCGCATATTGATAAATCCCGATATTTTCGGCAGTGCGGAGGTAATCTCCTCCAAAGTCGTCACCCGCTTTTCCATGTCGGATATATCGGTCGAACACGTCTCTTGCGCAAACGGTGAATTGTACATGAACAATCCCAAAATGACGGAAACAATCTTTCGCATTTGATTCTTAAATTAAACTACATTGCAAAGGTAGAGATTAAAAAATTATATCCAATAGGTATTTTTACCTAATCTACACTTGAAAGATATAGATTTCGACACGATGATTTTATGCGAAAGATATTTTTCTTTTTTTTGATTGATATGTCGGAAAAAGACTATTTTTGCAAAGACAATTACCATAGGGCTCTATGCTTTCGAAGAAAACAAGATATGCTATGCTGGCACTCAGCGTACTGGCAGCAGAGTACGGGAAAGAACCAGTACAAATCGGACGAATTGCCGAAAAGGAGAAGATTCCCCAGCGCTTTCTGGAAGGGATACTGCTTGCCCTTAAAAATTGCGGAATGCTGAATAGCACGCGAGGTAAAAGTGGCGGCTATTATCTGTTGAAAGATCCGCGGGAAGTGACATTGTTCGATGTGATAATTCGTTTCGAAGGTTCGGTGAGCATGCTGGCATGCGTGTGTGAAGATCAATATATGCCGTGTGAATTTTGCAAAGACGAAGATAATTGTCCTATTCGCAAACCGTTTTCAGAGATTTATCGGCATATTATAGACGTATTGCGTCGAACGACATTGGCCGATCTCATAAAAGAGCAACACGACAATGACGACAACGACAAATATTGCATGCTTTCGGAATAATAAAGTATATGTTCCCCTATTTCATAAATTACTGTATATATTACTGATGGCAATTATTTGATTATTCAAAAAAAATGATAATCTTTGCATATTATAAAGAGTTGTATTGAAAATACGAAAAATATAGCGGTAATAACCGTTTAGCAACTTACTTATCCGTTGCCCTCTTTTATGTGACTATTTTCTAAGTTGTTTATGTCCAAATAAATATCTCCGGACAATCTCAAAGATAATAATAAAAATTCCATTTAGAATTATAGGGGCGTTTTTTGTAGCAAAATTACAATATTCGCAAATAAAAATAGGCGATTACATACGAATGTACACCGACGGCAAACCGAAACTGTAAGACCTTGCGGGTTCCGACAGAAGCCCCCGCCAAGGCGGATTTGCGGAACAAGTTCCGCGACTGCTGTGGCGGCTCGGTAATTCGAGCAAGCTCGATTGCGCTCGCCAGCGGCCGCAGTTGGGGGGGGGCAAGCCTGCAAACGCGGCTTTGCCGCGAGCAACGCGACCGACAGCGGTGCAAACGCATCCGCCGACTCGATTCGGTGTAGAATAGTATATAGTTACCTAAAAATATACATACGAAAAATCCATTGGGGCTATGTTTTAGTTCGGAGGCTGATGTTATTTGCACCGTCACTAAAATTATTCACGGCAGATAAGCAAGGGTGCTAAAATGGCTCTAAATTTACTCGTCCACCTCATTTATAAATAGTTTTATCATATCTGTCGCCCACAATCCATATCATGACTGATATATTCAAAGAATATATCAGTCATGATATGTTACTTTCATAAAGAATTTCGTTTATTTCCAACGTGCAGTTGCGAAAATAATTTGTTACTCTATTGTTACTTGATTCACTGAAATATAGTGATATTTAATTGATATTCAATGTGAATATGCCTATTATACGGCTATGAGCCTAATCCCCCCGAAGGTCTCACGACCCCGGGAACGATGCCACTCAATCTGCAAGCAGAGGCATATTTGGTGTCCGATCGTTACTCGCTCGGCGTGTTACTTGTTTGGACAGCGTAGTCGCCGATCACCGTCAGACTGTCGTTGTGGCGGAATGGGATGTAGCCGGTTGTTCCCTCGCGGTTCTTGGCTATCGTCAAGCGACCGACGCCGTGAAAATTTATCA
Source organism: uncultured Alistipes sp. (assembly GCA_947629705.1). GTDB lineage: Bacteria > Bacteroidota > Bacteroidia > Bacteroidales > Rikenellaceae > Alistipes. The sequence goes on along the minus strand of CANREN010000015.1, from coordinate 30,041 downwards.
TCCCGTATTTGCCCCATCGAACTCACGAACGCCATACACTGCCGGACGGTCGATGAAGATTACCATATCGGCATCCTGTTCGATTGCACCAGACTCGCGGAGATCGGAGAGTAAAGGCGTTTTGTCCGTGCGCTCCTCGACCTTGCGTGACAGTTGCGACAACAGGATAACAGGAATGTTCAATTCCTTTGCCAATAGTTTTGCCACTCGGCTTATCTCCGCTACCTCTCGCTCGCGATTGCCATAACGTCGTTCTTCGGTCGGTGTGCCGATAAGTTGCAGATAGTCGATAATGACCATTCCGCAACGACCTTTGCGCTGCATTGCCCGCGTTTGCACTCGTATTTGCGGCATCGTCACCAATGAGCGGTCGAACAGATACAACGGCAGCGGACGCAGCAGCTCGGCACCCGATTCGATATTGGGGCGTATAGCCGTCCAGCACAGCTTTCCCAGTGACCCGAGCGTCGAAATATCCGGTTCCGTCTGGTCGAGTGCATAGTTGGCAATGGCTTTGTACAACACCAGCTGTTCGTCTGGGTCTGTCATGGAGACCGCATCGCGGAAGCTGCGAAAGAAGGTGAAGCCCTGCCGTACCTTGTCTTTGTTGTCGGAATCGTCATTTGCCAGCAGCCCTTTGCGGTTCCAGTCGGTTATCGTCTTGCGGTTGCGACCCGTTATTTGAGCTGCCTCGGAAACGGTAATGAATATCGGTTCATCTTCATCGTAACCCGGCTCGGTTTTTCGTGTTTGCAGATAGGCTTCCAGTTTCCGGACAGTATCGACAAAAACACTGGTTTTAGGAGTGAAAATCCTTGTGTCCCCGGTTCGATTCTCGGTGGTACCACGAACACACAAAGGGCATTTTCCGAATGGAAAATGCCCTTTGTATTTAAGAACCCGCAGGCTCTTAAAATACAACCTCTCTATTTTTTCTCTGCGAAAAACTCCTTGATCTGGTCGTTCGGAATGACGCCCTCCTTGAACATATATGCGCCGGTCTTATCCGATTTGACCATCTTGATGCACTTGGTGAAGTTCTTACCCGTGCCGGTTTTCAACGTTGCGACTACTTTCTTTGCCATAAAGCTTCAACTATTTGATTTCACGATGTACGGTTACACGCTTCAAGTACGGATTGTACTTCCGACGCTCCAAACGATCCGGCGTGTTCTTCTTGTTCTTGGTCGTAATGTAGCGGGACATGCCCGGAACACCGCTCTCTTTCTGTTCGGTGCATTCGAGAATCACCTGAACCCGATTTCCTTTCTTTGCCATGTGTTACTTAACGGTTTTTAGTAAACGGACTTTGCCGCGGCAGCTTCGCGCAAAGCTACTGCAAGCCCCTTCTTGTTGATTGTTTTCATGCCGGCAGCGGACACCTTCAACGTGATCCACCGGCCTTCCTCCTCCGACCAAAAGCGCTTGGTTTTCAAATTCGGGCTGAATTTGCGCTTGGTCTTGTGGTGCGAGTGCGAGACGTTATTGCCCACGACTGCGACCTTGCCTGTGATTTCGCAAACTTTCATTGTGGTTACGATAAATTAAGTTTAGTCCCGATAAGATAAAGGGAGTGCAAATATACAATCTTTTCGGCAAATAGCAAAAGGAGGCCCGCATTTTTCACAAAAAAGCATACGACAAGGGGCATTCGTGCGTCGAAAATTATCGACCCGCAGCCGCCGGAATCAATCGGGATAAAGCAGGTAGCGGGCCCGCAACCGGCGATAACGGTCGACGTCGGGCTGCCAGCGCGCCCGAATCTCCTCTTCCGAAGCCCCGTCGAGCAACATGGCCCGCACATAAGCCGTCCCGACCAATTTCTCGAACATCGGCGTGAAGAACCGGTCGCCCAATCCCGAAGCGAGCAGGGCATCCGCCACATACCGCAGAGAGAAGCCCATCGCCCGAGCCTCGGACAACGGCAGGTCGCTCAAATTCATCCCCCGACACGCGACGCCCTCCAACGGAGGATGCTGGGCCCCGGCAGTCGGACGGGGCGTGAAAGTATAGCCGAACCCGTGCAAAGCCGGATGGCCGAAGCATTCGAACGGCTTGTCCGTGCCGCGCCCGACGCTGACAGGCGTCCCCTCGAACAGGCATAGCGAAGCATACAGGTAGACGGCCCGCTGCGTCGGCAGATTGGGTGAAGGGGCCACCGGAAGCAGGTACTCCGTACTGTGGGTGTAATGCCGGCACGGAATGACGGTCAAGGCGCAAGGCGGGATCCATCCCTCGCCGACGGCCATGCGCGCGATTTCGCCCATCGTCAACCCGTGCAACACGGGAACCGGCAACAGGCCGACACCCGAACGGTACTTTTTCTCCAGCACGGGGCCGTCGACGTGGCTGCCGTTGGGATTGGGCCGGTCGAGCACGATGACGGGTTTGTCGTATGCGGCGCAGGCCTCCATCAACCGCAGCATCGAAATGTGGTAGGTATAAAAACGCAGCCCGACATCCTGCATATCGACGACCAACACGTCGAACGACCGCATGGCCGCATCCGAAGGCCGCCGGGCGCTGCCGTCGTAGAGCGACCGGATCGGAATGCCGGTCGACGGATCGACCGAATCGGAGACCGATTCGCCCGCATCGGCCCCTCCGCGGAAACCGTGCTCTGGCGAAAAGATACCCGTAACCTCGAACCCGCGCCGGTAGAGCAGATCGACCAAATGCACGCGCCCCGACGCATCGGCCCCCGAAGCCCCGGGCAGATCGGCGACGGCCGTATGATTGGTCAACAACGCGATGCGGCGCCCCTTCAACAACGGAAAGTAAGCGGCCGTATCGGCCATTCCGACCGACACCGATAGCCCATTTTTCGCGAGGGTTCCGGCCATTACGGAGCATACGGCAAAGAGACCGCCTGCCAAAAGAGCCCGAACCATCGACCGACCCGTAATTTTCACCATAGAATCATTCGTTCGATAAAAATCCATTTAATGAAAAAGTCCTTCGAGCGCATCGGCGACCCGCTCGGCAAGGATCGACATCAACGGGCGGCCGTCGAAATGGGAAAGCGCGGTGATGCCCCGATGATCCAACCAGAACATTTCGTCGATGCTCGTCCGGATCTCCGGCCCGAAAGGCTCCTCGCGCAAAGCCAGCCCCGCCGCCCGCACGGCCCGGGCCAGCAATTCGTATTCGACGGAGCGGGGCGGATCGAACCGGTGTCCGCGCAAAGGCTTCCCCTCCGGCCCGAAGCTGCCGGGCGGGATCTCATAGGGAGCGCTCTCGGGTGCAAGCAGCACCGTATATCCCTGCACGACCGCCATCGGAGCCCCCTCGATCGTATGATAAGAACCGCCGGGCCCGATCTGCACGGCGACCCGAGCGCCGGCACACTCGGCCATCCGGCGAGCCGCCGCCGCGGCCGCTTCGCGAGCGCAGGTCGGATAACCGCTCAACGGCGGATCGTATGCGATCTCCGCCCCCTCGGGCCGGACGCTGCGCAGCGCGTAACCGCCGTAATAGGAGACGCCCATCGGGAGGAGCCGCGTCCCGCCGTCGGCCGTCAGCTCGATCCGCACGAACGAAGATAGATCGTCCGGATAACGATGCTCGGCGGCAAGGGCCAGCATACGCCGTTCCAAACGGGGCAGATCGGGTCGATAACCCCGACCGAACAACTCGCGCGCGCACCGGTCGAGCAACGCGACGTGCCGGTCGAGCATACGCACCCCTCCGTGGAACAAATGCAGTGTTTGATAGAGACAGATCGCAGCCATCTTTCCGTTATTACCGCCTCACTCGTATCGGTTAATCATAATTAGCCGTCTAACCTCCCGACCCATACCGGTCAATCAAAAATTTTGAGCAGCAATTCGCGCAATAATTCGCCGTCGGACATGCCGCCGGAATCCAGCCCCTTGCTCTTGGCATCGTATTCGCGCAACAGCCCCAAAACGGCGAAAACCTTGCGGTTGTTCCAGTTCGCTGCATGCTGTCTGATCTCGCGGATGAAATAGGTGCTGCCTTTGTGCAGCAACCGCATCAACTCCTCGTCCGAAGGGAACGGACGGCCCCGATGCCGCGCCAACCAACCCAAATAATTGACGATGAACAGCTCCTTGAACTGTGCGAAAAGCGCCATGATCGTCAGCAGCAACGGGTTTTCCTTCGGATTGCGGGCGAAATGGTCGGCGATCAGCAACGCCCGACCCGCATCGCGCTCGACGACCGCCTTGCAAAGTTCGAAATTGTTGAAATCCTTGGAGATGCCGATATTGGCCTCGATATCGGCATCCGTAATCCGCCGCGTCCCTTCGGGCAGCGATACGGTCAGTTTGCGGAGTTCGTTCTCGATCTTCGCAATGTCGGTGCCGAGGTGCTCCGTCAGCATCGACAGCGCCTTGCTGTCGATCGAAAAGCCCTTCTGCGCGATGAACTGCTGCAACCACGCCGCAATCTCGTAATCGCGCGGCCGCACCGACTCCAACACCGCCCCGTGGGCCGAGCACCCCTTGAAAAAGGCCGACCGTTTGTCGACGCTCTTCTCCTTGTGGCAAACGACGAGGATCGTCGTCGGCGTAGGCTGCTGCGTATAGAGCGACAATTTGTCGATCGACCGCAGCTGCTGCGCCTCCTTGACCACGATGAGCTGCCGCGTGCCCATCATCGGCAGCTGACGGCACAGGTTGATGACCTGTCCCGCATCGGAATCCTTGCCGTAGACGGTCAACTGGTTGAAGTCGCGGGCCGATTCGTCGATGGCCGTGGCGGCGATGCGCTCCGCGATGCGATCGATGAAATAACTCTCCTCGCCCATCAGCAGATAGACCGGAACGAAGCGTCCGGCGTCGATATCGCGCATCAATTCGTCGCAGGCGGCGACGGTGTCGCGGAAACGGCAAGTCGTTTTTGCCATGATTCAGACGATCTCTTTCGTGATACGCAACACGTTCTCGGTCTGCGAGGTGAGCCGGTACCGGTCATCGATGCGATGACCCACGAGCCACACGATATCGTCGCCCGACAAGAGGATGAACTGCCGCTGTTTCTCGGCCATCGAGACCTTGGCGTCGACCAGATAATCGCTCACCTTCTTGCGGCCCGTCATGCCGAACGGCACGAACCAGTCGCCCTCGCGCCACCGCCGCAGCGTCAGCGGATAGTGCAGCCGGTCGGCATCGAGCTGGGCCACATGCTGCGGCACGCCGAACGACTGAATGGTGTCGATATCGCGATATTCGTAATAAAGCACCGCATTGCCGCAATAGCTGCGGGCGGCGCCGCGTTCGACAGAGCAGGCGCAATCGTCGTCCTCGGCGATGCGGGAGACGACGATGGCCCCCCGATCGATGCAGGCCGCGTATTCGCGCGAATAGAACCGTTTGCCGGTTGCCTCCTGCTGCAAGGCGTGGCAAAGCGAATCGATGACGTCGCCCTTGAACCCATAGGCCGAACTGAGCAGCTCGTAGATGACGAATCCGCGCGGGAAAGCCGCGTCGATACGGTCGACGCGGATCGTGTCGATGCCCTCCTCCGAGCTCACGATCTCCTGGCGGATACACTCGATGCCGTGGTCGATGAAGCGCTGGGCATCGGCCAATCGGGCGAGGTTGCGGCGCATCAGACCGGTGAACTTCGGATTGATTTCACGGATGCGGGGCACAAGCCCCAACCGTATCTTGTTGCGCAGGTATTTGGTCGAATGGTTCGACGAATCTTCGCGGAACGGAATCCGGTTGGCCACGGCATACTCGGAAATCTCCCGGCGCGAAGCGAACAGCAACGGCCGGATGATATGCCCCGGGTGGATCGAAATGCCGGTCAACCCCCGCAGTCCGGTACCCCGCAACAGATTGATAAAAAAGGTTTCGATGGAGTCGTCGGCGTGGTGGGCGACGGCGATGACGTCGTAGCCCTCCGTCCGGCGCAGCTCCTCGAACCACGCATAACGCAGACGCCGCGCGGCCATCTCCATCGAATCGCCCGTGCGCTCCATCTCGCCGGCCGTGTCGAACCGCCGATTGTAGCACGGCACACCGAGACGGGCCGCTTCTCGAGCGACCAACTCCTCGTCCTCGTCGCTTTCGGCCCCCCGCAGCTGGAAATTGCAATGCGCGACCCCCGTGCGGAAGCCGCTGCGCGTGAACAGCGAAAGCATGACCATCGAATCCACGCCGCCCGAGACCGTCAGCAGAATGCGGCTCCCGGCAGTCGCCAAGTCATTTTCGGCAACATATTTTTGAAAAGAGTCGAGTAAATTCACGTTCGAAACAATCAAAGGGTAAAAAATCGCGGGTACATGCTGTTCTCTGTCAACAAATATTCACCTCCGTGTCGATTTCGACGCCGAAACGATCGCGCACCTTCGCCTGCACCGCACGGGCCAGTTCCAACACCTCGAGGCCCGTCGCGCCGCCCGTGTTGACGAGCACCAACGCCTGCCGATCGTGGACGCCCACATGCCCCGTCCGGAATCCTTTCATCCCGGCACGGTCGATCAACCAACCGGCCGCCAATTTCACGCAGCCCTCCTTCTGCGACGGATAACACGGCATGTCGGGGTACTCGGCCCGCAAACGCTCGGCCACCGAAAGTTCCACCACCGGATTCTTAAAAAAGCTGCCTGCATTGCCCATCACGGCAGGATCGGGCAATTTCGCCCGGCGAATGGCGCAGACAGCGTCGCGGATGTTGCGCAGCGTCGCGCCCCCGCGCGCCTCGACCTCGCGTTCGACGTCGCCGTAACCCAAATGCGGCTGCGGCACGTGCGAAAGCCGCAATTCGATGGCCGTGATGACGATCCGGCCCTTGAGCTCGCGCTTGAAGACGCTGTCGCGATAGCCGAAACCGCAATGGGCGCGGTCGAGCGTCAACATTGCGCCGCTCTCGACGCAATACATCTCCACCCGCTCGATGGCGCGGCCCGCCTCGCAGCCGTAAGCGCCGATATTCTGCACGGGAGCGGCCCCCGCCTTACCCGGAATGGCCGAAAGATTCTCGATCCCCCACAAATCGCGCCCGACGGCCCAAGCGACCAGGTCGTCCCATTCGACGCCCGCGTCGACCCGCACGCAGACCGAAGCGCCGTCGTCGTGCAACACCCGGATGCCCTGCGATACGGGCGTCAGCAACAACCCGGCGTAATCCTGCGTGAACAGGACGTTGTTGCCGCCGCTGATCACCATCCACCGTTCGGGAACCCCGTCGGCAAAAACCGAACGCAAATCCCCGACGGTTTCGAACTCGACGAGGCGATCCGCCCGCTGCCGAACGCCGAAACTGTTGCGCGGCTGCAAATCGACCGCATGAAATTCTCGTATCATACTCCGCAAAGTTATAAATTATTTTACGAACTTTGAAGATCGAATAATTATTATTATCTTGCCGTCTGGAATCTTCCAATCAGAATCCATCTATCTATGCGAAAATTGCTTTTTTCCGTACTGTTTTTCTGCGTGCCTGCAAGTTGCGAGAAACCGGAAAAAGAGCGATTTCCCAGCACGCGGGAAAGCGGTTCGACCCCTCTCCCGCATGGTTGCAAGAGGTCGCCGCTTACCCGGGCTGCGAGGAGTGGCTCGGAGAGCAGACAGCGTTATTAATGAACCACAATAATAATTAAAGCCATAAAGCTGCAAGAATCATTAAAACTGCAAGCCGATGTTCACAGAAACCGATTTACAACAGATCGCCGCGCACGGACTGACACGCGAAACCGTCGAGCGGCAAATCGAAAACTTCCGCCGCGGATTCCCCTTTCTGAAGGTCGTCCGCGCCGCATCGCCCGCCGACGGCATCCTGATGCCCGACGCCGAGGCCGTCGATGCCGCTGTGGCCCGCTACGAAAAGGCGGCCGAACGATGCTCCGTCGTGAAATTCGTTCCGGCCTCGGGGGCCGCAACCCGCATGTTCAAGGAGCTCTTCGCTTTCGTCAACGAAGGCAAACGCGGCAAAGGGATCGACACGCTGCTCGAAAACATCGAGCGCTTCGCTTTCTGGCCCGAGTTGAAATCGCTCCTCCCGGCCGGAGCCGACGACAAGGCGACGGTCGATGCCATCGTCAACGACGGACTCGGCTACGGCCATCGCCCCAAAGGGTTGGTAACGTTCCATGCCTATCCCGACGGAGCCCGCAAAGCCGTCGAAGAACATTTGGTCGAAGGAGCCGCCTATGCCGCATCGAATGGCGCGGCCCGCATCCACTTCACGGTTTCGCCCGAACATATCGCCGGATTCCGCGACCTGCTGGAACACAAGGTTCCGGTCTATGAAAAGCGGTTCGGCATCCGCTACGACATTTCGTTCTCGGTGCAGAAACCCTCGACCGACACGATCGCCGTCAATCCCGACAACACGCCGTTCCGCCAGGACGACGGTTCGCTGCTGTTCCGGCCGGCCGGCCACGGCGCGCTGATCGAAAATCTGTCGGAAATCGACGCCGATCTCGTGTTCATCAAGAATATCGACAACGTAACGACCGATGCGCAGCGCGGCGACACGATCCGCTACAAAAAGGCGCTGGCAGGTATCCTGCTCGATCTGCAGGCCGAGGCATTCGCCCGCCTGAAAGAGTTGGAGGCCGGAACGGCCGACCTGGCGCCGATCGCCGAGTTCGTCGAAAAACGGCTCTTTATCAAGTTGCCGGTGAATTACGACCGCGCCCTCTTGCTCAAGCTGCTCGACCGGCCGATCCGCGTCTGCGGCATGGTTCGCAACGAAGGCGAACCGGGCGGCGGGCCCTTCTGGGTGGCCAATCCCGACGGCACGGAGTCGCTTCAGATCGCCGAATCGAGCCAGATCGCGCCCGAAGATATGCCGCTGATGCAATCGGCGACGCACTTCAATCCGGTGGATCTGGTGTGCGGCCTTCGGAACGCGAAGGGCGAACGGTTCGATCTGCGCAACTACACCGATCCGGCCACGGGATTCATCTCGTCGAAGTCGAGCGGCGGCCGCGAGCTGCGTGCGCAGGAGCTGCCGGGTCTGTGGAACGGAGCGATGGCCCGCTGGAGCACGATTTTCGTCGATGTGCCCATCACGACCTTCTCGCCCGTGAAGGCCGTACAAGACCTGCTGCGTCCGCAACACCAACCCTCCGGAGAATAGAATGGCGACGATGAAAAAGCCCGAACGCATCCTGCACATATACACGGATCGGGAACGAAAAAGAAGCGAATAAATCCGCAGGTTTCGGATTGCGCGCGGCCGCACGGAATTCCGTGCGGCCGCGCTTTTCCAGACCTCCCCCGCAAGCCGGCGAATCTGCTACTCGGCAGACCCCCGAACGGGTTGCGGCGGTTATAAATGGCTTATCGGGAAAAATGCGCGCAAAAATTTGGATTTATCAAGGGAAAATCCCATCTTTGCAAGGTCTATTTTCGGCCGATCCGATGGAACCGGCCGGGCAGGCAGGCATCAGAGCTGAAAAGCAATAGATAAGCAAACAGAAATGTCGAAAACAACCGGTACCAAAACGCCGCAAAAGGTCGATTACAATGATGCAGTCGCTGAATCGAAAGTGTATTTCGGAGGAGATGAACTCGCTGCTACCGTCTGGGTCTCGAAGTATGCGCTGAAAGACTCGTTCGGAAACATCTACGAGTTGTCGCCCGAACAAATGCACCGGCGCATCGCCGCTGAAATCGAACGCATCGAACGGAAATATCCCAATCCCATGTCGCGCGACGAGGCTTTCGCCCTGCTCGACCATTTCCGTTACGTCATTCCGCAAGGCGGCCCGATGACCGGTATCGGCAATCATTTCCAGATCGCGTCGCTGTCGAACTGTTTCGTTATCGGGCATCGGCACCCCGCAGACTCATACGGAGGCATCTTCCGCATGGACGAGGAGCAGGTACAACTGATGAAACGGCGCGGCGGCGTCGGTCATGATCTGTCGCACATCCGCCCCACGGGCAGTCCGGTGCTCAACTCGGCGCTGACGTCGACGGGCATCGTCCCGTTCATGGAACGCTACTCGAACTCGACACGCGAAGTGGCGCAGGACGGACGCCGCGGCGCCCTGATGCTGTCGCTTTCCATCAAACACCCCGATGCCGAACGATTCATCGACGCCAAAGTCGACACGGGCAAGGTTACGGGCGCCAACGTTTCGATCAAGATCGACGATGCGTTCATGCAGGCGGCATTGGCCGGCAAGACCTATCGCCAGCAATTCCCCATCGACGCCGAAAACCCCAAATACGAACATGAGATCGACGCCCGCAAGCTGTGGAACAAGATCATCCACAATGCGTGGAAATCGGCCGAGCCCGGCGTGCTCTTCTGGGACACGATCCGTCGCGAAAGCATCCCCGACTGCTATGCCGACGAGGGGTTCGTTACGGTGTCGACCAATCCGTGCGGCGAAATTCCGCTCTGCCCCTACGACTCCTGCCGGCTGCTGGCCGTCAATCTGTTGAGCTATGTCGACCGGCCTTTCACGAAAGAGGCGAAGTTCGATTTCGACAAATTCCGCAAGCACGCCGACAAGGCGATGCGCATGATGGACGACATCATCGACCTCGAATTGGAAAAAGTCGACCAGATCATCGAAAAGATCGAAAACGATCCCGAAGATATGGATGTCCGCCGCGTGGAACTGGAGCTGTGGAAGAAAATCCGCACGATGGCGCAGAAAGGCCGCCGTACGGGTTTGGGTATCACGGCGGAAGGCGATATGCTCGCAGCATTGGGCCTGCGATACGGTTCGGACGAAGCCATCGACTTTGCGGTCAAGGTGCAGAAAGAACTGGCGCTGTCGGCCTATCGCGCATCGGTCAGGATGGCCGACGAACGCGGTGCATTCCCGATCTACGATGCGGCCAAGGAGGCGAACAACCCGATGATCGGCCGCATCCGCGAAGCCGATCCCGCCCTGTACGACGAAATGGTGAAGACGGGCCGACGCAATATCGCCCTGCTGACCATCGCGCCGACGGGCACGACGTCGCTCATGTCGCAAACCACCTCGGGCATCGAACCGGTGTTCCGCACGGTCTACAAACGCCGCCGTAAGGTCAATCCTTCGGATCACGACACCCATGTGGACTACGTGGACGAAACGGGCGAAAAATTCCAGGAATACAACGTCTACCACCACAATTTTATCAAGTGGTTGGAAGTAAACGGATACAATACGAAAGAGCTCGATACCCTATCGGATGCGGAGCTCGACCGGCTGCTGCAAGCCTCACCTTATTATAAAGCGACGGCCAACGACATCGACTGGGTCGCCAAGGTGAAGATGCAGGGCGCCATCCAGAAGTGGGTGGATCACTCGATCTCGGTAACGGTCAACCTGCCGAACAACGTCTCGGAGGAGTTGGTCGCCGATGTCTACCGCACGGCCTGGGAGTGCGGCTGCAAGGGAATCACGGTCTATCGCGACGGCTGCCGCGAAGGCGTGCTGCTCGATAAAAATGCGAAAAGGAAAAACGACGAAGCCGATGCCGCCCCGCTGAAACGGCCGAAATCAATTCCGGCCGACATCGTGCGGTTCAAGAACGGCACCGAAAACTGGATCGCCTTCGTGGGATTGCAGAACGGACGCCCCTACGAGATATTCACCGGTAAGATCGAGGAGGATGCAATGTACATTCCGCCCAAAATCAAGCACGGGAATATCATCAAAGTGCGCGAGGCGGACGGTTCGAAACGCTACGATTTCCAGTACACCGACCGCTACGGCTACACGAACACGATCGGCGGCATCTCGCGCCTGTTCAACGAAGAGTTCTGGAACTATGCCAAATTGATCTCGGGCGTGCTGCGCCACGGAATGCCCATTGAAAAGACCGTGTCGCTCATCGAATCGCTCCAGCTGAACAGCGAATCCATCAATACGTGGAAAACGGGCGTATGCCGTGCGCTGAAACAGTATATCGTCGACGGCACCCGCTCGAAAGGGAAATGTCCGAACTGCGGTCAGGAAAATATGGCCTATCAAAACGGCTGTCTGACCTGCATGTCGTGCGGCTATTCGAAGTGCGGCTGATGAAAAGCGAGCGGAGACCTGACGGTTTTCAATAAAAATAGAACGATTTTTGTAAAAATTTGTGAAACTTTGTAAAAAAATTAACTCATGCATTTCTCGGTTTTTGCACGCACCTTGCAGGCAACTCTCCGTCGATGCGAAAAACGGACTCAACCAATTTATTGATTTTATGAAAAAATTCTTTTCAATCGTGGTTGCAACGCTGTTCGCAGCCACTGTTTGGGCGCAAGAACCCGCCCAGAAACCCAGCTTCAAAGGGTTTGTAACCAACGGTTTTTGGGACAACTGGGAGATGTCGGTCGGCGGCGGCGTGAGCACGGCGCTCACCAACGGCTCGAATATCGGCGACCGCGGCGACCGTATCGGCTATGAAGGCAACGTCTCGTTAACCAAATGGATCCATCCGGTAGTCGGCGTGCGGGGTATGCTCCAAGGCGGCAAGTTCTCCAACTTCGACCCCGTATACGGCAAAGAAAAGTGGCCGTATCTGTTCGCCCACATGGATGCCATGATCAACTTCTCGAACTGGGTCGGCGGCTATCGCGAAGACCGCGTATACTATGCCGTACCCTACGTCGGCATGGGTTACATGGCGACCAATTTCACCTCTGACAGCCAGGCGAAAAACCACGCCGGAGCGGGCCAGGCGTTTGCATTCGCATACGGTTTGCTGAACAAATTCCGCGTATGCAACGCTTTGGACATCAATGTGGAGCTCAAAGGTCTGTTCGCACCCTCCCGCGTCGCCCCCTGCCGCTTCAACGGAGCCTATCTCTTCGGTTTGAGCGCTACGGTGGGCGTAACCTATCGCTTCAACCGCCGCGACTGGGAGCGCAAACCCGTCGGAACGCTCTACTCGGCCGATGAAATCCGTGCTTATCAGAAAGCTGTAAACGACAGCAATGCCGCTCTGGAAGCCGCCAATGCCGAAAAGGCACGTTTGGCCAAAGACCTGCAAGCCGCCCGCGACGAAGCCGCCAATGCACGCAAGGAAGCACAGGCAGCTGCGGCAGCAGCAGCCGCAACAACGGCCAACGAGGTGCTCGATCCGTCGACCGTCATTCTGTACAAGATCGGCACCTCGACGCTGACCCCCGAGGAGAAGGTGCGTCTCGATCTGAAAGCCGACCTCATCAAGAACGGCCCGAAAGACAAAGTCTACACGATCGAAGGCCATGCCGATCCGCAGACCGGCTCGGCAGCTGTCAACCAGCGCATCTCCGAGCAGCGTGCAAAGGGCGTTTACGACTATTTGGTCAACAAAGGCGTGAACCCGAAACAGCTGAAGTACGAAGGCATGGGCGACAAGCACAACCAGTACAAGGATCCGGTTGCCAATCGTGTCGCTATCATCAAATAATCCGATTCCGGAGATCGGATCGTGAAAGTCCCCTGCACCGTAAGTGCAGGGGACTTTTTTGGCCTTTTTCATTTGTGGAAACCGATGCGGCTGCGCGACCCTATTTTCGCAGAAATTTCCGAACAAATACACCCGATGAAAAAGTATCTCCTTCTTTATGCCGTCGCAATAACGGCAGTTGCCCTCTACGGGCTGCGGCACTATCGCACCGAAATCGCCCGTCTGCAACAAAATCAAACGGCACTGACGTCGCAAATCGCCTATCATCGCACCCGATCGGGTGCGGAAGCCGCCACGACGCAGGCTCTTCGGCTCCGCTGTTCCGAATACGAACGACTGCGGGCCGACGACGCCCGCCGAATCCGGGAATTAGGCATCAGAATCCGCCGGCTCGAGGCTGCGGCAACCCTCGTTGCGGAACAAAACACCGAAATCGCCGCTCCGCTGCACGATACGATCGTCGCCCGTCGATGCGATACGCTTCTGCTGCGGGATACGATCCGCTTCTTCCGCTGGAACGATGCGTGGTGTCGGGTCGAGGGAACCCTCCTGTCCGATTCGGTCTGCTGCCGCATCGAAAGCGTCGATACGCTCCGTCAAGTCATCCACCGCGTGCCGCGCCGCTTTCTCTTCTTCCGCTGGGGCACGAAGGCCATTCGCCAGGAGATCATCCCCGCCAATCCGCACACCCGCATCGTTTATGCGGAATATGTGCAGCTTTCCCGCTGAAACAGCCGCCAATCGCCCTTTCGGGTTCGTCCATTCCGCACGGAAGCATGGATAACAGCAGAAAGCATGGCGACCGGCTATTGCACTAATAAAAAATTTCGTATCTTTGTCCGACATGCAACGAATCGTCCTCTTTCCCGGGTCGTTCGACCCTTTCACCCGCGGGCACGAAGCGCTGGTCGGACAAGCCTTGCGGCTGTTCGATCGGGTGATCATCGGGATCGGCAACAATCCCGGGAAAAGCGGTCTGCTCACGGTCGAAAACCGCCGGCGCCTCATTGCCGATCTGTATGCCGATGAACCGCGCATCGAAGCCCGCATCTACACGGGGCTGACAGGCGATTTCGCTCGGCAGGCCGGTGCGTGCGCCATCCTTCGCGGCGTGCGAAACACCACCGATTTCGAATACGAACGGACGATGGAGGCGGCCAATCACCGGATTCATCCCGAAATTACGACCGTCATGCTTTTCACACCGTCCGAGGTGGCCGACATCGCCTCGTCGACCGTGCGCGAAGTGTTGGCATTCGGTCGCCCGGTCGATGAATTTATGCCCCGAAGCATCCATATCGAGGAGTATTTATGAAAAAGAGGGAGCGCAATCGAACGGGTTTTAATTTCCGTGATGACCTTGCGACCCGTGCCAGTTAATGAAAATGAAGGAAAGCAACGGTTCGGAACACTTCCGTAAGGGCCTTGCGATCCGTGCCAGTTAATAAAAAAATGGAATTTACAGCTGAAATGATCGCCGGTTTTCTCGGCGGCGAAATCATCGGGGACAAAACAGCCTCGGTACATACCGTCTCCTCCATCGAGGAAGGGACCGCCGGCTCGTTAGCCTATCTGACCAATCCGAAGTACGAACCGTGGCTCTATAAGACCGGTGCCAGCATCGTATTAGTCGACCGTTCGTTCACGCCGTCGCAGCCTGTGGCCGCGACGCTCATCAAGGTCGAAAACGCCGGAGCCTGCGTGGTGAAACTATTGGAAATGTACAACGCTGCGAAACCCCGTCGCAAAGGAATCAGCGAACGGGCCGCCATCGCGACTGACGCAACAATCGGGGCGGACAGCTACGTCGGCGATTTCGCTGTCATCGAAGCGGGCGCCGTTATCGGCGACGGATGCCAGATTTATCCGCAAGTCTATATCGGAGCAGGCTCGACCGTCGGCGAAGGAACCATCCTCTACCCGGGCGTGAAGATCTACGAGGGCTGCCGGATCGGCAAACGCTGCATCCTCCATGCCGGCGCCGTCATCGGAGCCGACGGATTCGGATTCATCCCCAATGCCGAGGGAGGTTTCGACAAAATCCCCCAGTTAGGCAACGTCGTCATCGAAGACGAGGTCGAAATCGGCGCCAACACCTGCATCGACCGTGCGAAGACCGATTCGACCGTCATCCGCCGCGGCGTGAAATTGGACAACCTCGTACAGGTGGGCCACAACGTGCAGATCGGCGAAAACACCGTGTCGTCGGCCCAGACCGGCATCGCCGGAACGTCGAAGGTCGGCAGCAACTGTTTTTTAGCGGGGCAGGTGGGCATCGCCGACCACGTAACCATCGGCAATCGTGTGAAAATCGGCTCGAAAAGCGGTTTGGACAAGGATGTGCCCGATGACGAAATCCGCTTCGGCTATCCGGCCCTCCCGGGGATGCAATACCACCGCGCGGCGGCCGTCTTCAAAAAATTGCCGGAGATCGCCCGCGAGCTGCACGAACTGCGCAAAACCGTCGAAGAAATCAAAACCAAATAGACAACAAAATGAAAAAGTTATCGATTCTCGCAGCCGCCGCACTCCTGCTGTGCGCCTGCACCGACAAAAACCGGTATGTCATCGAAGGCAACGTAGCCGGACTGGAAGGAACGGCCTATCTCTACGATCCGGACGACAAGCTGCTCGATTCGACGGCGGTCGAAGCGGGTGTATTCCGTTTCAAAGGCGTTGTCGCCCAATCGGGCCTCTGCCACATCACCGATTCGCGCGAACATGTGCAAACCGTCGAGCTTCCGTTCTTCCTCGAACCCGGCACCATCCGGATCGTGAAAACCGAAGAGGAGGCGCCTGTCGTATCGGGTACCCCGTCGAACGACGCTTTCACCGCCTACAACAAAGCCGCCGGAGCGCTGATCGAAGAATATCGCAATCCGGAAACCACCGAGGAACGCCACCATGCCATCGAAGAAGAATTCGACCGACTGTACGAGGATACCTACGAGGCGAATATCGGCAACTGTTTCGCTGCGAATCTCCTGCAAACCAAAAGCTACGACCTCTCGGGGCAGGAGCTGCTGGATGAGATCGCCAAATTCCCCGCAGAACTGCAAACGAGCAAGCCGCTGGCCGAGCTGAAAGAATATGCCGAAAAGAAGATCAAGACCGAAGAGGGCAAGCCCTATATCGACATCGCCCAACCGAATGCCGCAGGCGAAACGGTAACGCTGAAGTCGGTCATCGAAAATCCGGCCGTCAAATATACGCTGGTGGATTTCTGGGCCTCGTGGTGCGGCCCCTGCATGGGCGAAGTGCCCCATCTGAAAAAGACCTACGAAGCATTCCATGACAAGGGATTCGAAATCTACGGCATCTCGTTCGACAAGGATCGCGACAACTGGTTGGGAGCCATCGAGAAGAACGGCATGAACTGGATCCACGTGAGCGAGCTCAACCGATTCGACAACCAGGCGGCAAAAGACTATGCCGTACAAGCCATTCCGTCGAACTTTCTGATCGACGGCCAGGGGACGATCGTAGCGAAAAACCTGCGCGGCGAGGAACTTTACGAAAAGGTAGCGGAGCTGCTGGCAGAATAGCGATCGAAACAGGCATCGGCTTCAATAACCGATGCGCGAACGGGCGGGGTCTTCACAGGCCCCGCCCGTTTCGTTATGCGCCCCGCCTGAACGGCCGCCTTCAAAAGCGGTTCCCTATGCGGCGGAGCGCTCCGGCGCTCCCGAACGCTCTCTTCGCTTCCGGCTCCGGCGGTTTCGCCCGAAAACGGTGCGGCCCGGGCCGGTGCATAACAATGTTAAATTAACGTTAACAATGCAGGGGAGAACGACGAGATCGGGAAAAAAGCCGTAAATTTGTCCGTTCGCTACAATCATCACGTATGAGTGAATTTTACACCGTAATCATCGGCATCCTGGCCATCCTCGCGATCACCGGCCTGTTCGTCGGCGTTACGAACGATGCAGTCAATTTTCTCAATTCGGCCATCGGCTCCAAGGCCGCCACGATGCGCACCATCCTGTCGGTCGCTTCGGTCGGCATCCTCGTCGGCGTCGTTACGTCGAGCGGCATGATGGAAGTCGCCCGCAGCGGCATGTTCAATCCGGGCAGGTTCACGTTCCACGAGGTGATGATCCTCTATCTCGGCGTCATGTTCGCCAATGTCATCCTGCTCGACCTCTACAATTCGTGGGGGCTCCCCACCTCGACGACCGTGTCGCTGATCTTCTGTCTGTTGGGATCGGCCATCGCCGTGTCGGCCTTCAAAATATCCGCCGATCCGGAACTCACCGCCAACTCGCTCGGCGACTTCATCAACACCTCGCGCGCCATGGGAATCGTTTCGGCCATCCTGCTGTCGGTCGTCATCTCGTTCACGTGCGGCACCTTGGTAATGTACGTCTCGCGGCTCATCTTCTCGTTCCGCTACATGGCCCTCTTCCGCCGCTACGGCTCGCTCTGGTGCGGCGCCTCGCTGACGGCCATCGTCTATTTCGCCGTATTCAAAGGGCTGAAAGGCATACTCGCCGATCATGCCGCGATCGTCTTCATCGAGCATCATCTGCTGCCTGCGCTTTGCTTCTGCTGGGCGGTTTGCTCGCTGCTGCTCTATCTCGTGCAGCGGTTCAAGATCAATATCCTGCGCATCACCATTCTGTCGGGCACCTTCGCGCTGGCGCTCGCTTTCGCCGGCAACGACTTGGTGAACTTCATCGGCGTGCCGGTGGCCGCATTCGATGCCTATGGCATCGCCCGTCATGCGGGCGACACGGCCCTGACGATGGGTGCGCTGGCCGAAAACGTACCGGCTAATTTCCTCATCCTGCTGGGGGCCGGTTTGGTGATGATCTTCACGCTTTGGTCTTCGAAAAAGGCGATGCACGTCTCGCAAACCGAGCTGTCGCTCTCGTCGCAGGAGGAGGGCGAAGGCGAACAATACGGCTCGTCGGTATTCTCGCGCACCATCGTCCGGATCGCCCTCAATATCCACGCCGGATTCGAGCGAACCGTTCCCCGGCGCATTCGCGAGGCCGTCGCCCGCCGATTCGAATTCGAAGATGTCGAACACAGCGGCGCCCCCTACGACATGATCCGCGCAACGGTCAATCTGACCACTTCGGCCCTGTTGATCTCGTTGGCGACGTCGCTCAAACTGCCCCTGTCCACCACCTATGTCTGCTTCATGGTCGCGATGGGCTCGTCGCTCGCCGACCGCGCATGGGGCCGCGAAAGCGCCGTCTACCGCATATCGGGCGTAACGACCGTGGTCGCCGGATGGTTCATCACGGCTTTAGGCGGATTCCTGATCGCATTCGTCGTAGGGCTCGCATTGATCTACGGCAAAATGCCCGCCTTCGTTATCGTAACGCTGCTCTGCGGCTGGATGCTGATCCACAGCAATTTCTCCAAGAAGGGCAAAGAGGCTTCCGAGACGCGGCGTAAGCCGCAGCAAAACTCGCTCGAGGAGATCATCTTCAGCCTGCGCAACGAAGTCTGCATGACGATGGAGTGCGCGACGAAAATCTACGACCGCACGCTGCTGGCCGTCATGAAGGAGAACCGCAAGGAGCTGCGCAACATGGTCAAAGAGGCCAACGACCTGTTCTATCAATCGCGCGAACGCAAATACACGCTGCTGCCTACGCTCAAACATCTGCAAACGAACGACGTCAACTCGGCCCACTACTACGTGCAGATCGTGGACTATCTGAACGAAATGACCAAGGCGCTGATGCACATCACGCGACCGGCATTCGAGCATATCGACAACAACCACGAAGGCCTTTCGAAAGAGCAGGCCAAGGATTTGATGTCGATCAACGACGAGGTGGAATCCATCTACCGCCATATCAACGTCCTGCTCCGCACGGGCGACTTCTCGGACATCGAAATGGTGCTCGCGCTGCGCGACCAACTGTTCGAATCGATCGCCGAAGCCATCAAATCGGAGCTGACGCGCATCAACGAAGCCCGGTCGAACACCAAGGCCTCGATGCTCTATCTGACCATCCTGACCGAGACGAAAAACATGGTGCTCCAATCGCGCAATCTGCTGAAATCGCAGCAATACTTCCTGAACCACCGCACGGCCGGCTCTACGACGTGGATCAAACCGCAGGCGGAGGTACGCGAATAAACTTGCAAAGCATGGATATAGCACAAGCGAAACGGCGCGAGAATATCGCCGAATACATTCTCTATCTCTGGCAGTTGGAAGACCTGCTCCGAGCCTTGCAATTCAGTCCCGAGGCCATTTATTCGCAGTTGGTGGCCCCGCGCAAAGATCTGTCGGAAGAACGGAAATCGGTCTTCTTGATGTGGTACCTGGACTTGGCCAATCTGCTGCGCCAAGAGGGCAAAGAGGAGAAAGGACATTTAGAACACACGCTGCACCTAATAGCCGATCTGCATGATCTCCATTTGCAGCTGCTGCGCGATCCGTCCGGCGCCCACTATCGCGCCGCCTATGCGAAGCTGGAACCGGAACTGCCGTGCCTGCGCGCGATCATCGGCAATCCGGGCATGAACGACACCGAACTCTGCTTCCGAGCCCTCTATGCGGCGATGCTCTACCGCATCAAAGGCGAGGGCGGGAAATCGGCCGTAACGGACACGCTCGAATTCATCTCGCCCGTAATCGCCGAACTCTCCGCCCTTCACGGCAAAGTCGAACGCGGCGAATTATCATTAGGGAACCGCTTATAAAAGCGGCCGTCTGAACAAGCGGTCGGAAATCAATGCATCGTTCACCGTATCATCTGAAAAGAAAAGCCGGCCCAACAAGGGGCCGGCTTTCATCTTTCGTGCGTCGCGCGGAATCTATGCGTACTTGAACGTCGATTCGTCCGATACGGTCAGCTTCTTGCGACCCTTGGCACGACGTGCAGCCAATACCTTACGACCCTCGGCCGTAGCCATGCGCTGACGGAATCCGTGTTTGTTGATCCGTTTCCGACGCGACGGCTGGTAGGTTCTCTTCATTGCCATAGCTATACTCTGTTTTTATTGTTTTTTCCTCTTTTCCCTCTTTTTCTCCCCCCCCCTCGGACGGAGAACCGCGGATTTGCCGAACGCGCTCGCCGTAAAATCATGCGGGTCGAACCGCCAAATCATCGGATTGCAAAAGTACAACAAAAAAATCAACCGCAAAAATTTTTCACGAAAAAATTCCCTGAAAGCGGAAAAAACCTGAAATGTTGTTAACTTTGTCGACGAGACCGAACCGAACGGGCCCGAAAAGCACCCGCACAACATTATGGCAGTATTCAAAGTCGAAGGAGGCCACCGACTTCACGGATCGATCGCTCCGCAAGGAGCCAAAAACGAGGCGCTGCAAATCCTTTGCGCGACCCTGCTGACCCCCGAACGGGTCATCGTGCACAACGTACCCCAGATTCTCGATGTCCTGCAGCTCATCGAATTGCTGCGCCGCATAGGCGTCGAAGTGGAGCATCCCGCCGAGGGCACCTATACATTCCGGGCCCGTGAAATCGACTTCGACTATCTGCGCAGCGAGGACTATCGCCAACGCTGCACCAAGCTGCGCGGCTCGGTCATGCTCATCGGCCCGATGCTGGCCCGTTTCGGCGTAGGCTACATTCCAAAGCCGGGCGGCGACAAAATCGGCCGACGGCGATTGGACACCCACTTCCTGGGATTCCAGAAATTAGGGGCGACATTCAATTTCGACGTGGCCGACGAATTTTTCGTGGTCGAAGGCCATGATCTGCGAGGCTCCTACATGTTGTTGGACGAAGCCTCGGTAACCGGCACGGCCAATATCGTAATGGCCGCCGCCTTGGCCAAAGGCACGACGACGATCTACAACGCCGCCTGCGAACCCTATCTGCAACAGCTCTGCAAGATGCTCAACCGTATGGGCGCCCGCATCTCGGGCATCGCCTCGAACCTGCTGACCATCGAAGGCGTCGAATCGCTCGGAGGCACGGAACACACGCTGCTGCCCGACATGATCGAAGTCGGCAGCTTCATCGGCATGGCCGCCATGACCCGCTCGGAGCTGACGATCGAAAAGGTCTCTTACGAGAATTTAGGCATCATTCCGGCCCAGTTCGCGCGCATGGGCATCCGGTTCGAACAACGCGGCGACGATATCTACGTTCCGGAACAGGATCACTATCGTATCGAAACCTTCATCGACGGCTCCATCATGACCATCGCCGATGCGCCTTGGCCCGGGCTGACGCCCGATCTGCTTTCGATCTTCCTGGTGGTCGCCACGCAGGCGAAGGGCGCGGTGCTCATCCATCAGAAAATGTTCGAAAGCCGCCTGTTCTTCGTCGATAAGCTGATCGACATGGGGGCGCAGATCATCCTGTGCGACCCCCACCGCGCGACGGTCATCGGCCACAATCACGAACACCGGCTGCGGGCCACGCGCATGACCTCGCCGGACATACGTGCGGGCGTGGCGCTGCTGATTGCCGCCATGTCGGCCGAAGGCGTCTCGACGATTCAGAATATCGACCAGATCGACCGCGGATACAAGGACATCGACGGCCGGCTGAACGCGCTGGGAGCGCATATCGAGCGGCTGGGCAACTGTCAAGACAGCAGATAGTAGAATTCAGTGCCCCCCCAACCAATTAATAATAGGTCGATTAGCACCGCAACCGATTAATAACCATGTTTTTGGAAAATGCCAGCCGAAAAGGGTGGATCGAAGTCATCTGCGGCTCCATGTTCTCGGGCAAAACCGAAGAACTCATCCGCCGCCTGAAACGAGCCCAATTCGCCCACCAGAAGGTCGAAATCTTCAAACCCCGC
Source organism: uncultured Alistipes sp. (assembly GCA_947629705.1). Classification (GTDB taxonomy): domain Bacteria; phylum Bacteroidota; class Bacteroidia; order Bacteroidales; family Rikenellaceae; genus Alistipes. Next base: position 7,983 of record CANREN010000015.1, on the reverse strand, counting down.
ATAGACGTTCGCTACTCGGAAGAGGATGTCGTGTCGCACGATGCCAACGCGTTCCGATCCACACCCGTCGATTCGCCGCAGAATATCCTGCTGCTCTCCTCCGATGCAGATGTCGTCGGCATCGACGAAGCGCAATTCTTCGACGACAGTTTGGTCGACGTCTGCCGACAGCTGGCCGACAGCGGCATCCGTGTGATCGCCGCAGGACTCGATATGGACTACACCGGAAAACCCTTCGGCCCGATGCCCGCCCTAATGGCGACTGCCGAATACGTTACGAAAGTCCACGCCGTCTGTGTCCGCTGCGGCAACCTGGCCCACCACTCGCACCGTCTGACACCCGACGACAAACAGGTGATGCTCGGTGCGCAGGACAGTTACGAACCCATTTGCCGACACTGCTTCAATAAATGCCGCGGCTCCAAGACACAGTAAAAAAATCAAACGGATTTATGGAATACCGCATCGCTCTGGTCGATGACCACACGCTTTTCCGCAATGGCCTGCGCGGTCTGCTGGAACACTGCACGGGATACCGTGTGGTGGGCGAAGCAGGCGGCGGAGAAGAATTTCTGGCAATGCTCGATACGCTCGATGCCGATGTGGTATTCATGGATTTCGCCATGCCCGGGATCGACGGAGCGCAGACGACCGAACGAGCGCTGGCAAAACGTCCGGAGATGAAGATCATCACGCTGTCGATGTACGGCGACGAAAGCTACTACTCGCGGATGGTCGAAGCGGGCGCCCGAGGTTTCCTGCTGAAAGATTCGGATATAGGCGATGTGATCGAGGCCATCGAAACGGTCGCGGCAGGCGGCACCTATTTCAGTCCGCAGCTGCTCGCGTCGTTGGCCGAGCGTATGCGCACCCGCGAAGCGGTCGCCGATGAACCCCTTTCGTCGCGCGAACGGGAAATTTTAGTCGCCGTATGCAGGGGGCTGTCCAATCAGGAGATTGCCGACGAACTCTTCATATCGAAACGAACCGTCGACAAGCACCGGGCCAACATATTGGAAAAAACCGGCTGCAAGAACACCGCCTCGTTGGTGGTCTATGCCATCCGGAACCACATCGTGGAGATCTGACTGCTTTTGAAAGCGGCTCCTGATGCGGCAGCGTCTTACCGAGCTACGAATCATCCTCCTCGCTTCCGCGCCTTTTGAAAGGGGGTTCCCTATGCGGTGGAGCGTTCCGGTGCTTTTCAAGGCTTTCTTCGCCCCGACCGCCCCCACCCACCCCTGCCCGAAAACGGTGCGATCCGTACCAATTAACAAAATACCGGAATGTAGGTATTGGCGATTCGGACGTTTTTAGCTACTTTTGTCCGCATGGGTTCCCCGACGAGGGGAACGAAAGCGTTTGCGTATGTATCAATCGAGAGGTTATACCGGCGATGACCGAATGTGCGATCTCGTGTGCGATCAATATCCCGTCCTGCAAGTGATGAGCCGCTTCGGAATCGCCCTCGGATTCGGCGACAAGACCATCGCCGAAGTGTGCACGGCGAGCGGCGTCGATACGGCCACTTTCCTGGCGGTCGTGAACCTGCTGATGAACCACGCTGACGGGAACAGTCCCGCAGACGATGTTTCCGTACGATCGCTCACCGACTATCTCCACAATTCGCACGACTATTTTTTGGGATTCCGCCTGCCGGCCATCCGGAGAAAGCTGATCGAAGCCGTGGATTGCAGCCAAAGCGATGCCGCATTCGCCATCCTGCGCTATTTCGACGAATACGTCGCCGAAGTCGACAAGCACATGGATTACGAAGAGAAAAACGTATTCCCCTATGTCGAAGCGCTGCTGGCCGGTGAAAAAGGATCGCAATACTCGATGGAGGTCTTCCGCCGGCATCACGACCAGATCGAAGAACGGCTCCGCGAGCTGAAAAACATCATCATCAAATACTACCCCACAGGCAGCACCAACGAACTCAACGGCGTACTGTTCGATATATTCACCTGCGAACAGGAACTCGCCTCGCACAATGCCGTGGAAAACGAAATTTTCATTCCGGCCGTCGAACAGCTCGCCTCCGCCGACGAGGTGCAGACCAAACGGCAGGAGACGTTGAGCGCCCGCGAAAAAGAGATCATCGTATGCGTGGTGAAAGGCATGGCCAACAAACAGATTGCCGATGCGCTCTGCATCTCGACCCATACGGTCATCACCCATCGGCGGAACATTGCGGCGAAGCTGCAAATCCATTCGGCGGCGGGCCTGACCATCTACGCCATCGTGAACAAATTGGTCGAACTCTCCGAAATCAAAGAGACCATCAACGATCCGAATCGCGATTAGGCGCGACGGTCGTCATTTTTATTAAATAAGGGGGCACGGCAGGCACAGCGGGCGGCTGCGTCGATGGCCGTCGAAAGCAGGACGACCGTGAATCGCGCCAATAAAAGGGCGCCAATAAAAAATCGGAGAAAATCGCTTGTCATTCATAAAAAATCCGTATATTTATGGTCGCCTAACATGCAATTAACCTTAAAACAGATTCGGTATATGAAAAACTATTCAGCCAAAGAGATCAAAAACATCGTGCTGCTGGGTGCGCCCGGCACGGGCAAAACCACCCTTGCCGAAGCAATGGCCTTCGAAGGCAAGGTCATCGACCGCCGCGGCACCATCGAAACCAACAACACCCTTTCGGACAATACCGATATCGAACACGAATACAAACACTCGATCTACTCCACCATCCTCTTCACGGAGTTCATGGAGCGCAAACTCAACATTATCGACTGCCCGGGGTCGGACGACTTCTGCGGAAGCCTCTTCTCGGCCTTCAAGGTGGCCGACGTCGGCATCTTCCTTTACAGCGCCGTCAACGGCTGGGAGGTCGGCAGCGAAATCCAGGCCCGCTACGCCCGCATCCTCCAAAAGCCCGTCATCGGGGTCATCAACCAGCTCGATTCGGACAAGGCCAATTTCGAGGCCGCCTACGAATCGGTGAAAGCCGCTTCGCGCGTAAAGCCGGTGATCGTACAATATCCGGTCAACCAAGGGCCGCAGTTCGACGCATTCATCGACGTGCTGTTGATGAAAATGTATCGGTTCAAAGACCATGACGGCCATCGCGAGGAGTTGGAGATTCCCGCCGAAGAGATGGAGCGCGCCCAAGAGCTCAATCGCGAATTGGTCGAAATAGCCGCCGAACACGACGAAGCGTTGATGGAGCTCTACTTCGACAAAGGCACGCTGACGCAGGACGACATCCGTGCAGGGTTGAAAATCGGTCTCTCGAAACGCGAGGTGATGCCCATCTTCTGCGCGAGCGGCAAAAACGACATCGGTACGAAACGACTGATGGAGTTCATCATCAACGTGGCCCCGGGTCCGCTGAAAGCCCCGAATTTCCGCACGACAGCGGACGAGGAGATCGCCGCCGATGCCGAAGCGCCGGCCGTAGCTTTCGTATTCAAGAGCCAGATCGAACAGCATATCGGTGAAATCACCTATTTCCGTGTCGTTCGCGGCCGCATCACCGAAGGCTCCGAGTTAGTCAACACCCGCACGGGCAACAAGGAAAAGCTGTCGCAACTGTTCGCCGTAGCGGGCAAAAACCGCATCAAGGTAACGGAGCTGCCGGCAGGCGACATCGGCTGCACGGTGAAACTCAAGGGCACGCGCACGAACGATACGCTGGCAGCACCGTCGAACCCCGTAACCCTTACCCCGATCGTCTTCCCCGAACCGCGCTACCGCGCCGCGATCAAAACCAAGGAGCAGAGCGACGAAGAAAAATTGGGGAAACTGCTGGCAGATGCCCGTTACGAGGATCCGACGATCCTGGTGGAATACTCGAAGGAGCTGAAACAGACCATCGTTCAGGGGCAGGGCGAACATCATCTGAACATTCTGCGCCGCAGAATCCTTACGGATAACAAGATCGAATACGATTATATCGCGCCGAAAATCCCCTATCGCGAGACGATTACGAAGTTGGCGCAGGCCGACTATCGCCACAAGAAACAGTCGGGCGGCGCCGGTCAATTCGGCGAAGTGCATCTGATCATCGAACCCTACTACGAAGGGATTCCAGAGCCGAAGAACTACAAGGTGCCGGGCAAGGGCGAAATGGTCGTAAACGTCAAGACGAAAGAGGAATACGACCTTCCGTGGGGCGGCAAGCTGCAATTTTATTCGGCGATCGTGGGCGGAGCGATCGACGCCCGCTTCATGCCGGCCATTCTGAAAGGCGTCATGGAGAAGATGGACGAAGGCCCGCTGACGGGCTCCTATGCCCGCGATATCCGCGTCGTGGTCTACGACGGCAAGATGCACCCCGTGGATTCGAACGAAATCTCATTCAAATTAGCAGCCCGCAACGCATTCAAGGAGGCGTTCCGCAATGCCGGGCCGAAGATCATGGAACCGATCTACAACGTCGAGGTGCTGGTGCCGTCGGAGTACATGGGCGCCGTGATGAGCGACCTGCAAAACCGTCGCGCGATGATCGCCGGCATGGAATCGGACAAGGGATTCGACCGGTTGACGGCGTTGGTGCCGTTAGCCGAGTTGTATCGCTATTCGACCTCGCTTTCGTCGCTGACCTCGGGTTCGGCGACCTACACGATGAAATTCTCCTCCTACGAGCAGGTGCCCGCCGACGTGCAGGAAAAACTGCTGAAAGCCTACACCGACACGGACGAAGAGTAACCGAACGTGTTTAGACGAAGAGAGCCTTTTATGGATGAATCCATAAAAGGCTCTCTTTTTAGCCGTCTGAATTAAAATCTTACGCCCAATTTGAAAGTCACGGAACCCACTCAAGGACTCCCAATAATAACCATCCCAAACTGTCGCACTTTGGTGCGAGTATCCCAAACTGATGTCGACTCGATTGATGCTCACGCCGACCGACGGAGAACAATACAAGCTCTCGCAATCGCAAAATGAATAACCGATACGGAAATTCAAAAACGGTGTGTGATATTACCTTTCCCGAAATTTCCGCGGAAATCGGCAAAAATAGGAATCGAAACAGCAGAAGCATCGTAGTGATAATGCACGCCCAAACGCACCGACATAAAATAAGGATTGACGAGGCAACCGTGAGAAGTCGAAAGCTCGATTCTATCCCACCCCCAGGTCCTGATGCCTATCGAATAACCGAAATCCACGGAGCCTTGGCATCTCGGAGTACGAGGCTGTTGAAAACTACGATTGGCATTCGGACGATAGAACGGTCTCGAAGACTCCGTTTCTTTCGTGATTTTCTCGATTTCGTCAAACGAATAAACGAACACGTTTCCATCGCCCGTCTGAATTTTCAAATTCTGATTAGGCGTCTGCTCGATAATGACACCGCGAATGATGCTGCCGTTCTTCAAATGCACGGTCTCTACATACTGGGCCGATGCTGCGCCTGCAAAGCAGCAGAAAACGAAAAGCAAAAACAGCTTTTTCATAAAAACTAAATGTTTTGTCACCGTATCGACTCCGCTGCGGTGGGTTAGCAAATGGAATAAAATGAAAAGCGTGGTGCCGAAAACTTATTCAACACTCACAGGTCGTAGGATACCCCAAAGACTTAAATAAGCAACAACCCCACGCCCATACCCCCATTCGAGGTACGTGCGGAGAAATGTCAGCTTATTCCCGTCTTTGACGAATTTCCTACATTCATAAAGCAATGAAGTAAAATGGAAGGAAGAACGAAACAAATGCAAATATATTTATTGTATATCAATTCATTATTGCTGTATGGCCTTTTTCAGATTCTTTCATCTATTTCATATAATCGGCAGGTTTTTGCGCCGTTTTTGTTTCTTATTTGTTTCTCTATTTCGATTATTCTTTCTATTTTTGCGGCATAAAGAAAACAACAAAAGGATCAACTATGGCACGAGTAAAAAAGCCGTCCAAAATCAAAGAGCCGATTCGCCTCCGCATGAAGCCGCTCAACAACGGCAGCAAAAGCCTGTATCTCGACATCTACCGTAACGGCAAACGTTCGTATGAATATTTGAAGATGTATATCATCCCCGAAGTAGATGACAATGCCCGCAAGCAGAATATCGTTACCATGACGGCCGCCAATGCCATCAAGTCGAAACGCATTATCGAGATGACGAACGGCGAAGCCGGCATCAAGATGCCTGACGAGAAACCGAAGATGCTGCTGTCGGAGTGGATGCAGCAGTATATGGCTAATCAGGAGAACAAGGGCAAAAAGGGGCTTCATCAAATTAAGGTCGCCATGCAGATTCTGAAAGACTATGCCGGAGAGCAGGTAACGATGGAGGGTGTAGACAAGACCTTCTGTAAAGGGTATGACTACCTGCTGACCGAATACCAGCCTATGGGGAAACCGATATCGCGGTTCACGGCGCAGAATTATTATCGGGTGTTGAACTGCGCGCTGAATGCGGCCGTGAGAGCCGACATTATAAAAGTCAATCCGATGAACAAGTTGGATAACTCGGAGAAGATACGCCGTCCTGACAGCAAGCGCGAGTATATGACGATTGAAGAGATACGTTCTTTAATAGCTACGCCGATGGAGTATTCTGCAGTGAAGAATGCCTACCTCTTTTCCTGCTTCTGCGGCTTGCGTATCAGCGATATTATCGGGTTGAAATGGAAGAACGTGTATATCGACAACGGGCAGTATCGGTTGGAAGTCGTGATGCAGAAGACAAAAGAACCGACATATCTGCCGCTGTCGCAGGAGGCGTTGCGTTGGTTGCCCGACCGCGGAGAGAAGACTGCGGAAGACCATGTTTTCGACCTGCCCTCCCCGACGTATATAAATGTCATTCTCAAACCATGGGCAAAGGCGGCAGGTATAGACAAGCATTTTACTTTTCATACGGCGCGCCACACGTTTGCCACGATGATGCTGACGTTGGGAGCCGATCTCTATACGACCTCGAAACTGCTCGGCCATGCCGATGTGAAGATGACACAGGTGTACGCCAAAATCGTCAATCGAAAGAAAGACGAGGCCGTCAATCTCGTGAACGGATTGTTCGGTTAGCGTCCTCGGAAAAATGGTTCCAAAAAGCGTTTAGTTTACAAGAGAGGGCATATATAGGCAATAACTAATCTAAATCGAATTTTGCAAACAAATGAAAAAACCGTCGTGTCGATTGCTGACACGAAATGGCTCTCCCAAAATGGGTCGAAATAAGTTTGTTTATAGGGGGGCATATATAGGAAAGAGCATAAACTATACCGCCTTTGTGAAAACAAAATGCAAAAATCGTCGAATCTCTTTGATCGCTGTTTTTTGCTGTGGTACAAGTGGACATTGCGATGATAAAATAACAAAAAAGGGCGTATAAAACTGGTAATCGGATTGGCTATGCAAGTGGCAAATACCGTCTCCGCAAGCCGAGATAGCAGTCGCTTTTCGGTGGCGACTTGTGCAACGGCAATTCACCGATATGTGGCAGACAGGATATCCGACATTGGCGCGATGCTTAGTCGGTCTGCTGTTCCGCGAGACAATGATTATAACAGGAATAGTCCGCGACCACAGGTCGCGTTACCTTATCAGGCAACGGGCGACGGGCAACAACGCCAAATTCGTTCGATCTCACACAACTGTTTCCTCTCCTTTCCCTCCTTTCGTCCAATCCTTCGCCACATATAACGCATTGTCAAGCGACAAAACAAGTAACATATTTACCGCGCATTTGCCACTCGCTCGGAATGTACGGATTGTACATTACAGCCCTTTCTGCTTGCAGATTGAGTGGCATCACTCCCGACGGCAACTGCCGTCCGGGGGATTAGGCTACCCCGAAGGATAAATCTACCCAAAGAATAAATTTTGTGGACAATGGATAAGCCTGCGCAATAGTTTTGGGCAGTTCATTTAGGTTTAAGGTGCATGTCTTTCCGATACCGGACAGCATTTTCCGCTCTCTGCCAGGCATCGAAAACTTGCCTGTCTCTTGCGAAGAGATAGATTGCAGTTGCAATATTACACAATTATTTTCATTTCTCAAAAAAATCACGGTC
>CANREN010000014.1 GCA_947629705.1 uncultured Alistipes sp. | reverse complement strand
CCCCTCGACTTGCATGTGTTAGGCCTGCCGCTAGCGTTCATCCTGAGCCAGGATCAAACTCTCCATTGTATTGAAATAATAATGTATCGTTAGAGTCCTGACTATTCGATTATCCCTTAAAGGAAAATTGACAGATAAATACTACATTTCTTTTCTCTCGAATAAAACCAGTAATTCAAAGAACCGTGTTGAAAAAACTCGCACTTTTGCGGTGCGAAAGGACTGCAAAGATAAGTCATCTTTTTCAATCCTGCAAGCATTTTTTCAAGAACTTTGCATTTTTCGATAAATCGGTGTTCCCGAAAGGCCGAAGCGTTGTTCACCGCGAGCGAAATCCCGTTCGGAACGATTCAACCGTCTTGTTAAGAACCTCCTTTTCTCAAATGCGGTTGCAAAGGTAGCGACATTTTCGGAACCTGCAAACATTTTATCGACTTTTTTCAAAAAATCTTTTTTGGCCGCATCGAGGCCGCGGATAAACGGCTCCTACCTATATATTATATAAGAATCCTCGGTTTTGGTCTCTTCTATGCCCCCTCCTCCGGCGATGCCGCCAATTACCTGTTCATTTTCGGCGCTTGCCAAAACCATTCGTCATCGGTTGTGATGACCTGTGCATTGGTATAATTGCTGTCAAGCGGCACAAGTGCGGCATAAAGTCCTTTGGAATGCGTTGTTGCTCCCTCCGGCTCCGCCTGGTTCAGTGTATTGGCTGACATGATATATAGATTTTTTGCCATATATTCATCAAGGTAATACTCCTTTTTCTGTATGGAGCGATTGTTCCAGTTCGCATCTTCATTGAGATATAACGGCAAATCATTTTGCAGCCGATAACGAACCTCTCCGGGATGGAGCAGCAGGCCGTTTTCATCGGTTATGTATGCTGCGAAAGTCGGGTCTGCCCAGATCCATTTGCCGAGCGATTCACTCCATGCGACGCATATGACATGGCAGTCGCCATCCGTATCCCACTTCTTCGATTCGCAAGTGATGTATCTTGCCGGAATTCCCTCTGCAAGCAAGGCTTCGGTAAGACATATAGCCAATGCCCGGCAGTTATACCCGCAACTGTCCCGTTTCGAACAATCGTATGTATTTCTCAAATTCCTCGGCCCGGGCGCCAGACCGTTGTTCCCGTCATGTTCTATGTTGTTATGAACCCAATAGAGCAAATTCTTGATTCTGCTTATATCGTCGCCATTGCCGGCAATGCTGTCGAGATTAAATCGGCTGCGGGACAGACATAAAAGCGAATCCGAGGGCTGTGCGTAGACAAATTCAGGCTTTTGAATCGTGTCGGATTTGTATTTCGGCGACTCTTTTAGGATTTGAAGTTTTGTTTTGACTTCATCGCCCAATAAGTTCCGGGCATATTCCATTGCATCTTTCAGAACGGTGTATTTCCCGCTGTTTAATCGATTGAGCACCGGAAGCAACAGCTTCGCACGCTTGTACACCCATGCGCGCATCCACCCATCCGAGTCCGAATCCGAATTTTTGGCTGCAAGCACTTCGGTCTGCCATTCGGCTATCCGCTCCAAATCCGAAACAAGGCCGGGATCCGTTTTCAGCCGTTCAATAGTCGCCTTTGGGGTAAGGCTGTCGCTATATACAGCTAAAAATGCTCCGCGATCGGTGTAATTCTCCAACCTGGGGCATTTTTGACCCGGGAATATTCCCAATCCGAAATCCACTACCGCACCCTCAAAAATCACACTGTCAAGCTGCGGGCAATGATAGGCAAAACCCGGCCCGCCGGTACTCGACACCGGCCCATGGAATACGATCTTGCGGAGATTGGGGCAGTCAACCACCAACGCACAGTCGAAATGCCCGATCAACCCATTGAATTCGATCTCTTCTATCGTGTCGTCGTTCCGAAACAGGCACGAGGGCACATAGTCGATATTGCCGAACGATACTTTTTTGAGGTTCGTGAATCCATACTCTTCGAACCGGCCGATCGCCGTAACATCGGGAATCCGAATCGCCTCTGCATCGCGAGGAAAAACCAGACTGTCCGGAAACAGTTTCCGATTATCTCTTACAGGCTTTTTGAAATATCCGGGCGCCTTGATCACCACGTTGTCGGCAAAAGATACGGCAATTCCCAAAATGCCGAAGATTAAAATCGAAGCAATTTTTTTCATCTTAATAATGGTTTCAATAATTTTTCAGGGCTTCTCCTTGGGTATAAGATGCTGAAGCGATTCTTTTTTCAACGCCAAAGTTACGATTTTTTTTTATAACAACGTTGCCGTACCTTTTTCATGCCTTGCGTTTCTCACCGCAAGACGGCCCTCTTCCAAAACATCGATGCCAATCTTCGGCGTTTCACTTTTTATTCGTACCTTTGTCGCGAACAACTTTCGCACGAAAATGAATCTCAAAAAAATAGCGCTGCTGGTCATCGTCCTGCTCATCGCCGATCAGGCCTTGAAAATCTGGATCAAAACCCACATGACACTCGACGAAGCGATCATCGTCTTTCCGGACTGGTTCCAGCTGCGGTTCATCGAGAACAACGGAGCCGCTTTCGGTATGCACTTGTCGACCCCCGGCGGATTCGATTGGGGGAAACTGGCGCTCGGACTGTTTCGCGTCGGATTGGTCGGACTCCTCATCTGGTTGATTCGCAACATGGTGCGCAACAAAGCGAAAAAGACGCCGACCGGCGTTATCCTCGGACTGACGTTCATTCTGGCCGGGGCTTCGGGCAACATTCTGGACAGCGCTTTCTACGGATTGCTCTTTTCGGAATCGACCCCCTACGAAGTGGCGCAATTCGGCGGACATTACGCCGGTTTCATGATGGGCAAGGTGGTGGATATGTTTTATTTCCCGCTGTTTCAATGGAATAGCGTGCCGAACGTATTGCGTTTTTTGGTCGACAGCCATCATTATTTCTTCGGTGCGATCTTCAATCTGGCCGATGCCTACATTTCGGTTGCGACCGCTTATCTGCTTCTGTTTCAATACAAATTCTTTTGCAAATAACGACATGTTCGAAAAATATCATCGAAAAAGCATCGACTTTCGAAAAAAAGTGTTATTTTTGCACACCGCAATTTCCAAAAGCCCAGGTGGCGGAATAGGTAGACGCGCACGTTTCAGGTGCGTGTGCCGCAAGGCGTGCAGGTTCGATTCCTGTCCTGGGCACCAATCAACCCCGTTGAATACCGATTCAGCGGGTTTTTTTATGCACGAATAAAAACAGGCCGAAACTCCAGGAGCCGAAGAACCGATCGCTGAATCGGCTTATTTCCGCGCTGCTGCCAAAAAAAGACCTTGCGCTGTTCATGGCGCAAGGTCTTTTCGCTCCTTCGGAATCGTCGATCAGGCTTTCGAACCGTCGTATGCCCACTTGACGTAGATGGCGCCCCACGTGTAACCGCCGCCGAAAGCGGACAGGATCAAATTGTCGCCCGCACGCAACTCCTTCTCGTAATCGAACAGACAGGTCGGAATCGTCGCCGCCGTCGTATTGCCGTTGCGGTCGATATTGATCATGCACTTGTCCATGGTGATGCCCATGCGGCGGGCCGTTGCGTCGATGATGCGCAAATTGGCCTGGTGCGGCACCAAATAACGGATCTCGTCCGACGAAAGTCGATGACGCTCCATCATCTCGCACGACACGTCGGCCATCTTCGATACAGCGGCCTTGAAGACGGCGTGTCCGTCCCACATGATGGTATGCCAGTTGTTGGCGATCGTCTCGGGCGATGCCGGATAACGCGAACCGCCGGCCTTCATGTAAAGCTGCAGCTCGCCGGAACCGTCCGAACGGAGGATCGAATCGATGACCCCCAACCCGTCGGTAGCGGGTTCCAACAGGACGGCACCCGCCCCGTCGCCGAAAATCGGACAGGTCGACCGATCGGTATAATCGACGATGGACGACATCTTGTCGGCACCTACGACGATCACCTTCCTGCTCGTCCCCGATTCGATGAACTTCGCACCGGTCGTCAGCGCAAAGAGAAAACCGCTGCAAGCGGCCGAAACGTCATAGGCGAAGGCATTTTTGCAACCGGCCTGGTCGGCGATGAGATTTCCCGTCGACGGAAAGAACATGTCGGGCGTTACGGTGGCGCAAATCACCGCGTCGATCTCCATCGGGTCTACCCCCGTTTTGTCCAACAGATTGATTACCGCACGGGCTCCCATGTAAGAGGTGCCGATTCCCTCGCCTTTCAGAATATGGCGGGTTTTGATGCCCACATGCGACATGATCCACTCATCGTTGGTATCGACCATACGACTCAACTCCTCGTTGGTCAGAATGTAATCCGGGAGGTACTGACCCACACCCGTAATTGCTGCTCGTATTTTCATCTATTCAGTGGTTAACGTTACTCTTGAAAAGCCAGTCGCAACCGTCCGGTCAATCCGGCCCGAATACACTGCTCCGTCGACCGGATCATGCTTCGGATGGCCTTCGGCGACGAACATCCGTGTCCGATGAGCACCGGCGCGTTGACCCCCAGCACAGGTGTTCCGCCGATGTTCTCGTAGTTCATATTCTCCCAGAAAGCGTTGTCGCAGCCCATCGCGCGATTGATCCGGTAGAGCCCCTCGGCCATCTTCAACACCGTATTGCCCACGAACCCGTCGCAAACGATCACGTCGGCCACCTTACCGGAGAAGATATACGATCCCTCGACGTTGCCGACGAAGTGAATCCGTGCATCGGCCTTCAACAGTTCGTGCGTCGCTTTCGACTGGGCATTGCCCTTGGCCTCCTCCTCGCCGATATTGAGCACCGCCACCCGCGGACGTTCGATTCCGAGCACCGATTCGGCATAGATGGAGCCGATCAGACCGTATTGGGCCAAGACTTCGGGTTTGCAATCGACATTCAATCCCACGTCAAGCAGGAGCGCCGGCCGGCCCGCAACGGTCGGAAACGACGACGAGATCGTCGGTCGGATGACCCCTTCGATCGGTTTCACGGCATACATCGAACCGACCATCATGGCGCCGGTCGAACCGGCGCTGGCGAATCCGTCGATGGCCCCTTTGGCCAAATAACCGAAGCCGACGACGATGCTGGAGTCTGTCTTCGTCTGAAAAGCCTTGGCCGGATGGTCGCCCATTTCGATGACTTCGGTCGTCGTCACGATATCGAACCGATCGGCCGGACACCCTTCGGCGGCCAGCAGGCTGCGAATCTGTTTTTCGTCGCCGAACAACACGATGCGACTCTCCGACGCGAGGTCGCCGAGGGCCATCACCGCCCCTTTGACCGTTGCTTCGGGCGCGAAATCGCCGCCCATGGCATCTACACCAATTTTAATCATAAAATCCTGCGATTAGGTTGTCGCAGCCGTCCGGACAGGCCGACAGACCTTCGCCTGACGATCGGAAAAGGAGAGCCCCATGAAGATACTCTTTCCGAATCGAAAACGAACGTCCTTCCGTCCGCGAAAACGGCCCGCTTCGACTGAAAGGCGAAACCGCGGCATTCGGAGCCCACGGCCCGCCGAAACCGGAACCGACGGAGCCGGAAATCGGGCAGGGGCCCTATTCGGCCGCCTTCTTTTCGATCGCCAGTTTGCCGCGATAGAAGCCGCACTCGGGGCATACGCGGTGATAGAGCGTCGCCGCGCCGCAATTCGAACAGGTTACGACCGTCGGAACGACTGCCTTGTAATGGGTTCTTCTCTTATCCCGTCGGGTCGACGAGATTTTGTGTTTAGGATGTGCCATGTTCTTTTATTATTTTATTTATTATTATTTTATTTATTATGTTATTATGGTTCTTATTATTTGATTATTTTATTTAAGTATTTCTTTATTTAAATATTTCTTTCGCTGCCTTTCTAATAAAAGTCTTAATAAAATCCTTTTCGCTCCTCGCTCTCTTTTACGCACCTAATCCTCCCTCTCTCTCGGACCTCGCGGTTCATCCGTTTCGCTCCTCTTTATGCCCCCTCGGGAAAAAATCAAGGCTCCTCGGATTCGCCCGTTTCCATCTGCCGCTTCAACCGTTCCAAGGCAGCCTGCTGCGCCTCGCCGAGCCCCTCGGTCGCATGGGCGGAGGCTTGTTCGATCGCTTCGAACTCCTCGTTCGACACGATCCGGAACCGTCTCAACATTTCTGGATCGCACGCCCCTTCGGGATGCACCCGCTGGTAAGGAAGCGACAAAACGACGCTCTCGTAAAGGTACTGCGCCAAATCGACCTCCTCCTCGACGGGCGACAGCCACATCGTTTCGCCGTCGTATTCGCCCGGCACCTCGGAAAAAAGCACCGTCAGACGCCCCGAGAAGCCGATGGGCACGCGGCAATCCTCCAAACAGCGATCGCACGGCACGACCACCTCGCCCGTGATGGACGTATCGAAGACCAACTGCGTTTCAGACCGCTCCATCCGCACCTTCGCACGGCAGGCGGCCGCACGCACCTCGGAATTTTCGAAAGCGCGGAACAACGCCCCGTCGATCGGAAACTCGAAGTCGTAAACCCCCGCTTTCAATCCTTTGAACGCAATCGTATACCCCTCAACGAACTCCATTCGAACGCATTTAGTGCGCAAAGTTACGCACAAAAAAGATAAAAACCAAATATTTATTCATGCGTTGCCGCTTTTGAAAGCGGTTCCCTATGCGACGAAGCCTTATTACGGTTCGGATGGTCTTCTCCGCGGCCCGCTTTTTGAAAGGCATTCATAAAACAAGGGTGCGTTTCGGTGCTTGACAAGGCGCTCTTCGCGGCCCGCCGCCTTCGATCGGCATAAACTTGCAGGCCCCGACCGAAGCCCCCGTCAAGGCGGATTTGCGGAACAAGTTCCGCTTCTGCCTTGGCGGCCCAGTCATCCGAGCAGGCTCGATTGCACGCGCCTGCGGCCGCAGTCGGGGAAACCTGCTTACGCTGCCTGAGCCCGCGAACTCCACGACCGGCTGAAAGGCAAATACCCTCGATAAATGGATTCGATGGAGAGTTGCAAATCGTCAGAAAAAAATTGCAGGCCCTGTAAGCCGGGTTCTGTCTCCGCACGCGAACGTCCGGATCTCTGTCATTTATCTACGACGGCAGTCGCCTGCCGCCTCCAGCAACCTACCCCCCGGTATCGGGCGAGCCACCCTTCTCTTTATCAAGCGGCGGCGGCAATCGACCTCTACGGTTCGAGTCCTTCCGACCCCTGAATAAAAAACCGGTATACACGGTCTTGCAACCTACGGGACGTACGGCCGGAGAACATCGCTGCCTCCGCGGTGGGCTCTTACCCCGCCTTTTCACCCTTACCCGTCCGACATGCGCGCGTGCGTTCGAACGGGCGGTCGTTTTCTGTTACGCTTCCATACCCTCGCGGGTATCAAGTAGATTAGCTTGCGTAGCGCTCTGTGTTGCCCGGACTTTCCTCTCCCGATTCGCATCGGCAGCGACAGAGCGGGCCTGCGGTGCAAAGGTAATTCTATTTATTTTTAATCAAATAAAAATAAAAAAGAAAATAAGAAAAAAAATAATGTCTGTCGATAAGTCGATAAATTTTTCAGAGCGGCTGTTTTTCCACATACCCGAATGATTCAGTTGCTTATTTTTTTCTTTAATTTATTGATTGATAAAAAAGTAAAAATAAAAATAAACAGTTGTCGATAAATGAATCCGTTTATCGACAGCTGTTTTTATCGACATTTTTTGCGGTGGGATCCCCTGTTTTCCGGTCTACAATTTTTCGAAAAAAAATTTGTTTTTGCCGCCTTTCGGTTGTATGTTCAGAGAGGCCGGATTTCCAATTTTTGACCGGACTTTTTATCATCGTTTTTTCTTCGCGTTTTGAACCGTTTATCGACCGTTATTCACCGTCTTTTCAACAATCCGCTGCGCGATCGCACGGTACCATTTTTCTACGCGCGAATCGATGCCGACGGCCGGACGCCCTTCGTCCGATCCATCCATAATCGACTGAACGATCGGAATTTCGCCCAATAATTCGATCCCATTCTCTTCCGCATACCGACGGGCGCCGCCCCGACCGAACAGATAATAACGGTTGTCGGGCAGCTCCTCGGGCGTGAACCAGGCCATGTTCTCGATGATTCCTGCGACGGGAATGTCGACGTGTTCGTTTCGGAACAGCTCCACACCCCGTGCGACGTCGGCTACAGCGATTTGCTGCGGCGTCGAAACGATCACGGCCGAGTCGATTTTCAGTTCGTTGATGATAGACAAGTGAATGTCGCCCGTTCCGGGAGGCAGATCGGCCAACAGAAAGTCGAGCGTTCCCCAGCGGGTCTGGTGGATCAGCTGTTTCAACGCGTTGACCGCCATCGCACCGCGCCACAGCAGCGCATCCGTCGGTTTGATGAAGAAGCCGATCGACATCAGTTTGATCTCCATCGGGTCGGCCGGAACGATGCGCTCTTCGCCCTCCTCCCGCACGGCATCGGGCAGATAGCCTTCGACGCCGAACATTTTCGGTTGCGAAGGGCCGTAAATGTCGGCGTCGAGAATCCCGACCCGGTAGCCTGAATTGCGCAGGGCGATGGCCAAATTGGCTGTTACGGTCGATTTGCCTACGCCGCCCTTGCCCGAAGCGATGGCAATGACGTGGGCGATTCCGCCGGTCGTCGACTTCGTTTTCGGTTCCGGACGGGGGGCGGTCGTCCCTTCGCGCACGATGACCGTCGCGGCATGGGTGGGGTAGTGCGCTTTCAGGCTGGTTTCGACCTGTTGTTTGATCTTCAGCGCGAACGGGTCGCGTTTTTTGGCGAAATGCAGTGTAACGACGATTTTTTCCGCGTCGACGGTCAGCGCTCCGACGATCCCGCTTTCGACGAGGTTCGCGCCCGTTTCCGGATGTGCGATGCCTTTTAATAAGGTTGTTATCTCTTCTTCCATGTTTGATTGAAATGCCGCTCTGAATAGCCGTTTTTATGATTACGTTTTTTATGTTGAATAGAAAAAAAATTAGTGTAAAAAGTCTGATACGTATCCGTTAATAGAAAACCTTCGTAACATGCCGATCCTTGCCAGTTAATAAAATGGTTAACGAAAACAGTCGGAGGCGAGCATCTTTTTGTTCGGATCGGGCGGATAGATGCCGAATACGATTTTGTATTCCGTCTCCATCGTGTTGAGGTTGAGGGCCGAGCCGATCGTTCCCAAAAGGCCGTTGCGGGATACGACGCTCCCCTTGGCGACCGACGTCGACGACAGGTTCGAGTAGGTCGTAATGTATTCGCCGTGCGCGACATAGACCTCGTATTTGCCCGTGATGCGGTTCTGCTTCACATCCACCACCTTGCCGTCGTAGATCGATTGCACCTGCGCGCCGCGCGGGCCGACGATCTCCGCCATGTTGCCTTTGTAGCGTTTGACCTTGCCGCCCACGACCGGCAGCCGCAGGCCGGAGGTTTTCGTCGAAAACGAAGCGCCCTCTTTGTTGCCTTTCGTCAGCTTGCGCAGCGTCGCGATGGCCGTCTGGAGTTGTTCTTCCTGCGCCATCTTGCGTTGCAGGGCGTTCTTTTCCCGATTCGTCAGCCGGTTCAGCGAGGTGCGGGCATCCCGGGCTTCGCGCTCCAGATCGCTGCGCTGGCGGGTGAGTTTGCGTGTTACCGAATCGAGCGTGCGGTTGCGCTCTTCGAGCGATGTTCGTTCCTGCTGCACCTGTTCGTTGAGCGTGGCGATGGCCTCCATCTTGCGTTGACGGGCCTCGGCCATTTCGCGCAGATCGATGATGCGCCGTGCGACGTCCCGAAAGTCGCGCGCCGAAAAAAGATAGGTCAGATAGTTGTGATGCCGGTAATTGCGATAGGCATTGCGCACCATCGCGACGTATTGTTCGCGATAGTGCTGCTGCTCTTTTGCGAGACTGTCCGCCACGTTTTGTTTGGCGGCCAATTCGCTGCGCAGCATGTTCGCCTCTTTTTCCGTCTCGTCGATCAACCGGTTGCGGTTGTCGATTTGGCGGCCCAGCCGCCGCACCTCCTCCTCGGTCGTCTTCTTGCCCGACCGTAGTTTTTTTAGCTGACGTTCCTCTTCGGCGATCTTGCGTTCCAGATCGGCGACGACCTTTTTCTGTTCGGCGATCTTGCGGTCGTCCTGGGCGACGGAGGACGAAGCGATCCACAGCAGCAGACCGAAAAGCAGGCAGGGCAGCAGTCGAAACGGTTTCATCGGGCAGCAGCGGGGTTATTCGGTGGGTTTATCGGCTTTCAGCGAGCGGACGCGCCGGTCGATTTCGTCGGCGTCGTAACCCTTCTCGAGTGCCTTGCGCCAGTAGCTTTCGGCCAAAAAATCCTGTCCCAGCGCATGGAGAATGTCGCCGTAGTGCACGAGCAGTTCGGTGCTCGCATGGCCGTTCAGGGCGATGGCCTGCTGCATGATCCGTTTGGCTTCGTCGATTCGGCCCAATCGGAAGAGCACCCAGGCCTGCGTATCCAAATAGGTAGGGTTGCTGCCGGTCAGCTCGACGGCCCGTTCAGCCATGGCGAGCGCCCGGTCGAGCCGGTCGCCGTCGAGCGAGAGAAAATAGGCGTAATTGTTGAGCACCAACGAATTGTCCGGATCGTAACGCAGACTGCGTTCGTAGGCGTCGTAACAGGTTTTCATGGCTTTGCGCACGGCGGCCCGCACGCGCGGACGTTCGGTCGTACCGGTCTCTTTGGCCCTTTTCATGAGGGTTTCGGCCTGCTGATGATGGGCGTCGCCGACCAATCCCCAGATCGCACTGCGCAAGGAATCGGTATCGGCATACCGCAGCGACTGTTTGTAGATGCGGGCCGCCTGTTCGTGCCGGCCGGCGTAGGTATGGATGTTCCCTTCGGCGATATGGAAATCGGCCTCCTTGGGGAAGCGTTGCAGGGCCTCATCGACGTAAAGGTCGACCGAATCGGGCCGCTGGAGGTAACTCTCGATATCGATCACCCATCGGTAGTAGGAGATCTGCGGCGGCGTGTCGGCCAGGTGGAGCTTGTAGAGCGCCAGCGCCTGCTCCAGGTCGCCCGAATTGATCAGATGGCGGCCGTAGAGCTCGACGATCCGAGGGTCTTTCGGATAACGGATGGCCAAGGTCGAGGCCAACGTGTTGATCTGCGGATAAAACTCGCGGTAGAAACGGTTGTCCGAAGTGAAAAGTTCGAACCGTTTGATCTTCTCCGTCAGGGGCATTTCGTCGATATTGAAAAGCTGCTGGTTGACGACGAGCAGCGAACGATAGTCGAGCCGGTCGTTGTAAAAATCCGAAAGCGACATCAAGGCGGCGACGTTCGTCGAATCCAACGCGAGCACGGCGGCATATTCGGCCCGTGCCAGCGAATCCTTTTTGGCCAACCCGTAGAGATTGGCCAAAACGATGCGGTTTTCCGTATCGTAGGGGCTCTCCTCGACGGTCCGGCGGCTCTCGGCGATCGCTTGGTCGAGCTGGTTGGTGGAGACGAGCAGGTGCCGTTTCATGGCGGTGAGGTAGGGGATGCGCCCGAATCGCAATTCGGCCGAATCGAGCGTGGCGAGCGCCATATAGGGATTGCGCTGCAATTCGTAGAGGGCGGCCAACAGACGGAAATTGTCGGGGTCTTTCGGGTCTTTTTCGGTCAGCCGGCGGTAGCGTTCCAAGGCTTCGGGGTAACGGGATGCCTGCAACAGAATCTGACCGTAATTGCGTTCGTACCAGAGGTTCGCGGTGTCTAATTCCCATGCCCGGCGGGCCATTTCGACCGCTTCGTCGGGCGATGCGGGCAGCCGGCCCGTAGAGAGCGCGAAGTAGGCGGGAGCATAATTCGAATCGAGGCGGATCGCTTCGTGCAGGAACTGCCGGGCCCGGGCCGTATCGCCCGAGATGGTGCTGCTTTTGACCCCCTCGGTGTAGTACCAGACGCTGTGCAGCGAATCGGGCCATTCGGCGCTCGGAGCGGGCAGCGGCGCCTGCGGACCCTTCCCTGCGACGAACGCAGACGAAAAGAGCGTGCAAACGATCGCCCACACGAAGGTTTTATTGACGGGTACGATGCTCATCGCCTTGATTTATTCGTAATTCACTACCTCCCCGAACCGGTTCGTTAAAAAGCGGTATCGAACTGGTGCAGGAACCGGACGTCGTTTTCGAAATAGAGCCGCAGGTCTTTGACGCCGTATTTCAGCATCGCGATGCGTTCAATCCCCATGCCGAAGGCGAATCCCGAATACTTCTGCGGGTCGATACCGTTGGCCGACAGCACATTGGGATCGACCATGCCGCAGCCCATGATTTCGAGCCAGCCCGTGCCCTTGCATACGGCGCAGCCCTTGCCGCCGCAGAGATTGCACGAGACGTCGACTTCGGCCGACGGCTCCGTGAACGGGAAGTAGGAGGGACGCATACGGATGGCCGTCTGCTCGCCGAAAATTTCCTTGGCGAAGTAGAGCAGCGACTGTTTCAGATCGGCGAACGAAACCCCCTCGTCGACGTACAGCCCCTCGATCTGGTGGAAGATGCAATGCGCCCGATAGGAGATGGCTTCGTTGCGGAACACGCGCCCCGGGCAGATGACGCGGATGGGCGGTTTCTGACGCTCCATCATGCGCACCTGAATCGACGACGTGTGCGTGCGCAGCAGGATATCGGGATTCTTTTCGATGAAGAAGGTGTCCTGCATGTCGCGGGCGGGGTGTTCGGGCGGGAAGTTGAGGGCCGAGAATACGTGCCAGTCGTCCTCGATTTCGGGCCCGTCCGCTACGGTATAGCCTAATCTGGAAAATACCTCGACGATGCGGTTTTTCATGAGGGAAATAGGGTGGCGCGAACCGATCGGTTCGGCCGTGCCAGGACGGGTCAGGTCGCCTGCCTCGGAGGTCTGATCCGCCGCCGCGTTCTGCAACTCTGCACGCAGCGTGTTGATCCGTTCCAATGCCGTGTTTTTAAGCCGGTTGAGTTGCTGCCCCAATTCGCGTTTGAGCTCCGGCGCGACCGTCTTGAACTCCTCCATCAAGGCGTTCAGCTCGCCCTTTTTGCCGAGTACGCGGATGCGGAACTCTTCCACCTCGGCCGCCGTCTTGGGCCGGAACGCTTCGACGCGGCGAAGCAATTCATTGATTTTATCGGTCATAGTTTTTTCGTTGTGAGATGCGTTTAATTTGCAAATTTACGAATTTTTACCGAAAACGAAGCCGAATCATCCGAAAATCACCGTCGGAACGTTTTTTCTGCATCGGTCGGTTTCGGCGGCTGGTTGTTTGTTTTTCCCTTAAAATTGTGTAATTTTGAGCGGAATTTGTTACCTTCATTCGATCATGACCGAAAAATACAAACGTTATCTCGTTACTTCGGCACTCCCTTATGCCAATGGCCCCGTGCATATCGGCCATCTGGCCGGTGTCTATATCCCTTCCGATATTTATACCCGTTATCTCCGGTTGAAGGGCTGCGATGTGATCTCTGTATGCGGTTCCGACGAACACGGCGTGCCGATCACCATCAAGGCCCGCAAGGAGGGTATCACCCCCCAGCAGGTCGTGGATCGCTACCACCAGTTAATAAAAACGTCGTTCGAACGCCTCGGCATTTCGTTCGACATCTATTCGCGTACGTCGTCTCCCGTCCATGCCGAAACCGCTTCGGCCTTTTTCCGGAAATTGTACGACGAAGGCAAATTCATCGAACGGACTTCCGAACAGTATTACGATCCCGAAGCCCAGACCTTTCTGGCCGACCGCTACATCGTCGGCACCTGCCCCAAATGCGGCAACGATCGGGCTTACGGCGACCAATGCGAGAAGTGCGGTTCGACGCTTTCGCCCGACGAACTCATCGAACCCCACAGCGCCGTATCGGGTTCCGTGCCCGAGAAACGGATGACGAAACACTGGTACCTGCCGTTGAACGAATACGAAGATTTTCTCCGTCGGTGGATTCTCGAGGGGCACAAGGAGTGGAAAACCAATGTTTACGGGCAGTGCAAAAGTTGGTTGGACGGCGGATTGCAGCCGCGGGCCGTGAGCCGCGACCTGGATTGGGGCATTCCCGTGCCGGTCGAGGGCGCCGAGGGCAAGGTGCTCTACGTGTGGTTCGATGCGCCGATCGGCTATATCTCTGCCACCAAGGAGCTTACGCCCGATTGGGAAAAATACTGGAAGTCGGAGGATACGAAGATGGTGCACTTCATCGGCAAGGACAACATCGTCTTCCATTGCATCGTCTTTCCGTCGATGCTGAAGGCGCACGGCGGCTTCATTCTGCCCGAGAATGTGCCGGCGAACGAATTTCTCAATCTGGAGGGCGACAAGATTTCGACTTCGCGCAACTGGGCCATTTGGTTGCATGAGTACCTCGACGAGTTCCCCGGCAAGGAGGATGTTTTGCGCTACGTGCTCTGTGCCAATGCGCCGGAAACGAAGGACAACGACTTTACGTGGAAGGATTTCCAGTCGCGCAACAACAGCGAATTGGTTGCCGTCTTGGGTAATTTCGTCAATAGGGCGTTGGTGCTGACGACCAAATATTATAATGGTGTCGTCCCCGCCGCCGGCGAACTGACGGATTACGATCGGGCGACGCTCGCGGAAATGGCCGCCGTGAAAGGTTCGTTGGAGAACAACATCGAGACCTTTCACTTCCGTGAGGCACTGAAAGATGCCATGAATATCGCCCGTATCGGAAACAAGTACCTGGCCGATACCGAACCTTGGAAGGTGGTCAAGAGCGATCCGAAGCGGGTCGAGACCATTTTGCATATTGCTTTGCAAATTACGGCCAATACGGCGATCGCCATCGAACCGTTCATGCCCTTTGCAGCGGCCAAAATTCTGCGGATGCTGGCCGTCGACAAGTTCGGTTGGGAACAGTTGGGTGCGTCCGATTTGGTGCCTGCGGGCCATGCGATCGGGAAACCCGAATTGCTCTTCGAAAAAATCGAGGATGATGTCATTCAGCGTCAACTGGATAAGCTGGCGGAGATCAAGGCGGCCAATCTGGCGGCCGAAGCATCGCAGAGCGTTGAACAGCAGAAAGATACGGTTTCGTTCGATGATTTTCAGAAAATGGACATTCGCGTAGCGAAGATTCTTGCCGCGGAGAAGATCGCAAAGACCAAGAAATTGCTGAAATTGACCGTAGATACCGGTATCGACAAGCGCGAAATCGTCTCGGGAATCGCCGATCGGTTCACATTCGATGAGCTGATCGGACGTCAGGTTTTGGTGTTAGTCAATTTGGAGCCGCGCGAGATGAAGGGCATTCTGTCGAACGGAATGCTCCTGATGGCCGAAGATGCTGCGGGAACGCTGCGCTTGTTGCAGCCCGACGGGGAGGTATCGAACGGAGCGACGGTTCGTTAGTGGAATTAATTATTGATGAGAGATGGATAACAATTTGGATTGGAGCGCCTTGGGGTTCAATTATCGGAAGACCGACGTCAACGCTCGTTACACTTTCACGGAGGGTAAATGGAGCGAAATGGTCATCACGGATGACGAATACATCAAGATGCACATGTCGGCTTCGTGTCTGCATTACGGCATCGAGTTGTTCGAGGGGCTCAAAGCCTTTCGGGGAGTCGACGGCAAAGTTCGTCTGTTTCGTGTGCGCGACAATGTCGAGCGGTTGCGTGCTTCTGCCGAGCGGTTGTGCCTGCCTGTCCCGACGGTCGAAATGGTGGTCGACGCCTGCATCGAGGTTGTAAAACGCAACGAACGTCATATTCCGCCTTATGGCAGCGGAGCTTCGCTCTATCTGCGGCCGATCATGTTCGGTACGACTGCCGGATTGGGTGTACGTCCGGCCAAAGATGCGCTGTTGATCGTTTATTGTTCGCCGGTGGGAGCCTATTTTAAGGAGGGCATCAAACCGATTTCGGTTGCGATCGATCGTGAACAGGATCGCGCTGCTCCACGTGGAACAGGCGATGTGAAGGTCGGAGGCAATTATGCGTCCAGCCTGCTTTCGGGCGAGCATGCACGCAAATTAGGTTATTCGAATGTGATATATTTGGACGCAGCCGAGCATAAATATATCGAAGAATGCGGCGCTGCCAACTTTTTCGGTATCAAGGAGGGAAAGTATATCACGCCGAAATCGAATTCCGTGCTACCCTCGATCACCAACAAAAGTTTGCGCCAGTTGGCTCGTGATATGGGCCTCGAAGTCGAAGATCGGAAAATTCCAGTGGAGGAACTGGCCACTTTCGAGGAGTGCGGGGCCTGCGGAACGGCTGCGATCATCTCGCCGATCGGCAAAATTTTCGATATGCAGACGAATGTTGTTTATGATTACGGCATGAAAGTCGGCGAAAAGAGTTTGGCGCTTTATAATAAATTGCAGGATATTCAGCATGGCCGCGCCGAAGACAAACATGGCTGGTGTACGATTGTTTTATAAACTGCAGGATTTCTCGGTTTTTTTGAGCTTGACGATTTATTCGTTGAGCTCTTTTTTTTGCTCCACGTGGAACAATGAATGACGGCTTGTTTTTTTTTGTTGTGCGGCGAGGCCGTCCCGCCTGGGATAAATAAAAGGATTAAGAAAGCTGATAAAACGAACGGTTCGTTTATCGCCCGAACTTGACCAATAACACGTTGACGTCGGCAGGAGAGACGCCGGGGATGCGGGAGGCTTGCCCGATGGTCGCCGGACGGATGCGCGTGAGTTTCTGGCGCGCTTCGATGGTCAGTGCTTGTATCGCTTGATAGTCGAAATCCGCCGGAATCGAGATATTCTCTAACCGATGCAGTTTCTCGGCGATCAATTTTTCTCGCTCGATATATCCCCGATATTTGATTTGTATTTCGGCTTCTTCGATGACTTCGCTGCCGACCCCGTGTTCTTCGATGAATCGGTTCAGCGGCGGGATGACCGGCCGGAGCGATTCGATGGTTACGTTGTTGCGCATCAACACTTCGTAAAGCCGTTTTCCTTGGGTGAGCGGGTCTGAACCGATCGAAATTAAATAGCTGTTTATTTCGGCTGCTTTGATGCTCTGTTCGCGGGCGAAGGAAATAAGCGATTCTACGAGCGACTTTTTTTCGCGAAATTCGTCGTATCGGCGGGCGGAAATCAATCCGATTTCATGGCCTAACGGAGTAAGCCGGGCATCGGCATTGTCTTGCCGCAGGAGGATACGGTACTCGGCCCGCGAGGTAAACATCCGATAGGGCTCGTCGACCCCTTTTGTTACGAGGTCGTCGATCAGCACGCCGATATAGGCTTCGTCGCGTTTCAGCACGATCGGAGCCTGTCCGACCATGCGCCGATGCGCATTGATACCGGCCATCAGACCTTGTGCCGCAGCCTCTTCGTAACCGGTCGTCCCGTTGACCTGACCGGCGAAAAACAGACCTGCAACTCGCTTTGTTTCAAGCGAATGGCGTAGTTGCGTCGGCGGAAAATAGTCGTATTCGATGGCATAGCCCGGGCGGAAAATATGCACCTCTTCCAACCCGCGCATCCGATGCAGGGCTTCCCATTGCACCTCCCACGGAAGCGACGAGGAGAATCCGTTCAGATAGTATTCGTTGGTCGATCGTCCTTCGGGTTCGAGGAAGAGCTGGTGCTGCTCTTTGTCGGCGAACGTGCGTAGTTTGTCCTCGATGGAGGGGCAGTAGCGGGGGCCGATGCCCTTGATCGTGCCGTTGAAAAGCGGCGAAAGGGCGAATCCGCTGCGCAGGATTTCGTGGACTTCCGGCGTCGTATAGACCGAAAAGCAGGGTAGTTGATTTTCAACCGGTTGCGTGTCGGACGAGAAAGAAAACTTCGAGGGCCGTTCATCGCCGTATTGGGGTTCTAATGCCTCGAAATCGATGGTGCGGGCATCCAACCGTGCGGGCGTGCCGGTTTTCATGCGGCCGACCTCGAATCCGACGGCTCGAAGCGAGGCGGTCAGTCCGTGCGATGCCGCATCGCCGGCCCGTCCGCCTTCGGCCTGTGAGGCGCCGCAGTGCATCAACCCTTCGAGAAAGGTTCCGGCCGTGAGAACCAGCGATTTGCATGAAAATTCGACCCCCATGCGCGTGCGTACGCCGCAGATGCGAAGCCGTTGGGCGGCATTCGGTTCGTTGTGCGGAATCGCACCCTCGCTTTCCGCTCGTCCGTTCCCCTTATCGACGGGAGTGAACAATAATTCGACCGCCGCATCCTGCCAAAGATAGAGGTTCGGCGTGTTCTCCAACAGACGGCGCCACTCCTCCGAAAAACGGGTTTTGTCGCATTGGGCTCGCGGGCTCCACATGGCGGCGCCTTTCGATCGGTTGAGCATCCGGAACTGGATGGCCGTGCGGTCGGTGATCCATCCCATCTGGCCGCCGAGTGCGTCGATCTCTCTGACAATCTGCCCTTTGGCGACCCCTCCGACCGCCGGATTGCACGACATCGCGGCCATCTTCGTCAAGTCCATGGTCAGCAGCAGCGTGCGCGAACCGAGCCGGGCCGCCGCCGCCGCCGCTTCGCAACCGGCATGACCGGCGCCGATGACGATCGTATCGTAGTCGAGTGTCATTTGGAATCCGTCATTTGCCAGAATTTCAGATAATTGTCCTCCTTGCGACGCATTTGGGCGTTGGTGCGGGGCGTTTTGTCGTTTTGTCCGCAGAGGTGCAGCAGGCCGTGCACGATGACGCGCCGCATCTCCTGCAACGTGGTGGCGCCGTACTGGCGGGCGTTGTCGGCGACGGTTTCGACGTCGATGAAGATATCGCCCGAAATCACCCGCGCGCCTTTGCGGTCGCTGTAATCGAACGTGATGACGTCGGTATAATAATCATGCCCCAAGTATTGGCGGTTCATCTCCAGCAGGCGCTGCGCCGAGCAGAAGATATAGCATATCTCGCCGAGCCGGTATCCCTCGGCAGCGGCGACGTCGGTCAGCCAGCCGGTTGTGCGGCGTTTGTCGGGGTAGCGGTAGTGCGTGTCGTCGTTGTAATAGCGTATCATTTCGTCCTTGCGGCCAGATTCGTATAATGGCTCGTAAAGGTACGAATTTTATTCATGCGATGGTGCGTTCGAGCCGCTTTTCGAGGAGGCTCTATCCGGCCGGTTCGGCGGGCCGTTTGTCAATCGAAATATTCATTCCCCTCTTTGTCGACAAGACCCCATTTGCCGTCCAATTTCACCCTTGCAATGCCGAAGGGGTCGCGAAAGGTGTAAAACGCACGATCGTATTTCAACGGGATGATTTCTTTTCCGGTACGGTCGATATAGCCCTCCTTGCCGTCCAATTGCACCTTTGCCAGGCCCTCGTGAAAATTCCCTGCAAAATCGTATTTCAACGGGGTTATCTCCTTGCCGTTGCGGCCGATCAAGCCACGTTTGCCGTCCAATTCCACCACTGCCAGCCCCTCGCAGAAAGGCCCTGCCCCATCGTATTTCAACGGGGTAATCTTTTTTCCTGTGCGGTCGATAAAGCCGTACTTGCCGTCCAATTTCACCTTTGCCATGCCCTCGCGGGAAAAATCTATTTCATCGTATTTCAACGGGATGATTTCTTTTCCGGTGCGGTCGATATAGCCCCACTTGCCGTCCAATTTCACCTTTGCCATGCCCTCGCAGAAATCACATGCATCATCGTATTTCAACGGGATTACTTCGTCGTCTGGGCCGTCGACAAAGCCCCACTTGCCGCCCAATTTCACCCTTGCCATGCCCTCGCGGGTATCATGTATCTCATCATATTTGAACCCCCCCCCACAACATTTCGTCGAGGATCTCCGCTATTTCCTCATACTTCTCCAAGAGCATTTCCTCTGATTGCTGTTCCATATTCTCAAAATTTAATTATCTTGTCTCTTCTCTTTCCGTGCGTCGTACAAGCGCGTTATGCGCTGCACCCCAAATTCAGCACTACAAATATACTGTTTTTTTCAACAGCCGCAACGTGCGAACCGGTATCCAAATTCAAGGAATCCCTATCCGGCCGTTCGACGGGCCTTGCACTGTCATATTTCAACGGAATGATTTCTTCCCCTTTCGGCGGCAGAGTCCCACTTCCCTTATTAATACGTTTTATCGCATTGTTTTTTGTGGCAGGGCGGATTCGGGTCAGCCGACGTACCGGGCGATGGCTTCGGCGATGCGTTCGCCGTCGAACGCAGCCGAGATGATTCCGCCCGCATAGCCTGCCCCTTCGCCTGCCGGGAACAATCCCTCGATTTCGGGGTGCATGAGCGTCGCGGGGTCGCGCGGGATGCGAACGGGCGTCGAGGTGCGCGATTCCACGCCGACGACCACCGCCTGATCGGTAACGAATCCCCGCATCCGCTGTCCGAACGTCTTGAGCCCCGACCGCAGCCCGTCGGCAATGAAGGCGGGCATCCAGCGATCCAGCCGCGAGGACGTGATGCCCGGAATGTACGAGGTCGGGGGGAGCGTGCCGCTCGACCGGCCGGCCACGAAATCCGTAACCCGTTGCGCCGGGGCGATTTGACGGTCGCCGCCTTGCCGACGGGCCAGTTCTTCGAATTGTTGCTGGAACCGCAGTCCGGCCAGCTCGCCCCATTCGGGCCGCAGGTGCTCGAAATCGGAGAGCCGCACTTCGGTTACCAATCCCGAATTGGCGTAGGGCGATGTCCGGCCGCTCGGCGACATGCCGTTGACGACCGACTGGGCGGCATCGGTCATGGCCGGAACGATGAATCCGCCCGGACACATGCAGAACGAATAGACGCCGCGTCCGTTCTGCTGGCTGACCAACGAATAGGAGGCTGCCGGCAGGTATTCGCCCCGTTCCGTGCAGTGGTATTGGATGGAGTCGATGAGGGCTTGCGGATGCTCGATGCGCACGCCCATGGCGAACGGTTTGGCTTCAAGGCGCACGCCGCGCTTGTACAGCAGTTCGTAGATATCGCGTGCCGAGTGGCCCGTGGCGAGCACGACGGCGGCCCCTTCGATCGTCTCGTCGCCGCACCGCACGCCGCGGATCCGACCGTCGCGCAGCAGCAGATCGGTAACTTTGTGTTCGAAAAGCACCGAACCGCCCGCATCGGTGATCGTCCGGCAGATGCGGGCGATGATATAGGGGAGTTTGTCGGTGCCGATATGCGGATGGGCTTCGTAGAGGATTTCGGGCGCGGCGCCGTGAAAGACCAGCGTCTGCAGCGCCCGATGGTAATCGCCGCGTTTCTTGCTGCGGGTGAAAAGTTTGCCGTCGGAGAAGGTGCCCGCGCCGCCCTCGCCGAAAGCGTAGTTCGATTCGGGATCGATCGCGCCGTTGCGGTTGATGCGGGCAATGTCGGCCTTGCGGGCCGATACTTCGCGGCCGCGTTCGAGCAGAATGGGTCGGCAGCCCAGCTCGATCGACCGCAGCGCTGCGAAAAGTCCGGCCGGGCCCGAGCCGACGATAATGATCTCGGTGCCGTGCGAAACATCGGGATAGTCGAAATGTACGGGCGCGGGCGCGGGTTCGCGGTCGACGTAGATTTCGAGCGAAAGGTTGATTTTAGGTGTGCGCTGCCGGGCGTCGATGGAGCATTTCACGACCCGTACAAGGGCGATTTCATCTTCGCGGATGCCCAACATGCGTGCGGCGAGCGCCGTGCGGCAGGAGACGTCGGCGGCCTGTTTGGGCGAGAGTACGAGGGTGATCCGTTGCGGCATTCTTTTTCGTAATTAGCTGCTTGTCCGACCCTCCCGATTTTTATCCGAGCGCTGCGATTCGCCCCTCGCCGCCCGCAGCCGCAGGCCGCGTATGCAGGTTTGACCTTACCCTGAACCCTCCCCTGGGAGGGGCGTCAGTCGGAGCGGCGAAACGAATCGAGTTTCGGCACGGTCGGCACATGGATAAGCGCACCCGCAAAGATACGCTTTTTTTGCGAAACGGCCGCGAAGGTCGATTGAACGGTCGCATGTCGTTATTTTTTGACAACCATACGTTTCTTCGGCGTTTCTGCAATGAAACAAGATGCGGATAAGGAGCCGAATCGTACAAAAAGTCGATCTCGGATAAAAATCTGCTTCAATTCGCATTTTTATCCTTATCTTTGCGGGAACGCTGCGCTGCGTTCGGATCGGCGGGTTCCGGTGGATTCGGGACGGTTCGCATATCCGGCAGCGTTCGGCGTTCCATGTGCAGCCTGTTCGTCGGTCGGCTTGTTCCGACGAAGGTCGAATGCGGATATGGTGTAATTGGTAGCCACGTCAGACTTAGGATCTGATGCCTTCGGGCGTGGGGGTTCGAGTCCCTTTATCCGCACGAAAGAGAGGGACGAATCGTATTCAAGCGATTCGTCCCTCTCTTTCGTGGATGGCGCTCAACGGCCCCTACGAAGCGGTAACTCGGCCCGGTATGCGAGAATCCCGACGCTTCGCTTTCGCTCATCGCAGCGAGTTCATGCGGATGCTGGCCTTGACCAGGGCCAGCGCCCGAATGCGGGTCATCTCGACCTCCTTGTCGGCGTGGTGCGGATTCTGGCTCACTAACTTGACGTATCCTTCCCGCTCGGATTTCTGAATGTATTTCACGGTAACGTACTCCTCGCCGTCGAGGTCGATCGACAACAGGTACATGTCGCCCCAAAAGATGTCGTCGAGGTCGTGCAGCTGCTTGTACAGCACAATGTCGCCGCTTTTCAACAGCGGATACATCGAATCCCCGACGATATAGATCGCCCCGTCGCATTTCGGCAGATTCGGAATGTGAATGTAATTCACCGGTTTCATCTTCTGCCGGTCGGTGAAGAGCGGCACCAACCCTGCCGTCCCCTCGATCGAATAGAGCGGCACGCTCTGCAGCGGCAGCGAATTGTCCGTGCGGTGCATGTAGGCCGTCAGGTCGGGTTCGGCGTTGAACATGACCCCTTCGCCGTCGTCCAACCATTCGGGGTTGACGTTCAATTCCTGTACAAGAATGTTGCGGTTGCGGTTCGACAACCGGGCTTTGCCCGTTTCGATCATCGAAAGGGCCGCTTTCCCTATGCCAAGATGCTGTGCCAACTGCTCTTGCGTCATGCCGAGCTGCTTCCGTATAAGTTTGATCCGTTCATTCATGGCTGTACGATTGTAAAATCCGATAGCAGAAAGTTCAAAAGATGCATACAAAATTCAAATTTTGAATATATCTTTGTCGCTACAAAGTTAAGAAATTTATTCGAGACGCCAATATCTTACTCCGATATTTTTTGATTTTTATTGTTTTATACCATGTTTTTCGAAGTACCGCTTGAACTTTATGATGAAATCCGAACCCGTCTGACCGAAGCCGTCGGCGACGAAAACTACTTCTCGGGAACCTTGGCATTCCCGTTCAAGGGCATTTTCTGCCGATTGCGGACGTCGGTCATCGTCTACCGCCGCACCGAACGGCTGCCCGAAGGAACCTTCTCGGTCATCGACGACCTTGTTCCCGTCTGGTGGGAGTTCCACACCGAATCGGACGATGCGGGCGAAGTGTTGAACGACTTTTCATTCGATGAACTGCGCCGCTTCTGAATGCGGCCTCCTGTGTAGGTTCGTTCCCCTTGCTCCTCTCCGCAGGCTCGGCGCGGCCTGTCGAACGAACCCCTTTCCCTGCAAAAATCATCCCGACCCGCCTGTCGCAGCGCCGTGCAAAGGGTCGAAACCCCTGTAAATCGTACTGACATCTATGGAAAACCGGACGATGCAGCCCCCGACGGACGTTCTGCCCGCCGGGGTTCGCTGTTCCTTCGAACGCTTCGCTTCGGAGGTCTACCCCTTTCTCGAATTGCAGCCTTTCCATCGGGCCTATTACCGCGTGTTGGAGGCCTTCGCGCTCGGACACGTGCGGCGGCTGATCATCACCATGCCGCCCCAACACGGCAAAAGCGTCGGCGCCACGACGCTGCTGCCCGCCTATCTGCTCGGCCTCGATCCCGATTGCCGCGTCGCCATCGCCTCCTATTCGGGGCAGCTGGCCTCGAAGTTCAACCGGCGGGTGCAGCGGATTCTCGAATCGCGCGAATACGGCGCGATCTTTCCCGACACGACCATCAAACAGGGCTCCAAGCCGCCGAGCTATATCCGCACGGCCGACGAGGTGGAGATCATCGGCCGTCGGGGCAGCCTGCTGTCAGTCGGCCGCGAAGGGTCGCTCACGGGTAACCGCGTCGACTGCTTCATCCTCGACGACCTCTACAAGGATGCCCTCGAGGCCAATTCGCCGATCGTGCGGGCGAATTGTTGGGAGTGGTACACGTCGGTCGTGCGGACGCGGATGCACAACCGTTCGCGCGAATTGATCGTCTTCACGCGCTGGCACGAGGAGGATCTCATCGGTGCGTTGATGAACCGCGAGCCGGTCGAGGAGCTGCGTTTGTGGAGCCAGCTCGACGGCCTGCCCGCCGACCGGTGGCTGCATCTCAATTTCGAGGCGCTCAAGCGTTCGCCGCCGACCGAGATCGACCCGCGGCAGACGGGCGAGGCATTGTGGGAGGAGCAGCAGGGCGCGGCGCTGCTGGAAGCCAAGCGGCGGCTCGACCCTATTCAGTTCGAAGCAATGTACCAGGGGCATCCCTCTTCGCGCGAGGGGCTGCTGTATGGGACGAACTTCGCCGAATACGACGCTTTGCCCCGCGAAATCGTGCGGCGGGCCAATTACACCGATACGGCCGATACGGGCGACGATTACCTCTGTTCGATGTCGTATGCGGTCGATGCCGACGGCATCATCTATATCACCGATGCGGTCTATTCGCGCGAGCCGATGGAGAGCACCGAACCGATGGTGGCCGAAATGTTCGTGCGTTCCGATACGCGGCAGGCGGCCATCGAGAGCAACAACGGCGGCCGCGGGTTTGCCCGGGCCGTGCAGGCGCTCGTGCCTGCCGTGCGGATCGAGTGGTTCCACCAACATGCCAACAAAGAGGCGCGCATCTTGTCCAATTCGGCGACGGCGCTGCATCTGATCCGCTTCCCGCGAGGCTGGAATCAGCGCTGGCCCGAGCTGTATGCCCATCTGACCACCTATCGGCGGCGGTTCCGCACGAACCGATGGCACGATGCGGCCGATGTCGTAACGGGCATCGTCGAACGCGAGGCGTCGAGCGGCGGCAGCCGGCGGGTGCGCGGGGTGCGGTTCTTGTAACGCATATGGGTTCCGTTGTGCGCGAAACGGACGGTTCCGACGCGGCGGCCGGCGTGGGGAACGAATTTTGATCTGCTTCGGAACATTGCAACCGCTTTTAATAATAAAGACACGTTATGAACGGAAAAACGCTACTCTTTTATTCGCTCGTCGCGTTGTTGGCGCTGGCGGGCAGCTCCTGTCAGCATGAACCTTCGGTGTCGGATTTCTACGGAGACTACATGGTCTACACGGATCACGATCCGGAGGTCGATTTCGCCGCATTCACGACCTATTTTCTGCCCGATGAGATTCTGCTGATCGGCGACGCCCACAAGGCGGAGTACTGGCAGGATGACCGTTCGGCCCGCATCATCGGTGCCGTGGCCGACCGTCTCGATGCCGCCGGATACCAGCGCACGACCGACAAGGCGGCCGCTACTTTCGGCTTGCAGTTGAGCTACGTCGAACGGGTTACCTATTACGTCGGCTACGATTACCCCTACTGGTGGTGGTACTATCCCTACTATTGGTCGCCGGGCTACTGGGGCAGCTGGGACGGATGGCACTATCCGTATTACGTACAGTACGGCTATACGGCCGGTTCGCTGCTGATGGAGATGGTCGACCTCGGTGCCGATTCGGCCCAGGATGCGCCGCT
This sequence comes from uncultured Alistipes sp., assembly GCA_947629705.1. Lineage (GTDB taxonomy): Bacteria > Bacteroidota > Bacteroidia > Bacteroidales > Rikenellaceae > Alistipes. The sequence continues at coordinate 18,653 of CANREN010000014.1, read as the reverse complement.
GCCCATCGTCTGGGACAGCTACATCGGCGGGCTGTTGAGCTCGTCCGAACGGATCAACCTCGACCGCGCCGTTACGGCCGTCGAACAGGCGTTCATTCAATCGCCCTATCTGAACCGGACGGCTGCGGGCCGGAGCGCGGCACGACGCGCCGCGGATTCTAATCGCTGATCGCTCTTTAACTTTCCGATTCTTTCCAACCAAATGAATAAAAATATGAATCTGAAAAAATACCTTCGTTGGGCGACGTTGTGCATCGCGTCGCTCGGCATCGGCCGAAGCGCCTCGGCGCAACTGCTGCCGAACAGTTATTTCAATATCGATTGGCAGATGAACGTGCCGTTGGGATCGTCGTCGTTCGCCAACAAGGCTTCGGGGTGGGGGATGAACTTCGAAGGCGGGTATTTTGTAACGCCGGCCATTGCCGTGGGCGCCTTCATCTCCTACCAGACCAATTTGGAGAGCATCCCGCGCCGGACGCTCCAGTTAGGCAACGGTTCGGCCCTGACCACCAACCAGAAACATGCCGTGTTCCAGCTTCCGTTCGGCGTTACGGGGCGTTACTGCTGGATGCAGGATCGGGTGATCCAGCCGTATGCCGGTCTGAAGTTAGGCGCCCAATATGCCGAACTGTCGAGCTACTACTACATTGTCAAGCACTATGACGAAACGTGGGGATTCTTCCTTTCGCCGGAGGTGGGCGTAAGCATTTTCCCGCGGCCCGATTATCGGCTCGGGTTCCACGTCGCCTTCTATTACGGCTATGCTACCAACAGCGGCCGGGTGTTGAGCTATTCGGTCGACGGACTCAACAACTTCGGTATCCGCGTGGGCGTGTCGTTTTAATGAACGCGGCAAAGGGGCTCCCGCACTCATAAAATACCGAGTTGTGGGGATTGCACGAATGGCGATTTACAGCGACCTTTGCAAAGTAAAGGAACGAGCCATTTTGTTTGACAGCAGGGTATTGTGATGTTTGTGTGTGCGAAGGGCCGGATGATTCGTCATCCGGCCCTTCGTGTTTTTAGTGGCCGCTGCGTTTTCGCTCCCGCCGCATTTCAGCGCGAAGCGGCGAGGGTCGAAGAGGGTACGCCCATCGAGTTGCGGGCCCAGTCGCCGCGCGCCCGCAGCACCTGCTCGATAATGTCGCGCACGGCCCCGGCCCCGCCGTTGAACTCCGAGACGTAACGTGCCGTTTCGAGCACCTCCGAGGCCGCGTCGGCCGGACAGACCGGAATCCCCACCTCGCGCATACAATCCAAATCGGGGATATCGTCGCCCATATAGATCACCCTCTGCGGATCGAGCCCCTCTTCCGCAAGGTAGCTGCGCAGGGTGGCGATTTTATCCATGCAGTCGGTATAGTAGCGGCGGATGCCGAGCATCTGCAACCGGCGTTCGAGCATCCGGCCGCGGCCGCCCGTGATGATGCAGATTCTGTATCCCAATTTAACGGCATAGGCTAATGCGTAACCGTCCTTGGCATTGTAGCGGCGGATGAAATCGCCGTCGGCCGTCGGGATGATTCCGCCGTCGGTCATCACGCCGTCGACGTCGAACACGAAGGCTTCGGCGTGCGCTATCGCTTCTTTGAAGTTTTCCATATTTGGCTGCTTATCAATCGATAAAGAGTTTGCAACTGCGGGTCGTCGGCGAGCAGGGATTCGTGGCGGGCCTGCGTCGCGAGGTCGTTGCGCACGGCAGGCCCCGTTTGCACCGATGCAGGCGTCGCGGCGTCGCAGGCTTTGGCGGCGGTTTCGGCGATGAGCGGTGTTATCAACCGGTAGTCGAGATTGGCGCGGTGTAGAATTTGGGCAGCTATCGCATACAGCCCATTGGGAAAATTGCAGGCGAAAACGCCGGCCAAATGAATGTAGGCCCGTTCGTCGGAACCCGCATAGCGAACCGTGCGGCTCAACCGATGGGCGAATGTCTCCAACTCGGAACGGAGTTCGGGCGTCGAGGTCTCGAGAAAAACCGGAATGTCGGCGAAATCGACGGGGCGGCCCGCCGTAAACGTTTGCAGCGGATAGAAGACCGCCCGTCGTGCGAAGCGGACCGGAATCGCATCCAACGGCACGCACCCGGCCGTATGGGCCACGACGGCTGTTTCGGGAATCGGGAGCGATGCGGCGACCTCCGCCACGGCCCGGTCGCTGACGGCGATCAGATAGAGGTCGGCGCAGGCGAGCTGCTGCGGAACGTCCGTCCATGCGGTTCCGGCCAGACGGGCCACCTCGGGCCCGCGGCGGGGATTCCGGGCGAAAACCTGCACCAAACCGGCGTTGTTCTTCGCCAAGGCGCACGCGAGCGATTCCGCCAAATTGCCGCTGCCGATGAGTACGATGCGTTGCAATGCCATGCCGGTCTTAACGCATCGCGATTTGCGCCTCGCCGATATGGCGGCCGTCGCAGTAGAGTTCTATGCGATAGGTGCCGGTCGTAAGACCCGACGAATTGTAATAGATGCCCACGGCCAGATCCTGGTTCTGGTAGTCCACCTCGCGCATGGCCGAATAGCTCATCCGTTCGCCCTCGAATTCGAAGGTGGGCATCGCTTCGGTCGTCAGCGGATAACCGTCCGGCGAGATGATGCGCACGTAGATCGCGCGGTTGCCCGGCTCGGCCAATTCGTTGGCTGAAAGAACGAAGTCGACTAACAGCCGTTCCGCATTGCGGATTCGCGAAACCGGTTTGCTGCGGCCGTTGAGCGCCGTGAGCCGGATGTCGCGGGCCTTGATGACCGATCCGACCTGCACCTTATTCGTCAGTTCAGCGGCCCGTTCTTCGGCCATGTCTGCCCGCAGCTGGGCCGAGGTGATCTCCTTCCGATAAGAGACGTTTTCGTCGATCAACTTCTTGTTCAACGTGTTGAGCGAGTCGATCTGCCGGATATAGCCTTTCATCAGGGTGCGCAGTGTGCCGACCTCCTTTTCGTACTGCTTGATCTTCGCGAGGTTCCACGAACGCTCCTTTTTCAGCCGGGTCATCAGCGAATCGGCGCGGCTGCGTTCGATGTCGAGGTTGGCCGAAATGGTGTCGTTGGTGATTTTCAGGTTGTCGAAATCGACCATGAGCCGGCCCAGATCGTTCTGGATCGAATCGCGGTCGGCTTGCAGAAGTTCGTTGTCGCGCATCTGTTGGCGGTGGATGCCGTAGTAGAGGGCCGACAGCGCCACCAGGATCACCGACAGAATGACGATGACGATGCGATAGCCGCGGATGGATTTGTCGGGGGCGGGTTGTTGTCCGTAATCATCCTCGTCGTCGTAGAGTCGATCCGGATCGTTGCGATTTTCTGCCATAGGTTTTTTGTTTTTTATCGGACGGTGCACGATGGAGCATCGTCCGGCGGGTTCATTGTGTCCGATATTTTATAAAATAGGCCGAAGCTACGCTGCAAAGATACGAAAATTTTTATTGTTTTTCTGAACTTTGCAACCGTCTGTTGCGGACAAAGGGCGAAACTCGACAGCGGCCGATTGCGTGAAGTGCGGCGGGTGCGCCGCCAACTGTCCCACGGGCGCCCGCCGGCACGGGGGCGATATAAAAGTCGAGTTCCGGTGCTTCCCAGCATCGGAACTCGTGGTTAGGTTAGTTAGGTTTAATGAGAGAGTGTGGGATTTCCCACCTTTTCCGTTGACAAAAGTAATACTTTTTTACGAAAAAACAAATTTTTTGCTACATTCTTATGAATTTTTCGTCGAATCGAGCCGATTTATTATTAAAAATTCGGTAACTGCATACTATTCTGCACCGAATCGAGCCGGCGGATGCGTTTGCATCGCTGTCGGTCGCGTCGCTCGCGGCAAGGCTGCGTTTGCAAGCTCACCCCCCCCCACCTTGCCTTGGCGGGTGCTTCTGTCGGAGCCTGCAAGGTGATACGGTCTTGGATTCCCGTCGGCGTAAACAGGTAAATAACCGCCCATATTTTTTCATTACGGCATAATCGAAAGCCGCCGCTTACAAGGCCGCACGCATCCATTCGGCGTCGGACGCCTCCTTCTGCGGCTGCTGCAATCGGCTTCCGAGGTGGCTGTTCCGGTAGCTCGCCGGCGTCATTCGAAACTCCTTTTTGAAAAGTTTGATAAAATGCGACGTGTTCGGGAACGTGCATTCGTTGCCGATTTCGGAAATCGACTTCGACGTCGAGATCAACAACAGCCGCGAGTGCATCAACCGCTGCCGGATATACCAACGATGCGGCGGCATCTGGAAATGCCGGTTGAACTCCTTTTTGAACGAGGTCAACGAACGGTTGGTCTGTCGGGCCAGCTCCTCGATGCAGACGTCGTTGAAAATGTGATCGTAAACGATCTGTTCGAAATTCTCTTTCGCGGCATCGGCATTGTTCAGCACCTTGCTTTTGAGGCAGCAATCCTCGTGCGACACGATCAGATAGATCAATTCGGTCATCTTGATGTTTTCGGCCGTCTCGTCGTGGCGGAAATCCTCGTCGCGCAGATAATTATTCGTATTGGCAAAGAAATTGCGCAAGGCGTTCCATCCCGGCATCGCGACGTGCGACTGGCCGCTGCACCGCTCGCACAGGTGTTCGTTCGAAATGTTCAGTCCATAGGTAATGTTCAGATGGAGCAGGATGCGCTGCAGGTCGGCCGGCGTGTAATAGAACAGTATCTGTTCGAAGGGCTGACCGCTGTCGGGAACGTCCTCGACGTAATGGCGCCCGACGCCCATGTAGAACACGTCGCCGCGGTTGAGCACCTGACGCTTGTCGCCGTCGTAAATGTGTTTCGTGCCGCGCAGCACGCAGCCGATCGCATAACGGGCGAGGGTCTGGGACTGGATGCCGTTGTGAGCCGACTCGACGTACTTCACGATCATCGGCTGCTGGGCGGAAACGGATGAGTTGATTGAACTTTTCATATGCTGATTCATTGAATTGGATCGAAGCCGGAAGTCCGGAAAACTGCGGGGTTTTCCTTTTTCGACGTCAAAAATACAATATATTATTTAATCTTACAATATATTATTGTATTTTCGGGAGTAAAAAAAAGGCGAAAAGCCCATACGGAACATGCTTCCGACTTTTTGTTAACCGGTCGGAATGCGAATAACGGTCTGATCGGGCGTCGGGGTGCCGCTCAAGCCAGCGGCAGGAACAGAACGGCCATAGCGACTGCCAGAATCGCTAAATAGAGCAGCGTCGAGAAGGTCGCGTGAATACGCACGAAAAAGAAAGGCAGCAAAACAGCCGACGGAACGGCCATCCAGGCCGCATCGGACGTCGAAGCGGCAGGGCCGCAAAGCGAGGCGATGCAAAGCACCAGCATACCTATATTATAAGAAAGCAGATAGCGGGCCCGAGCGCCTACGGAGTAAAAATCGGCCCGGATCGAACCGATGCCGCAGCTATTCAGCAACAGGGACCCGCCTGCCACTCCGAGCCACGGCGTCATGCCCGAACGGAACAACGCACAAAATTCGCCACCGGAAAAATCGTTCCACACGGCGACGAGCGGTGCGACGAACGACCCTCCGGACAGCCAGTTGCCGTAACACAGCAGCAGGGGGGCAAGCGACACACCGGCCAATGCGACTACGGTTTCGCGCCGGGTTCGTCGGAAAAGCAGCACGCCGAACGGCAGCAGAAGCAGCAACGGCAAAGCCGCAGGCTGGATCAAGACCAGCAAACCCAAACAGAACGAAGCCCGGAACAACCGGTCGAAACTGTACCCGTTGCGGAATGCCGCACAAAAATGTTTCACGGAGAATGCCAGCAACAGCGTCGCGCAAAAAACGGTCAGCGAGACGCCGCGCCCCGCCAAACAGCAGGCCAGCATGCCGAACAGCGGAATCGAAAGACAGGTATTGACCCCATAGAGATTGATTCTCACGGCGATGCGTCCGACGACGATGCCGGTGAAGAGCGCAGCGAACAACGCCGCCCATCGGGCCAGTCCGGGCCAGTCCGTCTGAACCCGAAGGAGCATTTCGTGCGGCAGAGCGAAAGCCGTCCCTGCGCCGATTCGCTCCGAAGCGTGCACAGCCGCGCCTGCGGCAGAAGGCTCGGCAGGCGCGGCGCCCCACAAGGCGATCACGCATACGACAAGCAGCGTCAGGAAAGCCGGTACGAAAGGTTGTCGGGCGAATTGCAGTTTCATCGGTCTGTCCGCATGCGCCTCCGGTTCGATCCGCCGGAGGTTACGGGCAAAAATAGGGAAAAAAGTCGAAACGGAACCAAAAAAGCGTTAACTTTGTTCGCTGTGTTGGAACTTCAATATCAATATGCCGTTGTCGAGGCCGGTTGCGACGAGGCCGGACGGGGTTGTTTGGCGGGGCCCGTGTTCGCCGCCGCCGTCATCCTGCCGCCCGATTTTCACGACGACCGGTTGAACGACTCGAAACAGATGACCGCCCGCAACCGCGATCTGCTGCGGGAGGTGATCGAACGCGAAGCCGTCGCGTGGAGGGTCGAAGCGGTCGCAGCGGCCCGCATCGACGAAATCAACATTCTGAACGCTTCGTTCGAAGGAATGTCGGCAGCCGTGCAACGGTTGCGGGTGCGGCCGGCCTTTTTGGCTATCGACGGCAACCGGTTCCGAACGCAGCTCGACATTCCCTACCGGTGCATCGTCAAGGGCGACGGGAAATACGCCGACATAGCGGCCGCCTCGGTTTTGGCCAAAACGCACCGCGACGAATACATGTGCCGACTGGCGGAGGAGTATCCGCAGTACGGCTGGCAGCAGAACAAGGGCTATCCCACCCGCGAACACCGGATAGCCATTCGCGAATACGGTCTGACGCCCCACCATCGGCTGACTTTCGATCACACGATCGGCCAGCTGGAACTGAAATTCTGATATCGCCTTGCAGTTTCGTTCCCCGAACCGACCGAACTTACGGATAATTTTGGTACTTTTGTGAAATCTTCTTTCCCCATGCCCATTGCATTCGCCAAATACGAAGGAGCCGGCAACGATTTTATCCTCATCGACAATCGCGGGCAGCTGTTCCGTCCCGATCCGCAGACGGTCGCCCGATTGTGCGACCGGCATTTCGGCATCGGGGCCGACGGAGTGATGACCCTCACCCGCAGCGATGCCGGAACCTGCATCATGCGCTATTTCAACGCCGATGGATCGGAGGGTGAAATGTGCGGCAACGGAGCCCGCTGCTTCGCCCTGTTCGTCCGGCATCTGGGCCTTTGTGGCGAAACCTGCCGGTTCGAAGCGACCGACGGCCCCCACGAAGCGCAGTTGCAGAGGGTGGACGGGCCGGCCGGCGAGATCGAATTGGGGATGATCCCCGTATCCGAAATACGCGCGGTCGGGAGGGGCTGGTCGCTCAACACGGGCGTGCCCCATTACGTGGAGTTCGTCGATGCCGTCGATACCGTCGATGTTTGCGGCCGCGGCCGCGGAATCCGCTCCGATGCGGAACACTTTCCGCAGGGAACGAACGTCGATTTCGTCGAAGTGTCCGGCAGCGGCAAACTGCGGCTCCGCACCTACGAACGGGGCGTCGAGGACGAAACCCTCGCCTGCGGAACGGGTGCCGCGGCCGCCGCATTGGCCGCCCATTTCGTGCTGCAACCCGATGTACACGCATTCGACATCGAGGTGCGCGGCGGCCGATTGAGCGTCCGTTTCCATTGCGACGGCACCCGGCGATACCGCGATATCCGCCTGACCGGCCCCGCCCGACGGGTCTTCAGCGGCATCATCGAATGAACGTCGGGCCCCAACAACCTCGCATATATGACTGAAAAATTCATCATGGCCGGAGAAACGGCATTGCATGTTTGCGACTCGCAGATTGGCGGCCGCTGCGTCGTCCTGCTGCACGGCTATCTCGAGTCGATGCTCGTATGGGACGACTTTATCAAGCTGCTTTACAAAGAAATAAGGGTGGTGAGCATGGACCTTCCGGGCCACGGCATCTCGGTCGTGAAGGGCGAAATGCACTCGATGGAGTTTCTGGCCGACACCGTCGCCGACGGCATTCGGGCGCTCGGCATCCGGCGATGCACGGTCGTGGGCCATTCGATGGGCGGATACGTCGCCCTGGCCTTGTGCGAGCGTCATCCCGAGCTGCTCGACGGCTTGGTGCTGATCAGTTCGACCCCCAATGCCGACACGCCCGAAAAGCAGGAGAACCGTCGGCGCGAAATCGAAGCGGTGCGGTCCGGCCGCAAGGAGCTGCTGTCGCGGATCGCCCCCAGCGCCGGATTCGCCGAGGAGAACCGCGGGCGGATGCAGGATGCGATCGAAGAGCTGACCGAACAGATTTTCGTAACCGAAGATGCGGGGATCATCGCCCTGCTGAACGGGATGATCGCCCGCAAAGACCGCAACGAAATGCTACGGACGACGAAGGTTCCCGTCTGCTTCATTTTAGGGCGCAAGGACGGGTACATTCCGGTGGAGACGGCCGAACGGATGGTCGCCGAACATCCGGAGGCCGAGGTCGTCTGGTTGGAGCATTCGGGGCACATGGGCTTTTTGGAAGAACCCGAAAAGACGGCGGCGGCCCTGCTGCATTTCGTGCGCTCGGGAGCGGAACCGGCACCGGCCGACTGAAAAAAAAGCGCAAAAAATTTTGCATAAAAAATTTTTTGCCTTATATTTGCACTCCGAGTCGGCGACACAGCCGGATTCGAAGCCTGAATAGCTCAGTTGGTTAGAGCACATGACTGTTAATCATGGGGTCCTAGGTTCAAGTCCTTGTTCAGGCGCCAATGCGCGAGGGTTGCATCAAGAGGGGGCCGAGCAAGGAGAAGGTTCCGAGTGAGGCAACGAGCAAGGAGGAGAGCTCCGAGTGAGGAAACGAACAAGGAGGCCGAATCGTCCGAAAAAATTTTTTTGAGTAACGCACCGACGAACGGAAAATCGCGAAGTCGGGAGAGGAACACAAAAAAATCCGTAAAAAGATTTGGTGTTTATTGAAAATGCGTTACCTTTGCAGTCCCGAGCCATTTTTTAAGAGACGGGAGCTTAGCTCAGCTGGTTCAGAGCGTCTGCCTTACAAGCAGAGGGTCGGGGGTTCGAATCCCTCAGCTCCCACAAAGAAAATCAAGCACTTACAGCAATGTAGGTGCTTGTTCCGTTTATAGACGGGGTGGGTCAAGTCTGCAAACGCGGCTTTGCCGCGAGCAACGCGACCGGCAGCGGTGCAACCCCATCCGCTAACTCGATTCGGTGCGGAAGGGTATATGGTTAACCTCTTTTATATATGAGCATGCAACGGCTATTTCAGATGCCGCTGAATCCAGTCCAGATGGCCGCGCTCGGTGGCTTCGGATGTCCAATGCTCGTTGATGGGCGTAATCAATGCCTCTTTGGGACAAGTCAAGGTGTTGTAGACGGCATAACTGGTCGTAGGCGGGCAGGTGTTGTCGTTGAATCCCCACGTCAGATAGGTGTCGGCCTTGACGAACCGTGCGAAATTCACGACGTCGTAATAGGCCATCGTGCGCAATTTTTCGGGCGTGTCCATCCCCTCGACGCGGAAGAAATGCGGATAACCGCCGGCCCGTCCGGCCTTGTAACCGGCCATGTCGGCCAATGCCGGATGGTTGGCGACGCAAGCCGTAACCCGCTCGTCCAATCCGGCCGTGATGATCGACAGCGCGCCGCCCTGACTGCCGCCCTGCACGATGACGTTGCGCCCGTCCCATTCGGGCAGCGAGGTCAACAGATCGATGGCCCGCACGCAGGCCAAACAGACCCGTTTCATGTAGTAATTGTCGCGATTCTCCAAACCGTTCATCAGATAACCGTTCTCGCGGCCGTTGAACGCATGGCTGATCTCCTCGAAAGTGTCGGCGGGAAGCGTCGGGTTCAATCCGTGGATTTCGATCTCGAACCGGATCATCCCCGCCTCGGCATAGTATCGGTGGCGCAGGGGCTCCTTGATGGTTTTGATGCCGGCCCCGGGCGGGCACAACACCACCGGACAGCTGGCGGGCCGGGCGTTTTTCGGATAGAACAGATAGCCGTAGATGGCTTGTCCGCGGTTATTCAGCTGGAGTTTTACTAAATAACAGTCGATTGCATCGGTGCAGTATTCGGGAGCGAGCCTCTTCGTATAGGTCAGCGGAAATCGGGCCGCTTCGGCCTTGCTGGCCTCCCAGAACGTTTCGAAATCATCGGGCAGGCTCGTGTACGGCACGATCCTTTCGGGCGAGAATCCCACCTTGATGTGGTGGCGATACGTCTTTCCGTCCACTTCGGCGGTCAGACGGCAGTCGCGGAACCCGGGCTGCTTCATCGTGCCGATCGGGATGATGGCGCGGCCGTGTTTCAACACCACGGAACCCGAGGTCTCGGCCGGCATCATGTCGCCGCCGATTTCGTAGTCGACCGTTACGCCCTCTTGCGGGATGCCGTATTTGTAGAATTGCACCTCGACGGAGGCTTTTTCTCCGGTCGCATAGAGCCAGTCGGCATGGTCGGGGACGGTTACCCACAAAACATCGCTTCGATAGGGATAATTTTCGGCTCGAGAGGCCGGGAGCCCCGCGATCAGCAGCCACAGAGCAAGCAGGATTCGTTTCATGTTTTCGGGAAAGGAGGTTTATTTTCATGCAAGATACGAAAAAAAACGGAAGAATAAAAAATCCCATCCGGTGAGGACGGGATTTGATCAGAAGCCGTGTATCGCGAATAAATCAGCCGAGGTAGGATTTCAGCAGCTTCGACCGCGACGAATGGCGCAGCCGGCGGATCGCCTTCTCCTTGATCTGACGCACCCGTTCGCGGGTCAGGTCGAACTGTTCGCCGATCTCTTCCAGCGTCATCTCCGAGCACCCGATGCCGAAGAAGTATTTGATGATGTCGCGTTCGCGCTCCGTCAAGGTCTCCAAAGCGCGGTCGACCTCCGTTGAGAGCGATTCGTTGATCAGCCCGCGGTCGGCATTCGGCGAATCGGGATTCTCCAACACGTCGAGCAGCGAGTTGTCCTCGCCGTCGGCGAACGGCGCATCCACCGAAACGTGCCGGCCGGCCACGCGCAGCGTATCGGTTACCTTGTCGCGCGGAAGCGACAGCTCCGAAGCCAGTTCGTCCGGCGACGGCGTGCGTTCGTGCTCCTGTTCGAAACGGGCGAAGGCCTTGTTGATCTTGTTCAGCGAGCCGACCTGGTTCAGCGGCAGCCGCACGATGCGCGACTGCTCGGCCAACGCCTGAAGAATCGACTGACGGATCCACCACACGGCGTAGGAGATGAATTTGAAACCGCGCGTTTCGTCGAATTTTTCCGCCGCCTTGATCAGACCAAGGTTGCCTTCGTTGATGAGGTCGGGCAGGCTCAATCCCTGGTTCTGGTACTGCTTGGCCACCGAGACCACGAAACGCAGATTGGCTTTCGTGAGCTTTTCGAGCGCCTCCTGGTCGCCTTTTTTGATTCGTTGGGCGAGTTCCACCTCCTCCTCGACCGTGATGAGCTCCTCCTTGCCGATCTCCTGCAAGTATTTGTCCAACGAGGCGCTCTCGCGGTTGGTGATGGATTTCGTAATTTTTAACTGTCGCATTATTATTAAGTAGCTTGTAGTTCTTTTGAAGGTGCGTTGGGTCGCCGTTAGTCGCCGTTAGTTGCCGTTAGTTGCCGTTGGGTCGCTGCTGGCTGCCGCTTTGCTTCCGCCGACCCCCCCCCGTTTTTACGGCTCCGCTCTCCGATCGAGACGTCGGAAGAGCGGAACCTGTCGGGATTCGTGCGCACTACTCGATGAACGTATAGCTGGCGGCACGTCCCGTTCCGTTGCGGGTCGGGTAGACCCCGTCGATCGTGCGGACTTTGTCGGTCATGCGCCGCATGTCGTCGAGCGAGCGGATCGGTTTGTCATTGATGTACGTGATCACGAATCCCTCTTTGATTCGGGCACGGGCCATCAGTCCGTCGGCCTTCACGCCGACCACCTGCACACCGCCGCGAATATCGAGCTGACGGCACAGCTTCTCGCCCGCGTCGGCGAATTTTCCGCCGAGCGTTTCGGCCACATCGACATCCTCGCGCGTAAGCAACTCGGTCTTGCCGGCCTTATTACGCAAAGTAACCTCGAATTGTTTCATATTGCCCGCTCTTTTTACCGACAAAACGATTTTATCGTTGGGGCGGTGCTTGGCGATCTGTTCCTGCAGCGTCGAGGCTTCCGTGATTTTCACGCCGTCGATCGCCATGATGACGTCGCCCTTGCGGATGCCCGCCTCCGAGGCGGAGCCTCCCTCTACGACGCTGGCCACGTAGGCGCCGCCGATCTCGTCGATGCCGGCCTCCTTGCCCTCGTCGCTATCGAGAAAATCCTGGTCGACCGGACGGAACTGGATGCCTAACAGGGCCCGCTGCACGACGCCGAACTCCTTCAGATCGACCACCACTTTGCGGACGATCGATTCGGGGATGGCGAACGAATAGCCGACATAGCTGCCCGTCTGCGATTTGATGAGCGTGTTGATGCCCACCAGCTCGCCGCGGGTGTTGACCAACGCGCCGCCCGAATTGCCCGGATTGACGGCCGCATCGGTCTGAATGAACGATTCGATGCTGAAATCGTTCGGAATAGCGCCTAATTGACGGGCCTTGGCGCTCACGATGCCGGCCGTGATGGTCGACTGCAGGTCGAACGGCGAGCCGATGGCCAGCACCCATTCGCCCAATCGCAGGGCGTCCGACGATCCGAACGGCAGGGTCGGCAGGTCGGTCGCGTCGATTTTCAGCAGGGCGAGGTCGGTCGCCGCATCCTTGCCGATGAGTTTCGCATCGAACTTTCGGCCGTCGTAGAGCTTTACGCGCAGGGTGGTCGCGCCGTCGGCCACGTGGTTGTTCGTTACGATGTAGCCGTCCGACGACAGGATCACGCCCGAACCGCCTCCGCGACGCTCCTGGTAATAGGGTTCATCGCCGTCGCCGCCCGAACGGCCGCGTTGTTGCGGAAGGCCGAAGAACTCGCGGAACGGATCCAGAAACGGATCGTAGCCGTAACCCGATCGGGGCATCTCGACCTGCTGGATGACCTCGATATTGACGACGGCCTGCACCGCATTTTCGGCGGCATAGGTCAGATCGGGATACTGTTCGGCCTGATAGGACGTAAAGTGCGTGCCGGCAACCGGTTCGTGTGCGGATCGGCTGCCTGCATAGGTGATCGTTTGCTGCTCCGACCGGTCGGAGAGGGCCCATGCCGTCGCACCGCCGGCTGCGGCGGCCACGGCAATCACTCCCAAAAATAAAAATGCCTTTTTCATAGCTGTTGATGTGTTGTTGTTCGTTCCGTACCTTCGGAACCGTCGACGGTTCGGCGAACTGCTTCCGGTTCCAATCGATTCGTTCAGAGGCAAATTTCAGGCATAGGCATGTATTCGTTTTTCGCATTCGATGGACTAACGCATTCGGTCAGGCGGTTAGTATGCGGTGCGGCCGATTTTTTTCGATTCGCCCCGATACGGGATCGGCCCTTATCCGCGCCGGACAGTGCCGATCGTTCGTTCCGCGGCGGAAAACGCAGTTTTACCGGTGGACAAAACCGCTGCGGCAGCTACTCCGACAAGGGAGCCTCCGCGACGACGTAGGTGCTGCCGCCGATGAAGATCATGTCATCGGGCCGGGCCAGTTCCCGAGCCCGCCGGATCGCCTCGGCGACCGATGCTGCCGCCTCGCCCTGCAATCCGTAGATGGCCGCTTTGGCCGCCAGCTCGTCAGCCGGAAGCGCCCGCGCGGTTCGGGCCTGCGTGAAGATATAATGGGCATCGTGCGGCAACAGGGGCAGGATATGCGCCAAATCCTTGTCGCGCACGAATCCGATGACGCAATACAATTTGTTATAAGGGGTCTTTTTGAGCTGGTCGGCCACCCGGGCGAGGCCGTGGGCATTGTGGCCCGTGTCGCACACCGTCAGCGGTGCGTCGGCGAGTTTCTGCCACCGCCCGAGCAGCGACGTATCGGCTGCGGCATGGCGCACGCCGTCGATGAACGCACGACGCGAAATGGTCAACGGCGTCTCCTCGTGCAGAAAATCGATGGCCGCCGTCGCCGTGATGATATTCTGCCGCTGGTAATCGCCCGCAAGGTCGATTTCCAGCTCGAATACCTGCCCGTCGCGCACGCGGCACAGCCGGAAATGCTGCCGCCCGTCCGCCGCATCGCGGGTCTGTCCCTCGCACTGCACCTCCCGCTGCGCGTAGATCACTTTCGATTTGTTCGCGGCGGCTAATTGTTCGAAGACCGCATTGTAACGCACGTCCTCCTCGCCGATGACCACCGGAATGCTCTTTTTGATGATCCCGCCCTTTTCGGCCGCGATCTTCTGAAGCGTATCGCCCAACAGATCGGTATGCTCCAGCCCGACATTGGTAACGATGCTCAACACCGGTACGATAATGTTCGTCGCATCCAACCGTCCGCCCAAGCCCGTTTCGATCACCGCCACCTCGACATCGCTCTGGGCGAAGTAGTCGAATGCCATCGCCGTGGTCATTTCGAAAAACGACAGCCCCGCTTCGACCATCTTGTCGTGATATTTGTCGACGAAGTTCACGACCTTCTGCTTGGGGATCATCTCGCCGTCGACCCGGATCCGTTCGCGGAAATCCAGCAAATGGGGCGACGTATAGAGCCCTGTGCGGTAACCGGCCTGCTGCAAGACCGAGGCGAGCAGATGCGACACGGAGCCTTTGCCGTTGGTGCCCGCCACATGGATCGTGAAGAAGTTGCGCTGCGGATTGCCCATCGCCTTGCAGAACGCGGCGATGCGTTCCAAGCCGGGTTTGTAGGCCGAGGCGCCTTTCGTTTCGAATGCGGGCAGCGACGAAAAGAGAAAATCGATCGTTTGGGAGTAATTCATAAAGAACGGATATTTAGGGTACGAGGTGATTCTTGCGTCTGATCCGGCAGACAATGGCGTAGAGAATGCACAAGGTCATTAGAAACACGGCGATGCGGGCGATGTAGTCGCCGTAGCGGGTGTAGAGGGTCGTGCGGGTTTCGAGCGGGACGCGGGCCGTCAGAACGCCGCGTTCTTCCCAGCCGAGGGTCTCGCCCACATCACCGCGGGGCGAGATGAATCCCGAACGGCCCGTATTGGCCGAGCGGGCGATGGCCCGCCGATGTTCGACGGCCCGCAGCCGCGAGATCGTGAACAGATGGCGGTACCCGGGCGTGTCGCCCCACCAGCCGTCGTTCGAGACGATGGCCATGAACTGCGCGCCCCGCCGCACGAAATCGCCGAAAAAATCGCCGTAAAGTCCTTCGTAGCAGATGGCGGGCCCCATCCGCACGCCGTTGTGTTCGAAAGCGGTGCCGTGCTCGCCCTTGCCGATCTGGCCGAGCGTGCCGCCGAGGTCGATGACCAAAAAACGCAGCGCGTCGAACACCCACGTCGGCGTGTTCTCGACGCCGATGACCAACCGCCCCTTGTGATGAATCTGCACGCGGCCCGCGCTGTCGAGACCGACGGCCGTATTGAAATGGTCATAATAGGTTCCGGCCTGTATGCGGGCGGTCGGGGTCATCTTCGACTGTCCGTAAAAACGCATCGTATTGGCCCCCGTAACGAGCAGCGCCTCGGGATGGGCGCTTCGCAGGCTGTCGGCTAACCGCAACCACACTTCGGACCTCCCTCCGTCGGGGAAATAGACGTCGGTGAGCTCCGGCTCGCGGTAATACCCGGGCACGGCGGTTTCGGGAAGCAGGATGAACTCCGCCCCGGCAGGGACTTCGGCCAGCAAATCGTGGATATTCTCCTCCTGCGCCTCCTCGTCGCCGCTGAACTTTTCATAGCAGTCGACATTCGGCTGGATGATGCTCACCGCGACGGATCGCTCCGCCGTCCGCCGGCCTTCGCAGTGCCAGATGACCGCCGAACCGATCATCGGCAGGGCGGCGATGCAGCCGGCGACGATCCATCGTGCCGGGCGCCGCCGTGCGCGCCACGCCTCGAAAAGTGCGATATTGCAGAGCAGCACCCACAGCGAGCCCCCGAAAACACCCGTAAATTCGTACCACTGCACGGCCCACACGTCGTGCGAAAAGCCGTTGCCGAGGAGGAGCCACGGCCACGAAAAGTCGCCCGCCGTATAGCTGTATTCGGTCGCGATCCACGCGGCGGCGAGTGTGGCGTAACCGACGCTCCGGCCGGTCGATTTCGAGACCGTATGGAACAACATGAAGGCGAAGAGATTGAGCGTCGTGGAGGCCAGTGTCGCGGCAATGGGGCCGACGGGCGTGGCGAACCAGATCCACCAGACGGTGGCGGCGTTCCACAACACGAACGCCAGCGCAGCCCAACCGAACATGCCCCACCACGAGCGCCGCGATCCGTCATAGGAATCGCTCACCCACAACAGCGGGACGAAAGCCGCGAGCAGCGTAAAGCCGCTCAAGGACAACCATCCGGGCGAAAGCAGGAGAGCCGACAGAAGAACGGCCATCGAGCGACGAACTGTAAGGCGCTTTTTCACGTCCGCAAAAATACACAAAATTTTTATGAATTGTTTGTCCCTTGCGTCGAGAGCAGTCCGCAGGCGGCTTGAATCTCTTCGCCGCGCGAGGCTCGGATCGTCGTCTGAATGCCTTTCGCCGTCAGCGCATCGCGGAAACGAATCATCCCTGCGTTATCGGGCGAGCAATAGGGCGAATCCGGAATCTTGTGGAAGCGGATCAGATTGATGCGGCACTTGATGCCGTTCAGCAGCCGGCACAACTCCTTGACATGACGCGGCGAATCGTTCCGTCCGCTCATGACGATGTATTCGAACGACACGCGGCGTTGATGCGAAAAATCGTACTCCCGCAGAATTTTCACTGCCTGCCCGATGGGCCAGGCGCGCTCCACCGGCATGATCTCCGCCCGTTCGGCCGCAAACGGGTTGTGCAGACTGATGGCCAAATGCACGCGGGTCGCATCGAGGAACCGGCGCAGCTGCGGCACGACGCCCGCCGTCGAAACGGTGATGCGGGTCGGCGACCAGCCGAAGCCCCAGTCGGCCGTCAGAATATCGAGCGCCCGCAGCACGTTGTCGATATTGTCGAGCGGTTCGCCCATCCCCATGAATACCAAATTCGTAAGCCGATCCCGTTCGGGCAGCGAGACGATCTGATTGAGGATTTCGGCCGGCGGCAGCGACTGCTGCAATCCCTGACGCCCCGTAGCACAGAACCGGCAGCCCATGCGGCAGCCCGCCTGCGACGAAACGCACAGCGTCGCCCGTTCGCCGTCGGGAATGTAGGCCGATTCGATGAAATGGCCCTCCGACGTGCGGAACAGATATTTTTTCGTTCCGTCGGCCGACCGGCTTTCGCGGATCGGAGCGGTCAGCGCCGGAGCGAACAACTCGGCGAGCCGTTC
Organism: uncultured Alistipes sp.; assembly: GCA_947629705.1. Lineage (GTDB taxonomy): Bacteria > Bacteroidota > Bacteroidia > Bacteroidales > Rikenellaceae > Alistipes. The sequence continues at coordinate 1,350 of CANREN010000014.1, read as the reverse complement.
CCGACGGGTTACGGACAAATCGGTCATCTGCGCCGGATCTTCGACCTGACGTTTGTAGAGCCAGCGCGCCAACTGCCCCGCTGTGAAGCGGGGCCATCCTTCCGATGAACAAAGGGCGGCGAGCCGGTCGAAATCCGACCCGAACAGGGTTTCACGCAACATGCCGACTTCGAAAAAAGGGCTTTCCGCAGACAAATTTAACGATTTTTTACAGATTTTTTGCGCGGATCGGTTCGATTTTGGATTTTTATCTCTATATTTGTGGTGCACACGCCGTACATGCCGTGCGTCGCGCGCACCGAAACGAGGGGGGGGGAAGAGAGAAAAAAAGAGACGAGCTGTCATTGGCCCGATGATCCGCGCCGCCTGATACCAGAAAGACTTGAACAATTAAAACTTTATAAGATAGATGGAAATCAAGAAATCGCCTAAAGCCGACCTGCAAAACAAGCGGGGTCTCCTGCTTGAAATCGGTCTGTGCGTTGCACTCGGTTTGGTCATTCTGGCATTCGCCTACACGCCGAAAGAGCACCGCATCGAAAAAATCGACATGAACTACGGTCCGGTCGAAGAACAGATCACGGAAATCACCCGTCAGGATCAGAAACCGCCCGAGCCTCCCAAGAAGGTCGAGGTGAAGGTGATCGCCGACCTGCTGGAGGTGGTAACCAACGACACCAAGATCGAGACCGACGTGAGCTTCACCGAATTCGACGAGGACACCGAGATCGAACAGATCGTAGCGGTCGAGGAGGAGGAGGTCGAGGACGACCAGCCGTTCCTGCGTGCCGAGACGATGCCCTCGTTCCAGGGCGGCGACCTCAACACGTTCCGCAAATGGGTGCAGGAGAACGTCCGGTTCCCCCAGATCGCTTTGGAGAACGGCATCCAGGGGCGTGTAACGCTGACCTTCGTGATCGAGAAAGACGGCCGTCTGACGAATATCCAGGTGCTCCAGACCCCCGACCGGTCGCTTTCCGAAGAGGCCATCCGCGTGTTGAACAAATCGCCGAAATGGTCTCCGGGCAAACAGCGCAATCAGGCCGTGCGTGTGAAATATACGTTGCCCGTCGATTTCCGCGTAGCTAACTGATGCCGGTCGGACAAGGGGCCGAAAGGGGTGAAAGTGCTGAAAGAAACTGACGGATCAAAAAGGCTCCTTGAGAAGATGGACGGAAAGGTAGGGTATTTGCCCGAAAGCAAATACCCTATTTATTGGCTGGCACGGATCGCAAGGATTGATGACCTGGCACGGATCGCAAGGTTAGACGGGATCCTCAATTCCGCAACCCTACTAAAAGTCTCAGAGCGTTGTGCCCCAAAACCGCCAAGAATGAGATTTTTCTAGTT
>CANREN010000013.1 GCA_947629705.1 uncultured Alistipes sp. | reverse complement strand
ATCTGATACCACATAAAGCACAGAAAATCAATGGTTATATTTGCAGATGTTTAGCTCTTTTTTTCATTTCGGGTTGTTTCCGGCTTCCCGAATATCATATATTGCAGTTCCACGCTTTCTCTTTTATTTACCCGAATTACGAACCTCGCCGCAGGAGGAGTTTTGCTACGGCTCGATTACTATCATGGCTGCACCTATGCAATCCACCCGACGGCAACAAACGCTCGATTTACTGCGTTTTCCGTTAGCCATCGTCGTACTGACGATGCACACCTGGTCCGCAGACGGACTCTATCTGCAAGGAGACTTCGCCGACCTGCAAAACTACCCGCTCTTTCGAGAGGTGAATTACTGGATAGACGGATTTCTTCGCGGGCAAAGCGTACCGATTTATTTTTTCATCTCCGGATTCGTCTTCTTTTTCGGTGTCGAATGGAACAAGCGACTTATCTGCGAAAACTGAAAAACAGAGTTAAAACACTCATGATTCCTTATCTCATCTGGAACACGATCGCTATCCTACTGACATTCCTCAAACTTTTGCCTCTATTCAACGAATTTCAGACATTCGATGCCGATTTTCAATTCAGTATCCAATCCCTATTGGGTTGTTTTTGGGATAACTCCCACGGTTTCTTTTCGGCCCGGATCGATTCTCAACCCGCTAATTCGGCAATCTATCCGATCGACCCACCGCTTTGGTTCTTGCGCGACCTGATGCTCATCGTCGTATGCACACCTTTGCTTTATCGAATGCTGAAACGAATCGGAGTCCATGCAGTCATCGGACTGGGATTGCTATGGTTCACGATGGGTTATTGGGATTTAGGACATGCGAACCAGCTGATGAATGCCCTCTTTTTCTTCTCGTGGGGTGCCTATTTGAGCATTCACCGAAAAGACATGCTGGAGATTTTCGGACGCTATTTCAAACGCTCCATGTGGATTTATCCGCTCTTCGCACTGTCGTATATCATCGCCATGCACGGCTGGCCCGAAGCAGCGTTCACGATCAAACGGCTAAATATCGTGGCAGGATTGCTATTTGCCTACAATGCAGCAGCCTGGCTGCTCAATCACGGCATCTGTCATCCAACTACGTTTCTTGCAGCTTCGAGCTTCTTCATCTATGTATCGCACGCGCTTATCTGCTCCCGATTGCTCCGCATACTGTTCGTTCTGACACAGCCCCAATCGGACATGGCCATTCTGGGAGTGTATACAACAGCTACCCTATCGACCCTCATGCTACTTTTGAGCGCGTTCTATCTGATGAAACGCTACACGCCCCGACTGCTGAAAATCATAGCCGGACGGGCATGAAACCAGAATCCCGGCCCTTTCATAGGTCGGGATTCGTATTGAAAATACGACCTCGCACGAAGCCTTACAGAAACAGGACGGCCAAAGTCGCGACGACGAACCCGCCGCAGAAGCCGACGAAGATTTGCGCGCCGTTGTGGCACCCCAAATAGAGGCGGGCGGAGGCCAAGGCCCCCGAAGCGAGCACGATGACGGACAACGGCAGGAGCATGTTCCCTACGCCGATGAAGTTCATCGTAACGAACATGGCCGTCAAAGCGCCCATGCCCGTCAGATGCAGGCTGATCTTCCACCGCAGCGAGACGAACAGCGCCATCAACTCGCAGCAGGCGGCCGCCATCATGAACTTGCGGATGAACACGGCCGAACCGATCCGGCTCAAAGTCAGCGCGCACAAAAGATAACACACCGCACCGATCGACAACGGCAGAATCCGTTCGTGCCGGTTGTCGATGCGGTAGTCGGAAAGACGTCCGAGCGCCCGCAACATACAGAGCGCAAGCGCGGGAATCAGCATCGTGTAGAGGATGACCACGCCCCACAGATAGAGCCGCACCGTCCACGAATAACCGGCAAAGGCCGTACAGGTCAACAGGAGCGTAATCAGGTAAAGCGGCTGCAAAAAAGGGTGCAGCACCCACGAAAGGCCGTCGGCCCAACGCGTGCAATTCATCGTCGTCTTCATTTTTTTATCGTTCGGTCGGGTCATCGTTCGGTCGGGCGGCACGGGTGCATTCGGCAAATTCGGCAAATTCGGCACGGGTCGCACGGAATGGAAAATCGCCAGGCGCGAGCCGCGAGCCGACTGCTCCGCCGCTTCGCCTCATCAAATCTGTTTCCGCAGGCGCGCGACCGGAATGCCCAACATTTCGCGATACTTCGCCACCGTACGTCGGGCGATGCGGTATCCCTTGGCGTTGAGAATGTCCATCAACGTCTCGTCCGTCAACGGATGGCGCTTCTCCTCCTCGTCGATGCACCGCCGGAGAATGTTCTTGATCTCGTAGCTCGACACCTCCTCGCCGCTCTCGGTCTGCATCGCCTCCGAAAAGAGCGACTTCAACAGGATGATGCCGAACTGCGTCTGGACGTATTTGCTGTTCACCACGCGCGAAATGGTCGAGACATCCAATCCCGTCCGGTCGGCGATATCCTTGAGAATCATCGGGCGGAGTTTCGACTGGTCGCCGTCCTTGAAATACTCGGTCTGGTAATCCAGAATGGTCTGCATCGTCCGCATCAACGTATCGTGCCGCTGCTTGATGGCCGAAATGAACCACTTCGCCGAATCGATCTTGTTCTTGACGAACTGCAACGCCTCCTTGTCCCGCTCCTTCACGGTTCCGTCGGACGCGACCATGTCGCGGATCATCTCCATATACCGGTGATTGATGCGCACTTCGGGCACATTGTAGGAGTTCAGCGACAGCGAGAAGCGGCCATCCTGATAATCGAGCAGAAAATCGGGGATAATGTAGGGCGTGGTGTCGGTTCCGCCCTCGGCGTAGAGGTTGCCGGGTTTGGGCGACAAGCGTCGGATCTCGGCGATCGCTTCGCGGAAATCCGCCTCGGAGACCTGCAAACGCGACATCAATTTCTCGTAATGCTTCTTGACGAATTCGTCGAAATAGAAGGCCAGAATCTTGCGGGCCAACCGGCGGGCGCGCGTATCGAGCTTTTTCTGCGCCATCTGCAACAACAGACACTCTTGCAGATTGCGGGCGCCGACGCCGGCCGGTTCCAACTCGTGGATCAGGTTCAACAGGCGTTCCAGTTCATCCGCCGTGGTCTCGATGCCCACCGTGAAAGCGATATCGTCGGCCACCGACTCCAAGTCGCGGCGCAGATAGCCGTCCTCGTCGATGCTGCCCACCAAATAGGCCGCCAGCTTCCGATCGCGCTCCGACAGGTTGCGGTAGCCCAACTGCTCGATCAGATATTCATGCAGCGAACGGCCCTCGGTCAGATAGACCGGCCGCTGCTTGTCGTCTTTCGAGAAGTTGTTGATGCGGCTTTTGTAGGAAGGGGTATCGTCGTCGCGCAGATACTCGTCCACAGAGATTTGCTGCGGCTGTTCCTCGGTCTCCTCGGCCGGGCGCTCCTCCTCTTCCAACACGATATTATCCTCGATCTCCTGCTTGATGCGCTGCTCCAACTGCACGGTCGGCAGCTCCAGCAGCTTGATCATCTGAATCTGCTGCGGAGAGAGCTTCTGCTGAAGCGACAAAATCTGCTTCTGATTGATTGCCATGTTTTCGTATTAAAAAAATCGACATCGGGAGCTGAAGCCCCGTCGACATGCGTGCCGCACCGAGCCGGTTCCCGAAGTTCGATCTTTCCTGCGTTCGATCAGAAATCGGCGTGCTGCGGCGTACGCGGGAAAGGCTGCACATCGCGGATGTTCGTCAGTCCGGTAACGAAGATCAGCAGACGGTCGAATCCCAAACCGAATCCCGAGTGCGGCGCCGATCCCCAGCGGCGGGTATCCAAATACCACCACAACTCGCGTTCGTTCATGCCGAGCTCCTGCACCCTTGCATGAAGTTTGCCATAATCGGCCTCGCGCTCCGAACCGCCGATAATTTCGCCGATTCTCGGGAAAAGCACGTCCATTCCGCGCACGGTCCTCCCGTCGTCGTTCTGTTTCATGTAGAAGGCCTTGATCTCCTTCGGGTAGTTGATGAGGATGACCGGACGCTTGAAATGCTCCTCGACAAGGTAGCGTTCGTGTTCCGACTGCAGATCGCAGCCCCAGTCGCACGGGAATTCGAATTTGCGGCCCGAGGCCTTCAAAATCCCGATGCCCTCGGAGTAGTCGAGACGCTTGAAATCGTGCGCCACGACGAAATGCAGACGGTCGAGCAGCTCCGGGTCCCACATCTTGTTCATGAAGGCCAAATCCTCGGAACAGTTATCCAACGCATACTGAATCAGATATTTGAGAAAGTCTTCGGCCAGCTCCATGTTATCCTCCAGGTCGAAGAAAGCGGCTTCGGGTTCGATCATCCAAAACTCCGAGGCATGGCGCGGCGTATTGGAATTTTCGGCGCGGAATGTCGGGCCGAACGTATAGATACGTCCCAAAGCCAACGCGCCGAGCTCGCCCTCCAACTGGCCCGAGACAGTCAGATTGCACGATTTGCCGAAGAAATCCTGCGTATAATCGACCTTGCCCTCCCCGTTCTTGGGCAGGTCGTTCAGATCGAGGGTCGTTACCTGGAACATTGCGCCGGCTCCCTCGCAGTCGGAGGCGGTGATGATCGGCGTATGGAAATAATAGAACCCGTTCTTATTGAAATATTCGTGGATGGCGTAGGCCATGGCATGACGTATGCGGAGCACGGCGCCGAACGTATTGGTACGCGGACGCAGATAGGCAATGTCGCGCAGGAACTCCAACGAATGGCCCTTTTTCTGCAAAGGATAGGTCTCGGGGTCGGCCGTGCCGTAGACCTCGATCGCCTTCGCCTGCACCTCGACGCGCTGCCCCGAAGCGGGCGAAGCGACCAACCGGCCGTCGACACGGATGCAGGCACCGGTCGTGATGGTTTTCAGCACCGATTCGGGAATTTGCTCCAAATCGACGACGATCTGCAAGTTGGCGGCGCACGAACCGTCGTTCAAGGCGATGAACGCCACATTTTTATTGCCGCGCTTGGTGCGCACCCAGCCCTGTACGGTGAGGTCGGTATCTGCGACGCCCGATTTCAGAATCTCAACAATCCGTTGCGTTTTCATATCTTTTTCCCTTTAATTCGCACAAGCGAAAGCGATTCTTCGTAAGCGAAGATTTCTTCCGAGTTGCCAAAGTTAGCGATAATTTGCGATTTGTCAAAAAAAAGGTACCTTTACACCGCCTTATATCGACACGCCATGAAACACGCCTTGTTGTTTTGTGCGGGCCTGCTCCTCGGCACGGCCGCAACGGCCCGGCAGACCGGCCGCATCCACCGCACGGAGGTCGTTCCCTACGATACCCGCCACGACGCCGAATCCCGCGTCCGCGCCCGCTCGGGCCACAGCATCGACTTCCGGCCCGAAGTGCGTCTCGCGACCGACGGCCCGCTGCGGGCCGTCGTCGGACAGACGATCGAGATCCCCTATGTCTGGACCGACGGCTGCACCTATCTGCATCTGGAAAATCCGCAAGCGGCCTACCAACTGTGGGTCAACGACCGGCAGGTGGCTGAAATCGCCGATGCGCTCACCCCCGCCGAATTCGATCTCACGGACTGCATCCGGCAAGGGGCCAACGATTTCAAAATCGTGCTCCTCAACGGCCGCGACAGCCTCGACGCCCGCGGAGCCCCGCACGGCAAGCCGTTCGACGGCAGCTACCTCTACTATCAGGAAAAACGGTCGATCCGCGACTTCGAAATCGCGTTAGTGCCCGATACGCTGGGGCGCGACTTCGCCATGCTCGATTTGCGGATCATCGTGCAGAACCGCTTCAACTACGACGAGCCCGTAACGGTGGGCTACGACATCTATTCGCCGCAGGGCAAGCTGCTCGAGTTCAATATCGCCGAGACGAGGCTGCCGGGCCGCTCGGCCGACACGCTGCACTTCCAACCCTTCATCTACCACGCCTACGAGAACAAGTGGCAGCCGGCCGCTGCGACGGGCCGGAACGCCGCCGTCAAGAATCCGCCGCTCTACAAGGTGATGCTCTTCACGAAACGCGACGGCACCTATAAGGAGTACATGCCGCTGAAGATCGGCTTCGGCCGACCGGAGTTTTCCGAGGGGCGGTTCATGCAGTTCGGGAAAGAGGTGGCATTGAAGACGAAACGATACAATGCCGTACCGTCCGACGAGCAGGCGACCCGTGCACAGCTGCTCGCGATCCGCAAACAAGGCTGCAACACGCTGTGTCCGGACTATCCGCAGCCGGCCTGGTTCTACGCCCTGTGCGACGAATTAGGGCTCTACGTCATCGACCGGGCGAACCTCCATGCACCCGAGCGGCGCAGCGACCGGAGCCTCGGAGGAACGCCCTCGAACGATCCGACGCTGGCCGACGAATATCTGCAACGGGTGCAGGCGATGTATTACCGTTCGCGGAACTTCACCTGCGTCATCGCCTATGCGTTAGGCAATCCGTCGGGCAACGGCTATAACCTGTACAAAGCCTACGAATGGCTCAAATCGGTCGAACCGGCGCGTCCGGTCATCTACGAAGATGCCGACGGCGAATGGAACTCCGATCTATGCAAATCGAACTGATCGTCATAGGCAAAACCGATTCGAAAGAGGTCGCCTCGCTGGTCGGAATCTACGCCAGGCGGGTGAATCGCTATTGCCGATTCGCCCTGACGACGCTGCCCGATCTGCGCAACACGCGCCACCTGACGCCCCGCCAGCAATGCGCCGCCGAGGGCGAAACGCTGCTGCGCCAATTCGCCGAAACCGACTGCGTCGTGCTGCTCGACGAGCGGGGCGAGGAGATGCGGTCGGCGGAGTTCGCCGTATGGCTCCAGAAACGCCTCAACAGCGGCACGAAACGGCTCGTGATGGTCATCGGAGGGCCCTACGGCTTTTCCGATGCGGTCTACGCGCGGGCCGACGCACGGATTTCGCTCTCCCGCATGACCTTCTCGCACCAAATCGTGCGGGTACTCTTCGCCGAGCAGCTCTACCGGGCCTTCGCCATCCTCAACAACGAACCCTATCATCATGAATAGATTCCGCGCAGCGTCGCTCCTTCTGCCGTTGCTCGGGGCGGTTATCGGGACTCTGCCGGTTCAGGCGGAGGAGACCGGCCTCCGATCCGCCGAGGAGAGCCCGGCCGATACGGCCCTCGTCATCGACCGGATCCAGGTAACGGCCATCAAACAGGGCATGGCCCTGCGTTCGCAGCCCGTGGCCTCGACCATCGCGGGGAGCCGCGTCATCGAGCGGGAGCATATCGACGCCTTGAAGGGGCTGTCGCTGCAGGTGCCCAACCTCCACCTGCCCGACTACGGTTCACGCATGACCTCGTCGATCTACGTGCGCGGATTGGGCGCGCGCATCGACCAGCCGGTCATCGGGCTGAATATCGACAACGTGCCGATCCTGCAAAAGAACAATTTCGACGCAGAGCTGGCCGACGTCGAGCGCATCGAGGTATTGCGCGGCCCGCAATCGACCCTCTACGGCCGCAACACGATGGGGGGCGTCATCAACGTCTACACGCTCTCGCCGCTGCAATACGAAGGCGTGCGCATCGGCATGGAATACGCCAGCGGCAACGACTTCCGGCTGCGGGCATCGAGCTACAACCGGCTGAATCCCGATCTGGGCATCGCCGTAACGGGATTCTTCAAGCATAGCGACGGATTGTTCCGCAACGAAGCGACAGGCGAACGGTGCGACTGGGAGCGGACGGGCGGCGGGCGGCTGAAACTCCAATGGCGCAACGATCACGGGCTGCGCATCGAAAACACCTTCGCCGCATCGGCGCTCGAACAGGGCGGCTATCCCTACGTCTATGTCGGGCCGGAGATCGAGCGGGAGGGGCAAACCGTCGCCCGCAGCGGCGAAATCGCCTACAACGATCCGTGCAGCTATTCGCGCACGCTGTTGAGCGACGGGCTGACGATCCGGTACGATGCGGCGCGGTTTTCCGTATCCTCCCTCACCGGATACCAGTACTCCGACGATGAAATGATGCTCGACCAGGACTTTCTGCCGCTCTCCTACTTCACGCTGCGGCAGGCCCTGCGCGAACACAGCCTCACCGAAGACCTCGTCTTCCGTTCGCACGACGGCCGGCGGTACGGCTGGCTGTTCGGCCTGTTCGGATTCTACCGCCACGGCACGATGGAGGCCCCCGTGCAGTTCAAACAGACGGGCATCGACGAACTGATCTTCGCCCATGCGAACGGCCATTTAGACAATATCCGGTTCGAGAAGAGTGCCGACGCACTGCTGCTCGCTTCCGACTTCCGGACGCCCTCCTGCGGCGGAGCGCTCTATCACGAATCGCGGTTCACGGCCGGCAAGTGGCATTTCACGGCCGGTCTCCGCATCGATATCGAGCGCACGACGCTCCATTATCACAGCCAAGGCGCCCTCGACTACAAACTGATCATCGACGGAGGCGAGCCCATCGCTCGAACGGCCGCCATCGACGACCGCAACCGCATCGCACACACCTATGCCGAGCTGCTGCCCAAATTCTCGGCGCTCTATGCGTTCGACGAACAGCGCAACCTCTACCTCACGGTGGCCAAAGGCTACAAGGCGGGCGGATTCAACACGCAGATATTTTCGGACATGCTGCAAGAGAAGCTGAAACAGGCGATGCTGTCGGACGCCGGTTATCAGGAACAGGACATGATGTCCTACAAGCCCGAATACAGCTGGAACTACGAATTCGGCGGCCACTTTTCGTGCATGGAGGGGGCCGTGCGGGGCGATTTCGCCCTTTTCTATATCGACTGCCGCGACCAACAGCTGACCGTCTTTCCGGCGGGTTCGTCGACCGGCCGCATGATGACCAACGCCGGCCGCACCCGTTCGTGGGGCGCCGAATGGGCCATGCAATGCACCCCGTGGCGCACGCTCGATCTGTCGTTGGCCTACGGCTATACGGATGCCCGATTCGTCCGCTACGACAACGGACAGCAGGATTTTCGCGGCAATTTCCTGCCCTATGCCCCGCAGCAAACCCTTTCGGTTTCGGCGATGAAAACTTTTCCGACTGGCGTGCGCTGGTTGGGCGATTTGGTCGTGCAGGCGGGGCTGCGCGGCACGGGCCGCATCCGATGGAACGAGGAAAACACGCTCGTGCAGCCTTTTTACACGCTGTTCGACGCCTCGATCCGCATCGAGCATCCGCATTACACGCTCGATATCTGGGGCCGCAACCTCGCGAACGAACGCTGCGATGTCTTCTATTTCAAATCCATCGGCCACGAGTTCGTCCAGCGCGGACGTCCCCGAACGTTCGGCATCACATTGAGTATCAACCTATAAAAACGATTCCGCACACTACATGCACCGCATCCGCCTCGATCCGGCCCTGCCGCCGCTCAAAATACGCCTCCGAACGCTCACTTCGAACCCGGGGATCGGCGCGAAACTTGCATTCACGATAGGATGCGCCGTTCCCGACGTGCTGCAACCCAACGAAACCGGCGGAGGAATTTCGAGGGGAAGTTGATTCTCGAATGATAAAAAACGGCTATATTTGCAGGCGTGTACTGCGCACCCCTGCACGACCTGCACGACGAACGGAAGCGCAGAACGGCAGGATGAACGATAAAGACGCACGGCCGCCTGTTTTGTGATTCATAGATAATTTTGCGATTCATAGATAATAAAGTACTACGATGAAAAAATTCCTTCTTTTCGCATTGATGCTGGCGACCTGCGTCGCCTGCGGCGACAACGACAACGGCCCCGAATTCGACGACGACAACGACGAAATCGTCGACGGAAAGATCGTGGATGACGATCCGATGGAGTTCCGCGGCACCATGACGGTAACCGATCCCGACGGAACGACCTTCGTCAACGAAATCGCCCGTTTCGACATTGTCGGCGACGGGTTCCCGACCCTGCTCGCTCCGGCGACCACGCTGACCGTCTATATGCGCCAGATGCGTTTCGCCGCAGCCATGCCGGTACAACTCGACATGCGGATAAACACCCTCACTTACACGCCGGGAGCAGGTCCCAATCTGACCTTCGCAACCGCAGGGCCCGTCGTTCCGCAGGCCTATATCGCAGGAGCCGGCTGGAGTGATCAGGAAAATCGCCCGATCACCGGCCTCAACGGCGCCATAAACAACACCCGATGTACCCTCGAGTTCACCTGCATGGACGCCTATCGCGTAAAATTCGAAGGACAAAAGCTCGACTAAACGGGCCCCGCCCTCGCATCCGAAATCGAACAGACTATGAAACCCGAATACAAACCCTTTGTCGACGAACTGATCGAACTCTGCATCAAAGAGGACATCGGCGACGGCGACCACACGTCGCTCTGCTGCATACCGGCCGAAGAACGGGGACGCATGCGCCTGCTGTGCAAGCAGGAAGGCGTCCTGGCCGGCATGGAAATCGCCCGCATGGTGTTCGACCGGCTCGATCCCGACATGCAATTCGAACAGATGTTGCACGACGGCGACCGCATCCGGCCCGGCGACGTGGCTTTCTACGTCTCCGGACGTCTGCGATCGCTGTTGCAGGCCGAACGCATCGTACTGAATATCATGCAGCGCATGAGCGGCGTTGCGACCCGCACGGCCGTCTATGTACAGCAGCTCGAAGGGCTGCACACGCGGGTGCTCGACACCCGCAAAACCACACCCGGGATGCGCGTATTGGACAAAATGGCGGTGAAGATCGGCGGCGGCGAGAACCACCGCATGGGACTTTTCGACATGATTCTGTTGAAGGACAACCACATCGATTTCGCCGGCGGCATCCGTCAGGCTATCGCCGGAGCCCGCGAATACCTGCGCGCCAAGGGGAAGCAGCTCCCTATCGAGTGCGAAGTCCGCACATTGGAGAATATCGACGAAGTGTTCGCCGCGGGCGGCGTCGACCGCATCATGTTCGACAACTTCACGCCCGAGATGACGCGGCAGGCCGTGGCGAAGGTCGCCGGACGGTGCGAAACGGAATCGAGCGGCGGCATTACGCTGGAGACCCTGCGCGAATATGCGGCCTGCGGCGTGGATTTCATTTCGGTCGGCGCGCTGACCCATCAGATCAAGTCGCTCGACCTGTCGCTGAAAGCCTGCGAATAACGCACGAAAACCATGATCCGATTCCGACCCGTCACGCTGCACGACAAAGCGGTCATCGAGCGCTATACGATGCACGCGGAGACGACCGACTGCAACCTCGCATTCGCCAACATGTTCTGCTGGCTGCACGTGTTCCGCAGCGCATGGGCCGAGGTCGGCGGATTTTTGGTCATCCGCTTCCAGATCGACGGCGGAGAAAAGATCGGCTACATGCAGCCCGTCGGCGAGGGCGATTTCGCTCCGCTCATTCCGGCGCTGCGCGAAGACGCCCATGCGCACGGGCAGCGTCTGCGCATCCTCGGACTGACCGACCGCGGCCGCGAGCTGATCCGCGACATGCACGCGGGCCGGTTCGCTTTCGAATCCGACCCGGCGCAGGAGGACTATCTCTACGCGGCGGACGACCTGCGCCGTCTGGCAGGCCGCCGCTACCAGCCCAAGCGCAACCATATCAACCGTTTTACGGCCGCATACCCCGATTACCGCTACGAGGAGCTGACGCCCGACCGGTTCGACGAATGTATGCGGCTCGAACGCGCATGGCGTCATGCACACGAAGGACATACCTCCGAACTCTGCGCCGAACAATTAGCCATGCGGCGCGGATTCGCCCGCTACGAGGAGCTCGGGCTGCGCGGCGGGTGTATCTGCGTCGGCGAAAAGTTGGTGGCGTTCACCTACGGTTCGGCGGTCAACGACCATACGTTCGATATCCATATCGAAAAGGCCGATACGGCCTACGACGGCGCTTTCGCGGTCATCAACCAGCTTTTCGCCCGGCATCTGCCGGAACGGTTCACGCTCATCAACCGCGAGGAAGACCTCGGATTGGAGGGGCTTCGGCGGGCGAAACGCTCCTATCATCCGATCGAGATCGCGCACAAGTATTCGGCCATTCATCTGCATCCGGACGAAATCGCCTGCAAAACGCTCTGGATGCAGGCATTCGATGACGATGAAGCGTCCGTCGATTCGTTCCTGATCCGCTATTACGCCCGTCATCGGATGCTCACCGCCGCCTGCGACGGCCGGACGGCGGCCATGCTCCACCTGCTTCCGTTCCGCAGCGAGCTGGGCCGCACGACCTATATCTACGGCGTGGCGACCGCTCCGGCCTATCGGCGGCGCGGATTGGCGGCGCAGCTGATGCGCGAGGCGATGCGCCGCATCGACGAACAGAGCGACGATGCCGCCATCCTGATCCCCTCGCCGGACGAGGCGTGGCTGCGCGGTTTTTACGAGCGATTCGGCTTCGCAGGCGCGGTTCCGGCAACGTTCCGCGCTCCGGACGGATTCGATTTCGGGACGGGCACGCCGGAGCAAGACCTTGCGATGGTCTGGCGCCGCGACACCTCCACCCCGCTGCCGGAGACGTTAGAGTGCACTTTTCAGCGATAAAGGTTCGGCCGCGCCCATCGGCAAAAGAGAACTAAAAAGCAGAAGAGGGGCCGTCTGCTGTACGCAGACGGCCCCTCTTCTGTCGGATGAAACGGCGGGACTAATAGCCGAACAGCTCCTCGGACGAAACGGTCTTCACGGGACCGAGCGTTTTGAGGTAGTCCGTATCGAGGTCTTTGATATCGCCCAAGATACCGTAAACGTAGGTGCGATCCTTCACCCACTTCTCCTGAAATGCCTTCACGTCGGCCAGCGTCATGTTCTGAATCGTCTCGAACAACAGTTTGTTGCGGTCTTCGGTCAGCCCCATGTCGCGCAGGTCGATATAGCTCCACAGCACATCGGATTTGGTCGTTCGCTGCGTGCGCAGACGGGCCAGAATGCCCTCCTTGGCGATGGTGAACGCCGCTTCGGATTCGGGCATGTTGTTGATGATCTCGTCGAAAGCCTCGATCGCCTGCCGCATCTTGTCGTTCTGCGTCGCGATGAAAGCGGAGAAACTGTACTCATCCTTCGCATACGCCGGTTCCTCCATCGTGGCCCGAGCCGAATAGGCCAGTCCGCGCGCCTCGCGCATCTCCTGGAACACGACCGAATTCATGCCGCCGCCGAAATACTCGTTGTAGAGCGTAAGGCCCGGCGTATTCGTCTCGTCGAACGGCTCGCCGCGATCGGAATACTGGATGTAGTAGAGCTGTTTGGCGTCGTACTGGGCCAGTACCACCGCACTCCGGTCGGTATGCTGGAACTTGGGGAACCTCTTCTCCAACGGCTCCAGCGTTTCAGCGCTCTTATGATGGGCAGCCAGGCTCTCTTTCAACTCCGTTTCGCTCTTGGGGCCGTAGTAGAGCACTTCGTGCGCCTTGCCGGTCAGGGCCTTCACCTTGGAGAGCAGCTCGTCGGAGGTCAGGGCGGCCAACCGGGCATCGGTCAGCGTCGTCCTCCTGATGAAGTCGCCGCCCAGGAACAGATACCGCCGCAAGGCATTGAAGCAACGGGCCTGATTCAGTTTCGCATCGGAACGGCTCTTCAACGCATCGGCTTTGAGGTTCATGAGGATGGTCTCGTCGGGCACGGCGTTGGCAATCAACGACTCGACGATCTCCATCGCCTGATCCATGTTCTCGCTCAAGCCCGTGATCACGATCGAGCTCTGGTTGGTGCCCGCACCGAACGAGAACGAGCAGGCAAGGCGATACATCTCCTTGGCGATCTCCTCGGCGGTCTGGGTCTCCGTACCGAGGTAGCTGATATAATCGAAAGCCGAGCGGAGTTCCGGATCATCTTCCGAACCGGTGTTGAAGACGTAGGCGAGGTAGAACAGATCGTTGGTCTCGTTCTGCTTGTAGAGCACGTCGACGCCCTGTTTCACAGCGAATTTCGCCATATCCTTGTCGTAATCGACGAAAACGGGCTCGATGGGTTTCACCTCGGCAGCCTTGATTCCGGCGAGGAAGGCGCTCTCCCGGTCGCGGTTGGTTACGATGGGCGTAATCTTCGGTGCGGAAATTTTCTGCACGGTCTTGTCTTCGCCCTCGCGTTTGTAGATGACGGCGTAGCTCTCGGAGCCGAGGTATTCGTTGGCCCAGTCGACGACATTCTGCTTGGTGATCTTCGACAGGCGGTCGATCGAGTGCACCTCGTCGGCCCAATCCATGCCGTAGATGAACGACTGGACGTAGAGGTCGGCGGGATCGCTCTCCATCGCCTGCATCTCGTGCATCTTGAAGTTGTTGACGATGGCTTCGAGCTGCGTCTCGTCGAAGTCGCCGCTGCGCAGTTTGGCCACCTCGCCGAGCAACAGGTCGCGCACCTCTTCGAGCGACTGGCCCTGCTTCGGGCTGCCGGCCACAATGAACGTGCCGTAATCGGGCTGCATCGAAGCGTAACCGTAAGCATTCAGCACCTTCTGCTGCTGTTGCAGGTCGATGTCGATCAAACCGGCCTGACCGTTGTAAATCAACTGGCCGGCCAATTGAGCGACGTCATTTGACGGATCGACCGCAGCGGGCAGACGCCAACCCAGCATGACGTTGGCGGCTTCAAGGCCGTAAACCTCCCTGACGACCGGCGTCGTGATGGGCTGTTCGGGTTCGAACGCCAATTTCGGGAGGTTCGGGTTGGGCTCCATCGCACCGAAATACTTGTCGATGGTGGCGATCATCTCGTCGGGGTCGAAATCGCCCGCCACGCAGACGGCCATGTTATTGGGCACGTAGTAGGTCTTGTGGTAGTTCCTGACGTTGGTGATCGAGGGGTTTTTCAGGTGCTCCTGCGTACCCAACACGGTCTGCGTGCCGTAGGGGTGGTGCGGGAACAGCGCAGCGTCGAGCGCCTCCCAGACCTTGCGGCTGTCGCGGGTGAGGGACATGTTCTTCTCCTCGTAGATGGTCTCCAACTCGGTGTGGAAGCCGCGGATGACCGGATGCTGGAAGCGGTCGGCCTGGATGCGGGCCCAGTTGTCGATCTGGTTCGAGGGAATGTCCTCGACGTAGACCGTCATGTCCTGCGACGTGTAGGCGTTGGTTCCCTCGGCACCGATGGCGGCCATCAGCTTGTCGTATTCGTTCGGAATGGCGATCTTCGAAGCCTCGTAGCTGATGGAGTCGATGCGGTGGTAGATGGCTGCCCGCTCGGCTTCATCGGCGGTCTGACGGTAGGTCTCGAACAGCTGCTCGATTTCATCCAGCAACGGCTTTTCGGCTGCGTAGTCCGACGTACCGAACTGCTCGGTGCCCTTGAACATCAAGTGCTCGAAATAGTGGGCCAGACCGGTGGTCTCGTGCGGATCGTTCTTGCCTCCGACCTTCACGGCAATGTAGGTCTGGATGCGCGGCTTCTCCTTGCTGACGCTCATGTAGACCTTCAACCCGTTGTCCAACGTGTAGATACGGGTCTTCAGCGGGTCATCGGGCACGCTCTCGTACTTGTACCTGCTGCAACATGCGGTAAGCATCGCTGCGACGATTACCGCCAAAAACCAAAGTTTCTTCATATTTATGGATTGTGATTCGGTGCAAAGTCCTATACAGTTACCCTATTTATCATGTAAAAAATTGCAGAACGATCAGAACCGCCAGTGCGACCGACACGACCGCCTTCAACCCCGTACCGACAACGAACGAGAGAAACGAGCCGATGCCGACATGAACGGCATGTGCCGTATCCTCGCCGTTGTGGAGCAGTTCGCCCACGACGGCTCCGACGAAAGGCCCCAACAGAATCCCCACGGGCGGAAAGACGAACAGACCCGCAACGGCCCCGATCGTCGCGCCGACGGCTCCGGCACGAGAACCCCCGAAGCGTTTGGCCATCCATGCAGGCAGGAGGTAGTCGGCGACGGTAACGGCCAACGTTATCGCGCCCCATATCCACAGCGTCGCGGCATCGGTCTCGGAAAACGAAGCGGCAGCGATGCAAAGCAGCCCGCAATAGCCGAGCACGGGGCCGGGCAGCACGGGTACGACGGCGCCGACGATACCCGATATCGCCAGCAAACAAGCCGCTATCGACCATACGATGTCCATATCCCTCCCATTTCGAGAACCCTAACCGCCACAAATATACAATTTTTTTATCAATTGGTACGGCGAGATTCCGCAAAAGGTATGATTGAGGGGCGCTATTTTTCGAAAAAGATAACTTATTCGCCGATGATCCGGTTGGTCGCCGTGTCAGGGAAGATCACCCACGGACGGAACTGCCTGGCCTCCGCGAAATCCATCGAGGCATACGACGCGATGATCACCACGTCGCCGACCTGCACCTTGCGTGCAGCCGCACCGTTCAGACAGATGCAGCCGCTGTTGCGGGGTCCTTTTATAATATAAGTCTCCAACCGCTCGCCGTTGTTGATGTCCATAATCTGCACCTTCTCGCCTTCGATCATGTTGGCGGCCTCCAACAGCGCCTCGTCGATGGTGATGCTGCCCACGTAATTGAGGTTCGCTTCGGTTACCGTTACGCGGTGGATTTTCGATTTGATGACTTCGATCTGAAATTTCATTATCGGATACGGATGTTATCGATTAAACGGATATCGCCGGCCTGCACGGCAATACAGCCCTGAATGCGTTCGGCGTCGCTCCACGCGGAGACCTTCTGCATCGTCAGCGCGTCGACCGACTGATAATAGATGACCTTCAATCGTTCGTCGCGCTCCACTTCGGCGACGACCCATTTTTCCAATTCGGCAGGCGCCAATTCGTGCGACTTGCCGACGGCGGCGCGCAGCACGGCATAGATATGCGGAGCGGCCTCGCGGTGGGGAGCGTCGAGCAGGGTGTTGCGCGACGAAAGCGCCAGTCCGTCTTCATCGCGAACGATCGGACACTCCACAATGTCGATCGCCAGATTCAACTGGCGCACCATCGCCTTGATGACGGCGATCTGCTGGAAATCCTTCTCCCCGAAATAGGCGCGGGCAGGGCGCACAATGTCGAACAAACGGCTGACGACCTGTGCGACCCCGTTGAAATGGCCCGGGCGCGTGGCGCCTTCCATCACCTTGTCGATCTGCCCGAAGTCGAAGACGCGGGTGTCCTCCTCGGGATAGATTTCCTCGACGGACGGCATCAGAACGAGGTCGGCGCCGGCCGCCTCGAGCATCCGCGCATCGGCCTCCGGGGTACGGGGATACTGTTTGAGATCGTTCTTGTCATTGAACTGGGTCGGGTTGACGAAAACGCTCGCCACGACGGTGGCATTCTCCTTGCGAGCGCGCTCGACCAACGAACGGTGGCCCGCATGGAGCGCTCCCATGGTGGGCACGAATCCGACGCCCCGCGGATCGACCCGATCCAACTCCTTGCAAAGCGCGTCGACGCTTGTCAATACTTTCATTACGCTGCGATTGAAACGAATTGCACCGGCAAAGGTAGAAATAAGAATTAAGATTCGGAAATGAAAAATCAAGAAATGTTGCCCAATCGTTCCGGTCGGTGATTATCAAACCTTTAAGAAGAGTCCGCGTAAGAATGGGCAATGGATTCGGACAAAATACGGCGGAACGATGCGAAAAATGTCGTATCTTTACACGCTTTTTGCTGCGGCACTCGATCATCCGGTGCTCCGCACGTTCGCAATTCACCCATGAAAGAGGATTCGATCGAAATATACGGTGCGCGCGTCCACAATTTGAAGAACGTGGACGTCGAAATTCCGCGGCACGAATTGGTGGTCATCACCGGATTGAGCGGTTCGGGCAAATCGTCGTTGGCGTTCGACACCATCTATGCCGAAGGGCAGCGCCGCTACATGGAGACGCTCTCCGCCTATGCCCGCCAGTTCGTCGGCACGATGGAGCGGCCCGACGTGGATAAAATCACCGGATTGAGCCCCGTCGTCGCCATCGAACAGAAAACGACCAACAAGAACCCCCGTTCGACGGTCGGCACCGTTACCGAGATCAACGATTTCCTGCGTCTGCTTTACGCACGGGCGTCGCGGGCCTACTCCCCGATCACCGGCGAAGAGATGGTGCACTACTCCGACGAACGCATCGCCGGACTGATCCTCGAGGGATTCGCCGGCCGGCGAATCGCCCTGATGGCCCCTGTCGTCAAAGGGCGCAAGGGCCATTATCGCGAACTGTTCGAAACGCTGGCCCGCAAAGGATTCATTTATATCCGTATCGATGGAGAAATTCGGGAGATTACGCCCGGAATGCGGCTCGACCGGTACAAAATCCACACGATCGAGTTGATCGTCGACCGTCTGTCCGTCGGCGAAGATTCCCGCGAACGGATCGCCTCCTCGCTCAAGGAGGCCCTGCGGCAGGGAAAGGGCACGATGGCCGTTTACGACTACGGCACGGAACAGATGCGTTTCTATTCCCGTCATCTGATGTGCCCGTCGACCGGAATAGCCTTCGAAGACCCCGCGCCGCACACCTTCTCGTTCAACTCGCCCAAAGGAGCCTGCCCCCATTGCAACGGATTGGGCGTCGAGGCGATCTGCGATATCGCCCGAATCATCCCGAACAAGAAGCGTTCGCTGCGCGAAGGAGCCGTCGAACCGTTGGGAAAATACCGCAACAATCTGCTCTTCCTGCTGCTCGAAATGCTGGGGCGCCGCTACGATTTCACGCTCGACGATCCGATCGAATCGTTCTCCGAGGAGGCGCTCAATGCGGTGATCTACGGCGATGCCGAACCGCTGACCGTCAACATGACCGAAATGGGCACCGTCGGCGGCGTGCAGCTCCACACGTGGGAGGGCGCAGCCGAATACATAAACCGCACGGAGGAGGACGATTCGCCGCGCGGACGCCGCTGGCGCGAACAATTCCTCGCCTATCGCAAATGTTCGGTCTGCAATGGGTCGCGGCTGAAAAAAGAGGCGCTGCAGTTCCGGATCGGCGGCAAAAACATCGCCGAGGTGTCGGCGATGTCCATCGCGGAGTTTTCCGAATGGATGCGGCACATCGAGGAATTCATGACCGACAAGGAGCGGAAAATCGCGCAGGAGATACTGAAAGAGATTCGCGAACGGCTCCGTTTCCTGATGGATGTCGGACTCGGATACCTTTCGTTGGACCGCTCGTCGCGATCGCTCTCGGGCGGCGAGAGCCAACGCATCCGGCTCGCCACGCAAATCGGTTCGAAGCTCGTCAATGTGCTCTATATTCTCGACGAACCCTCCATCGGATTGCACCAGCGCGACAACCGGCGGCTGATCCGCAGTCTCGAAGAGCTGCGCGATGCGGGCAATTCGGTCATCGTCGTCGAACACGACGAGGAGATGATGCGGGCGGCCGACTACATCGTCGACGTGGGGCCGCTGGCAGGCCGCAAGGGCGGGCAGATCGTCGCGTCCGGGACGCTCGACGACATACTCCGTGCGGATACCGTCACGGCGGATTACCTCACGGGGCGCCGCCGCATCGAGATACCGGCCGAACTGCGCAAAGGCACCGGCGAACACCTCATCCTTCGCGGAGCCTGCGGCAACAATCTGAAAAACGTAACGGTCGACTTTCCGTTGGGCAAATTCATCTGCGTAACGGGGGTGAGCGGCTCGGGCAAATCGACGCTCATCGACGAAACCCTGCGGCCCATTCTCTCGAAGAAACTCTACCGTTCGCTCGAAGAGCCGTTAGCCTACGAATCGATCGAAGGGATCGAACGCATCGACAAATTGGTCGTGGTCGATCAATCGCCCATCGGCCGCACGCCGCGAAGCAATCCGGCGACCTACTCGGGCGTATTCACCGACATCCGCAAGCTCTTCGAACTGACCCCCGATGCGCAGATACGCGGATTCAAGGCGGGCCGCTTTTCGTTCAATGTCAAGGGCGGACGCTGCGAGACCTGCCACGGCGCAGGCGTCGAGACGATCGAAATGAACTTCCTGCCGGACGTCTATGTCCGCTGCCGGGCCTGCGGAGGCCATCGCTACAACCGCGAGACGCTGGAAGTCCGCTACAAAGGCAAAAACATCGACGACGTGCTGAACATGACGATCAATGCCGCCGTCGAATTTTTCGGAAACATACCGGCCATCCACCAGAAACTGCGGGCCATTCAGGAGGTCGGGTTAGGTTATCTGACCCTCGGGCAGCCGTGCACCACCCTCTCCGGCGGCGAAAGCCAGCGCATCAAATTGGCAGCCGAATTGGCGAAACGCGACACGGGCCGCACGCTTTATATCCTCGACGAACCTACGACCGGTCTGCATTTCGAGGACATCCGTCTTTTGCTGGTCGTGCTGAACAAGCTCGCCGACCGCGGAAACACGGTCATCGTCATCGAGCACAATTTGGATGTCATCAAGGTCGCCGACCATCTGATCGACCTCGGGCCCGAGGGAGGCGCTGCCGGCGGCGAATTGCTGGTGGCCGGCACGCCGCACGAAGTGGCGGCCTGTCCTCGCAGCTACACGGGGCAATTTCTGAAACAAATGGGCATCTGATCCCGCCGCCCGGACCTTCGTCTGCCGATGCGGCAGCGGCGCATACGCCGGCGAAGCGGTCTGCGCGGCTGCCCGTAAAAAGCAGATCCGTCCGTCAAAAAGGGAATCGAGGTCATAAAAAGATGCAATATCCGTAATTTATCTACAAACAAATTGGTTTATTTTTGCGAATTTTGCAACATGAAATCATTCCGTTAAGAAGATGGCGAAAAAAGTTTTGATCTTATCCTCCAGCCCCCGTCGCGGAGGAAATTCCGACACGCTTTGCGATGAATTCCTGCGCGGAGCAGCCGAGGCCGGAAACGAAGTGGAGAAAGTTTTTCTTCGGGACAAGTCCCTGCACCCCTGCATGGGATGCGACGTATGCAGTCAGTACAAAAAGCCCTGTCCGCAACAGGACGATGCGCCCGCAATCGTAGAAGCGATGCTGCGGGCGGAGGTCATTGTCATGGCGACCCCCGTTTATTTCTATGCGATGAGTGCACAGATGAAGATGCTCATAGACCGCTGCTGCGGCCCCTACACGGAGATGAAAAACAAGGAATTCTACTTCATCGCGACGGCGGCCGAGGACGACCCGAAAATCATGGAACGCATCGTATCCAATTTCATGGGCTTTCTCGACTGTCTGGAAAATCCGACGATAAAGGGCACGTTGTTCTGCGGGGGCGTGTGGCACGCAGGAGCGATCAAGGGAAATCCCGTTTTGCGGAAAGCCTACGAAATGGGGAAAAACGTATGATCGTCTGATTCGAGCATGCGATCCCGTACAGACAAGACAGAAGCCCTGCTCCTCCTGATCCGCGAGAGCAAGCCGATGACCTTCCGGCAGCAGCTGGCGCTCACCGCCCGTTTGAGCTTCCCGGCCGTCGTGGCACAGCTCTCCACCATCGTCATGCAGTATATCGATGCGGCGATGGTCGGCCGTTTAGGTGCCGACGCGTCGGCTTCGATCGGTTTGGTCTCCACCACCATGTGGCTGTTTTGGGGCGTATGCGCCGCCGCTGCAACCGGGTTCTCCGTACAGGTAGCCCATCATGTCGGTGCGGGGGAGTTCGCCCGAGCCCGAGCCGTCCTGCGGCAGTCTTTCGTGGCGACGATGTTTTTCAGTCTCTTGCTGGCCATCGCCGGCATCTCCATCAGCGGCAGTTTGCCGGAATGGCTCGGAGGCGATGCCGCCATCCGCCGGAATGCCTCGCTCTATTTTTGCATCTTCTCCCTGTTTTTGCCTGCACTCCAACTCGAATTTTTAGCCGGAGGTATGTTGCGGTGCAGTGGCAACATGCGCATTCCCAGTCTGTTGGGCGTATCGATGTGCATATTGGACGTGCTGTTCAACTTTTTCCTGATCTTCCCTGCCCGCGCATGGCAGATCGGAGGGCTGACCCTGCCCGTCCCGGGCATGGGATTGGGGGTGGCAGGCGCCGCACTCGGCACCGTATTAGCCGAAACGGCAACGGCCGGGGCGATGGTCTGGTATCTCTGCACCCGTTCGAAAGAACTCGCCCTGAATCGGGAACGGGGCCTGTTCCGTCCCACCCGACGGACGTTGCGGAAAGCCTTCCGCATCGGTTTGCCCATGGGGGCAGAGCATATCGTTATCTGCGGCGCACAAATTCTGACGACGGTGATCGTCGCTCCGCTCGGTATCTTCGCGATTGCGGCCAACTCGTTCGCCATCACCGCCGAAAGTCTCTGCTACATGCCCGGGTACGGGATCGCCGATGCCGCCACCACGTTGGTCGGTCAGAGTATCGGCGCCGGCCGGTACGGGCTGACCCGACGTTTCGCCCGAATCACCGTGGCAGCCGGCATGGCGGTCATGGGCCTCATGGGGGTCGTAATGTATGCGGCCGCTCCATGGATTATCGGAGCGATGACGCCGGATATCGAAATCCGCTCGTTGGGCGTCATGGCGCTGCGGGTGGAGGCCTTCGCCGAGCCGATGTTCGCCGCCGCCATCGTCGCTTACGGCGTGTTCGTCGGGGCGGGCGATACGTCGGTTCCCTGCCTGATGAACTTCGGAAGCATCTGGGCCGTCCGGCTTACGTTAGCCGCCCTGCTGGCCCCCTCGATGGGGCTGAAAGGCGTGTGGGTGGCCATGTGCATCGAGCTCTGTTTCCGCGGAATCCTGTTCCTGTGGCGGTTGGAGAGGGGACGATGGATAAAAAAGATGGAATAATTCAATAAACGATAAAATTATGGAGCTGATAAAAGACAAGCAATTCGGCGGCGAACGGCCGCTGTTCGCCTCGCAGGATCTGCACCTCGACAACGTAACGATCCTGGCCGGTGAATCCGCCGTCAAGGAGTGCCGCAATATCGTCGCCACCAACTGCCGCTTCGAAGGCAACTATCCTTTCTGGCACGTACACGGCTTTACCATCGACCGCTGCTTCTTCGATATAGGCGGCCGCTCGGCCCTGTGGTACTCCGATCATCTGAAAATGACCGACACGCGCATCGACGCACCCAAAATGTTCCGCGAGATGACCGATATCGAAATCGAGAACGTGGAGATGAACGATGCCGACGAAGTCTTCTGGCGGTGCAAAAGGTTGAATATAAAGAATCTGAAGCTGCACGGCGGCACCTATCCCTTCATGTTCAGCGAAGGCATTCGCGTCGACGGGTTGGAGAGCGACAGCAAGTATGTCTTCCAGTATGTGAAGAATGTGGAGGTGCACAACGCGAAAATCACCACCAAAGATGCTTTCTGGGAGGTGGAAAACGTAACGGTCTACGACTCCGAGCTCAACGGCGAATACCTCGGCTGGCACTCCCGCAACCTGCGGTTGGTAAATTGCCGCATTACCGGCGAACAGCCGCTCTGTTATGCCCACGATCTCGTATTGGAAAACTGCACGTTCGGCCCCGACTGCGACCGCGCTTTCGAATACAGTACGCTGCAGGCCGACATTCGCGGGGCGATTACGAACATCAAGAATCCTGCGTCGGGACGGATCGTGGCCGATGCGATCGGATCGGTAACCATCGACGAGAACATTAAGGCTCCGGCCGATTGCGTCATCCGGCTCCGGACGGATTCGGGTATCACGGATTGAAGCGGCAAGGATTATGAAGTACGATTTCGATGAACTCATCCCCCGCCGAGGGACGAACTCCTACAAATGGGACAGCGCCGCCGATGCCGGCGTGCTTCCGCTTTGGGTGGCCGACATGGATTTCCGCACGGCGCCCGCGATCATCGAGGCGCTGCACCGACGGGTGGAACACGGCATCTTCGGATATACGCGGGTGCCCGACGCCTATTACCAAGCCGTCATCGACTGGTTCGGACGGCGGCACGGCTGGCGGATCGACCGCGAGTGGATCATCTATACCTCGGGCGTGGTACCGGCCCTCTCGGCCGTCATCAAGGCGCTGACCGACCCGGGCGACCGGGTGCTGGTGCAGACGCCGGTCTACAACTGTTTCTTCTCCTCGATCCGGAACAACGGCTGCGAACTCGTTTCGAATCCGCTCGTCCGCGACGGAAACACCTATCGCATGGATTTCGACGATTTGGAGCGCAAGGCGGCCGATCCGCGGACGAAACTGCTGCTGCTCTGCAATCCGCACAATCCGGTCGGACGGGTGTGGACGCGCGGGGAGCTGCTGCGTGTGGGCGACATCTGCCTGCGTAACGGCGTGCGGGTCATAAGCGACGAAATCCATTGCGAACTGACGCAGCCCGGATACGAATATCTCCCCTTCGCCTCGCTGTCGGAGGCCTTTCAGGCGAATGCCATCACCTGCCTGTCGCCGAGCAAGGCGTTCAATATCGCCGG
Source organism: uncultured Alistipes sp. (assembly GCA_947629705.1). Classification (GTDB taxonomy): domain Bacteria; phylum Bacteroidota; class Bacteroidia; order Bacteroidales; family Rikenellaceae; genus Alistipes. The sequence continues at coordinate 29,489 of CANREN010000013.1, read as the reverse complement.
ATTGCAAATCGCCAACATCGTATCGAACGACGAAGAGGTGCGCCGACGCATCGACAGGGCCGTCAATATCAACGAGGTGTGCGACGTCAACCCGTTCGGGGTAGAGGCCCTGATCGCGGCCTACGGTCGCGGGGCGGATTGGCTCGATGCCCTGAACGCCTATCTCTGCGAGAACTACCGCTGCCTGTGCGACTATTTCGCCGAGCATCTGCCGCAGCTGCCGGTAACGAAGCTCGAAGGCACCTATCTCGTGTGGGTGGATTGCCGTGCGTTGCGCCTCTCCTCCGCCGAATTGGCCGGACGGCTGCTCGAACGGCAGAAACTCTGGCTCAACGAAGGCACCCTGTACGGCACGGAGGGCGAAGGTTTCCTGCGCATCAATATCGCCTGCCCGCGAAGCCGGCTTACGGAGGCGTTGGAGCGGTTGAAAGCGGGGGTATAAACGCCGGAAAGCCGAATAGCAAACAGGAACCGCGATCGATTTTCATCAACCGCGGTTCCTGTTTTCAGTGCCCAGGACAAGACTCGAACTTGCACGAACGTAATTGTTCACTACCCCCTCAAAGTAGCGTGTCTACCAATTTCACCACCTGGGCCTTACTCCCGTGAAACCGTTTCTCCTGTTTCGGGAGTGCAAATATAGGACATCTATTTCAATTCGCCAAATTTTTTGCCGCCAAATATTTCGTGCGCTATTCTTTGGCGGCATTCAACAGCATTCAACAGCATTCGGCGGCATTCACCAGCATGTCAGCCTATCGCAAGGTCATCTCGTCGAGCAGATAACCGGCCCCGCCGACCCGCTCGATGACGAACAGCACGTAACGGATGTCGACGGCGATATTCCGGCAAATCGCCGGATCGAAGGCCATGTCGCTCATCGTCGAACGCCATGTCCGGTCGAAGTTGATGCCGACCAACTCCCCGCGTCCGTTCAGCACCGGCGAACCCGAATTGCCGCCGGTCGTATGGTTCGTTGCCAACAGGCAGACGGGCACGGTTCGCCGTCCGTCGATCGAAATGCCCCATCGTCCGTAATCCTTCGAAGCATACAAATCGCGCAGCGCCTGCGGAATAGCGTAGTCGTAAATCTCGGGATCGTCCTTGGCGATGATCCCGTCCAGCGTGGTTTGCGGCGTATGGTATTCGCCGTCGGCATATTCGTAACCCGAGACCGTTCCGTAGGCCACGCGCAACGTCAGATTGGCATCGGGATAAAAGGCCCGCACGGTGTCCCATTCGCGCAACCCCTCGATATATTGCGCATACAGTTCGTTCAACCGCTTGCTCGTCGGATTCCGCAGCGAGGCAGTCCCCAGCAGCCACGCAATATGGCCGAGCATCCGTTTCATCTCCTTGTTCAGACGGACGACCGCCGTCGTGTCCGTGCGCTGCCACAATCCGTCGAATACCCGATCGGCATAGGCCTCGGCCGAACCGGCTGCGGCTACCCCGTCGAGGAACTCCGGAATGCGGTACGCTTCCGGACAATAGGCCGCATACGAGGCGAAAGCGTGCCGGAACAGGGCCTGTTCGGTCGGACGGCAGCGTTCGAACACTTCGTCGGAGCGCTCCGCCTCCGAATAGCCGGTCGGCAGGGTGCCGAGCGTCTCGCGGGTGATCTCGTAAGCATAATAGGGTTGCAGCATACGGGCGTATTCGGCCTTCATCGCCGGCAACAAGCCGGCGTAGGCCGGATGCCGATCCGCCCAACGCTGGAAGTCCCGTTCGTAGCGGCGCTTCGTATCGGCGCTCCGCGTGCGGGACAAACCGAGCTGTTCGCCCTGCCACTTCTTCCAAGCGTTGGCGATATCCGCATGTTTCGCCGCATAATGGATGCGCAGCGCCGGATCGGAGTCCTGCGCAGCAGCGATGAGGTCGAGCCGGCCGGTGCGGATCGCGATCTTGTCGGGATCGGCCCGACCGGCCACGTAATCCACGGCATCGGAAAGGATATATTCCTGCGTATTGCCCGGAAAGCCGTAAATCATCGTGAAATCGCCTTCGCGAACCCCCTTGACCGAAATGGTGAAATGCCGTTTCGGACGATACGGCACATTGTCGGGCGAATAGGCCGCAGGCCGGTTGTTCCGGTCGGCGTAGATGCGGAACACCGAGAAGTCGCCCGTATGACGGGGCCATATCCAGTTGTCCGTATCGCCTCCGAACTTGCCGATGGACGAGGGCGGTGCGCCGACCAAGCGAACGTCGTCGAACTGCTCGTAAACGAACAGAAACTGCTGGCTGCCGTAGTACATCTGTTCGATCGAGGCTTTGTAGCCCGTTCCTTCGGCTTCGGCGGCCCGAATCAACGCTTCGGGTCGTTCGCCCGACGCGATCCGGTCGGTTACCTCCTCCATCCGCACCAGAATCCGCACGTAAAGTTTTTCGTTCGGCAGCTCCTCGGCCCGCGAGCGGGCCCAAAAGCCGTGGGTCAGGTAGTCGTGCTCGACGCTCGAATGGGACTGGATGGCGCCGTAGCCGCAGTGGTGATTGGTCAGCAGCAACCCTTCGGGCGAGACGATCTCGCCCGTGCATCCGCCGTTGAACAAGACGACGGCATCTTTCATCGAGGCCCGGTTGACGGAATAGATGTCCTCGGCCGTCAGCCGGAAGCCTTTGCTGCGCATGTCGTCGATACGACCGGCGATCAGGTTCGGCAGCCACATGCCCTCGTCGGCGAGGGCCGTTCCGGCGACCGACAGGGTCAGTAAGGCAAAAAGGAGACGTTTCATGATCGATCGAGAAATTTTTCGAGTTCGGTATATACTTTTTGGATCGGCAGCCCCATGACGTTGTAGAACGAGCCGTCGATGCGTTCGATGGCCACATAGCCGATCCACTCCTGCACGCCGTAGGAGCCGGCCTTGTCGTAGGGGCGATAGGTATCGACGTAGTAGCCGATCTCTTCGTCGGTCAGCCGACGGAACCAGACCTCGCTGCGGGCGCCGAACGTATGGGTCCGTGTCGCGGAGCGAAGCGTAACGCCGGTAACCACCGTGTGGCGATTTCCCGACAAATCGTGCAGCATCCGTTCGGCACCGGCCCGATCGCAGGGTTTTCCGAGCACCCGTCCGCCGACAACGACCACGGTGTCGGCCGTCAACAAAATCTCGTCCGGAGCGAGCGGTTCGGGATAGGCTTCGCTCTTGAGCCGCGAGAGAAAAAGAGGCACCTCCCCGACCGGCAGCGTCTCGGGGTAACGTTCCTCGCAAGGATATTTCGGAACCGGTGCATAGGGCAACCCGCAGCCGGTCAGCAGTTCGCGGCGGCGCGGCGATTGGGAGGCCAGCAACAGGCGGCGGGTTTGCAGCTTTTCTTGCAACAACATGGAGAAAAATGAATTTTCACAAAAATACGAACAATTTCAATAGGCTGCAAATCAACGACGAGTACCCGAACGGAAGCAGATTACTTTTAGGTAACCTATTGTTTTGTCGATATTTGTCGCCTATCTTTGTCAGGTCTAATCAAAAAACAGGAGCCATGAAACAAATGAAAAAAGTCGACGGCGGTGCGAATTTCAGCGCCGCCAGTGTAGGAAAAATGAGCGAATTGAACGGGTATCTGCTCGACTTGGGGGCCGCGAAAATTCCCGGCAAAGTCTTCGGCGGTGCGGCCGTAGGGGCTACCGGAGCCGACTTTTCGTTCCAGTCGTTCGCACCCGGGACGGAGACCGGATTCCTGCATACGCACAAAACGCACGAAGAACTCTACTTCTTTTTGAGCGGATGCGGCGAGTTTCAGGTCGACGGTCGGGTCTTTCCGGTCGGCGAGGGTACGGTCGTGCGGGTCGCTCCCGCGGGGCGTCGTTCCGTGCGCAACAACGGGTCGGAACCGCTCGTCATGCTTTGCGTGCAGTATCGGGGCGGGACATTCACGGCCGACGATGCAGCCGACGGCGAGCTGTTGCAGGAGCCGGTAAAGTGGTGAAGGGGTAACCCGAAAATCGAAAAGGGCTGTCCGATTCGATTCGGACAGCCCTTACCCTGCGAGGCCCGACCGAAGCCCTCCCAAGGGAGGGATTTAGGGCGGGGTCGAATCCGCAAACGCGGCTTTGCCGCGAACATTTGTAATCCATTCACAAACTGGATTCGGCGTAGAGCTATAAAAGTCGCCTCAACGAATATCGAAATCCAGCAGCTTGCGCCCCTCTAACGTCGCGCACAGATTGTCGCCGGACTTCACGGGCCCCACACCGGCGGGCGTACCGGTGAACAGCAGATCGCCCATGCGCAGAGTCAGGTAGCGGGAGACCGCCGCGATCAATCGGTCGACCGAGAAAAGCATCTGCGACGTGTCGCCCGTCTGACGTCGTTCGCCGTTGACAGCCAATGCGAAATGCAGCTGCTGCACCTGGCCGCCCAGCTCTTTTAATGGAATGAACACCGGTGAGAGGGCCGCCGAATAGTCGAACGCCTTGCATCGCTCCCACGGCAATCCCCGCGCGATGGCTTCGCGCTGCAAGTCGCGGGCCGTGAAATCGATGCCGAGCCCCACCTCGTCGTAATAACGGTGCGCGAACCGCTCCTCGATGCACTTGCCCACCCGATTGATCCGCACGAGCAGCTCACATTCGTAATGCACCTCGTCGCTGAAGGTCGGGATATAGAACGGATCGTTGTTGCGCAGCATGGCCGTATCGGGTTTCAGAAACCAAAGCGGTTCCGCGGGCAGCTCGGCAGGGCCGCCGACCGAACGGTGCAGCTCCTCGGCATGAGCGGCGTAATTTCTTCCGACACAGATGATTTTCATGGCATACAGCTCTTTTCGGCGGCGGCGTTCCAAAGGCGCGCCGCACGGAGAGACAAAAATAATACTTTGCATCCGGAATCGCAAATCGACGTTTTTTCGAAAAAAATTCGTATCTTCGACCCGCATTGACGGCATGCGCCTTCCGAAACATCGGAGCGCGGCTGTCATTCGTCCGGGAAAACACGAATAAAACAGATAAAATCGTATGAAAAAATCCACTGTTCTCGTCTGCGGAGGCGCCGGTTATATCGGTTCCCACACCTCCGTAGAGCTTATCGATGCCGGTTACGAAGTCGTCATCGCCGACAACTTCTCCAACAGCGAAATGGCGGCCGTCGAGGGCGTTCGCCGCATCACGGGCGTCGAGGTTCCCTTCGTCGAGGTCGACTGCTGCGACCGTGCAGCGTTCCGCAAGGTATTCGAGCAATACGAATTCGATTCGGTCATCCATTTCGCCGCATCGAAGGCCGTGAACGAATCGGTGCAGAATCCGATGCTCTATTATCGCAACAACCTGACGTCGTTGATGAATATCATCGACCTGATGCGCGAATTCGGACGCCGGAACATCGTCTTCTCGTCGTCGTGCACGGTCTACGGCGAGCCGGACAAACAGCCCGTAACGGAGCAGACGCCCCGCAAACCGGCCACCTCGCCCTATGGCAACACGAAACAGATTTCCGAAGACATGCTTCGCGATTCGGTCGCCGCCTACGACGGATTGAAAAGCATCGCCTTGCGTTATTTCAATCCCATCGGCGCCCATCCGTCGGCTTTGATCGGCGAGCTGCCGCGCGGCGTGCCGCAGAATTTAGTGCCCTATATCACGCAGACGGCGGCGGGCATTCGCGAATGTCTGTCGGTGTTCGGCGATGATTATCCGACGCCCGACGGTTCGTGCATCCGCGACTATATCGACGTCGTCGATCTGGCCAAGGCGCACGTCGCGGCCATCAGCCGCATGGCCGGGAACAAGAGCGAAGAACGTTACGAGATTTTCAACATCGGCACCGGCCGCGGCGTCTCTGTTTTAGAATTGGTTCACAAATTCGAGGAGGTCAACGGCCTGAAGCTGAATTACAAGATCGCGCCGCGCCGTGCGGGCGACATTGTGGCGATCTGGGCCGACCCAACGCGGGCGAACCAAGTATTGGGATGGAAAGCCGAGCGGTCGCTCGACGAGACGCTGGCGGCTGCGTGGGCGTGGGAAAAGCACGTCCGCGGAATCGAATAGACCGTCCCGGCATCCGTCATCGAACCGCCGCCGTGGCCGCCGGCCGAGGAACCGGCATATCCTATGAAAAGTAAACAAAACGGACGACTTTCGAAAAATCGCTTGTAAATCGAAATCGCCGGATGCCGCAATCGGGAATCGACGCACGGACCAAGCGCTCGTCTTTTTTCGGCAAAATGTTCAACAAGAAGCATAAAAATAGATTCGCATCGTCTCAATGCAATGAAGTGAAACGTTGCGGAATGCAAGCGGTTTTTCGAAACGAATTTTCAACTGTCAACGAAGCGAGGGGTTGTCCGACGATTCAGACAACCCCTCTTTTATGCGCACCCGCGATTCAAGCGTCTATCCGGAGCGACGATACCGAGATCAATCGGCCGCACTCCTCCTGCCAAAGCCTCCTTTCCATGCGGTGCGAATCGTTCAGCCGCACGCTTTCGAATCAGATATTGATGTCGACGATCTCGAAGTGAATCGTTCCGGCAGGAACATTCACCTCGACGACGTCGCCTTTCTTATGACCCAGCAGCGCCTTGGCGATCGGCGTTCCGATGGCTAATTTGCCCTCGCGCAGGTTGGCTTCGTGTTCAGCGACGATCGTATAGACCATCTGTTTGCCGGTATTGCGGTTGAGCAGCGTAACCTTGCTCAAAATCTGCACCTTGCTCTTGTCGATCTTCGATTCGTCGATGATACGGGCATTGGCGAGCGTATCCTCCATCTTGGCGATCCGCATCTCCAACAGGCCCTGCGCTTCACGCGCAGCATCATACTCGGCGTTCTCCGAAAGGTCGCCCTTGTCGCGAGCCTCGGCGATGGCCGCCGAAATGGCCGGACGCTCGACCGAACGCATGTGATCGAGCTCGTCCTTGAGTTTTTTGTACCCCTCCGCAGTGAGGTAGATGATCTCTTTTCCCATGTTGAAAACGTAAAAAATAAGAATCCTGACCGATGAAGGTCAGAACCCCGTTTGCTTTTATGCTGGAACAAAGATAAAAAGGATATTCGACATTTGCAAATTTTTTTCGACGTCGTGGCACGCGGTATGCCTTGTCGTCGGGCGATGTATTTCGCACTGCTCATCCACCTGCTCTGGCTGCTGGCCGCCGTTCCCGTCGTCGCCTGCCAGCATCGGCATCCCGCTTCGGCGGCGGCATGGATCGCCGTCATCGGGCTGCTGCCGCTCGTCGGAACGCTGCTCTACCTGCTGGCCGGATGCCGCAGACGCATCCGCTGCCCGAACAGGCCGGAACGGATCGCGGGATTCCTCTTCGACGACCGGCTCGAACGAATCATCCACGCAGGATGCGGCACCCGCACGACCCCGCACAACCATGTGGAGCTGCTCCACAACGGCAATAATGCCTTCACGGCCCTCATCGCCGCCCTGCAACGGGCCGCACGCACCATCCACATGGAATACTACATCTTCCGCGACGACCGCATCGGCCGCACCATCGCCGACATCCTCATCCGCAAGGCCCGGGCCGGTTTAGAGGTGCGCGTCATCTACGATGCCGTCGGTTCGTGCGGCATGAGCCGGGCGCTGCTCCGCCGCATGGGCGATGCCAATATCGACATCCGGCCGTTCGAACCGCTGCGATTTCCGTGGTTCACGCCCCGCAGCACCCGCCGCAACCACCGCAAAATAGTCGTTACGGACGGACGGGTGGCATTTCTGGGTGGCATAAATATTGCGAAATACTATCTCGATGGAGATGGCATGGGAAAATGGCGCGACGAGCACCTTCGGATCGAAGGCGACGCCGTGGCCGACCTGCAAAGGCTTTTTTTAGCCGACTGGGCGCATGTACGGGGCGAACGGCTCGATCCGGCCCGCTACATCGCCCGACACACCGTCCGCCGACGGCTTCCGCTCCAGGTGAGCTGGGCCGGTGAAGGCGCCACGCGGACGACGCTTGCCGAGGCATTCGCCACGGCGATCATGACGGCCCGCGAACGGATCCGTCTCTGCACGCCCTATCTGCTGCCGCCCGTCGTCCTGTTCGAGGCGCTGCGGATGGCCGCCCGAAGCGGCATACGGGTCGAAGCGATGATCCCGACGTGCAGCGATTCCCGCATAGCGGATCGGATCGCCGATTCCTATATAGGCGATCTGCTCGATGCCGGAATCCGGCTCTACCGCTACGAAAACGGATTCCTTCATGCCAAGCTGCTGCTGGCAGACGACCGCATCGCCTCGATCGGCACGGCCAATTTGGACTATCGCAGTTTGGCGGACAACTGGGAGGTTACGGTTTTCATCCGCGACCGGCGGATCGTCGAGGAGCTCTCGGCAACCTTCGACAAAGACCTCGCCTCCTGCCGCCGGATCACCCGCGCGACGTGGAATCCGACGCCCGTACAACGCTTCGTCGGCGATGTGCTGCGTCTCGCCTCGCCCCTGCTGTGATCTCCGCGTTGTTTTATTAACCGACATTTCGAAAGGGAGCCGGCAAAGCGTACGAATGCGCAACGTCATTGTATGGGGCTGGTCGTCAGGCTTTTTCTTCTGATGATCGGCGAGGCGCCCGCTACATATTCTTCTCGCAGAGGTGCCGGAGCACGGTAACGTACGACGGATCGTCGATCTCGCCCCGCCTGTACATGCCGCCGATGGTCAGCCGGACGTAACGCAGCAGACTTCGCTGCAGCCGTTTGTAGAGCGGGCAATCCATGTAGTTTTCGTGGTCGAGCAGCACGTCGCGCACCGGACGCAGCGAATTGGTGTAATTCGCCATTTCGTTGCGCAGGGCCGTGCCCGACTTGGTCGAAGCGGCGATCTTGGCGATCGACATCGCCCGCAGCTTCTCGCACACCGCATTCAGCAACACCATCACTACATTGTCCATCAACGTATGGCCGTGCATGAAGAGGTAGGTGGTGTCGCGCGTCAGCCCGCGATCGCACAACTGCTGTTCGAACGTCTTCATCGGTTCGATCATCCACGGATTCCGGGCCTTGAGCACCTGTTCGCGTTTGGCGACATTGCGCGCCAGCCAAGCCAGCGTCTCGGCTCCGTTGTCGCGGATATCGAGAAAATTGAGCCGCACCGACGACTTGAAATCGGCCAACGGAAAGAGATGCGCCGTGTCCGACTGCGCGGAAAAGGCATACCAGACGAACAGCGGATAGATCGTACGGGAGTATTCGCGCATGAAACGCACGAAATCGAAGATGCGGGTATCGTTTTTGGTGGCCTTGACGCAGATATTGTGCAGGGCCGGCGCATAGCAGAGGTAATTCTCGGTAGCGTAGGCGAAGGTGTGGAAAAGGTATTTCGATCCGTTGACCTCGCGGGACTGGGGCGTGCGGTCGGCGAACAGGTAGTCGAAGTCGGAATCCATGCACAGCAACAGCCGTTCGGACGAACGGGGCAACATGCCCAACAACACCTTTTTGCCTTTGGGAAGGTCGTCCCGGTCGGGCACCGATATCTCGAAACGCAGGTAGGGCGTGCGGAAATGGTCGAAGATGCCGCGCCAGAAAGCGACATCCTCGTACCCTTCGACATAGACCTCGACCAACTGCTGGTTGGGATCGGCCGGAAGCGGTTCGGGCAGGGTTTCGGGTCGCGGCGCACGACGGCAGGACGAATTGTTCGGGTGCCGGTTTTCTCGGTTCTTCTTTGCCATCTCCATATCAGCGCAATTTTATCAGCGCGAAAGATCGTTATCTGGTTTATAACTGTCATCCGCGCGCTCTTTGCGGATTCGGGTCAGCCAAAGATACGAAAAATTCCTGGCATAATCAAGCTGTCGCTTGCTTCTGCGCTCGACTTTTTCGTATCTTTGACTGCGTCGAAGATACTCCCGCTCGGCATAATCAGGCTATCGCTTGCTTCTGCGCTTGGCTTATTCGTATCTTTGGCTTCGCCGAAGATACTCCGTCTCGGCATAATCAAGCTATCGCTTGCTTCTGCGCTCGACTTTTCGTATCTTTGTACAAAATATCGAGCCGTTACCGGCGTTTGTTTCCTACCTATCGACCCGCAAAAGTTATGGCAGACAACGATTGGAAATCCCGTCTGGGCATGGTCTATTCGACCGATCCCGATTACGCATTCGCCTCGCAGGAGGAGCCGGAAGCCGAGCTGCTCCCGCCTGCACGACAGAATCTGCGCGTGTGGCTCGACCGCAAACAGCGCGCAGGCAAGGTCGTTACCCTCGTGCGGGGATTCGTCGGGCCCGATGCGGCCCTGCAGGAGTTGGGCCGCCGGCTCAAGACCCGATGCGGCGTGGGCGGCACGGCCAAAGAGGGCGAAATCGTCCTGCAAGGCGACCATCGCGACCGCGTAGTCGAGATTCTCACGAAAAGCGGCTACGGCTGCAAAAAAGCGGGGGCTTAAGTGAAACCTCGGAGAAACCTGCTGTTAGGAGCGCTGCTGCTCCTCGGCGCCCGACCGGCGACGGCGCAATACTATTCGTGGGGCGCCGACGCCCCGATGAAGTGGTCGTCGATCGAGACGCCCGACGTTCGGGCGATCTTTCCCGATTCGGCCGAAAACGCTGCCCGGCGGTCGCTTTTCTACGCGGGGCTCATCCGCGACGACATCGGATACGGATTCGCCCGCGGGCCGATGCGCATTCCGTTCGTGCTGCACGCCGAGAACTTCCAGGCCAACGGCATGGTCATGTATATGCCCAAACGGGTCGAGCTGCTGACCATTCCCGACGGCGAGAGCTACTCGATGCCGTGGATCAAGCAGCTGACCGCCCACGAATACCGCCACGTCGTACAGTTCAACAACCTCAACCGCGGCGTTTTCCGTCTCCTGCGCTACGTCGCCGGACAACAAAGCCCCACGGTCGGGCTGCTCTGCATGCCCGGATGGGCGATGGAGGGCGATGCGGTGATGGCCGAGACGGCGATGTCGTCGTTCGGCCGCGCCCTGCAACCTGCTTTCACGCTCGGCTATCGGGCCATGGGGCGCGTGGGCACCGACCGCACCGGCACCCGCTATCGGCGCAACACGGACAAATGGTTCTGTGGCTCCTATCGCGACTACGTTCCCGACCACTACCGCATCGGCTACCAGATCAACGCCTATGCCGAGGCCCGTTACGGCGAAAATGTCTGGAACAAGGTGGCCCGTTACGGCACGCGCAATCCCTACCTGATAGCGACGACCCACTTCGGGCTGAAAAAATATTACGGAACGACGGTCAACCGGCTGTTCCGCGAGACGTTCGACGCCTTGCAGCGGCATTGGGATTCATTGCCTGCCCGGCCGAACAGCGCACGCCCGCTTTGCGAACTGCCCGACGGCAATTACACCGCCTACAAATGGCCGCTGCCGCTGAACGACACGCTGCTGTTAGCCGTCAAGGAGGATTACGACTGTCCGTCGCGGTTGGTGCTTTTCGACCGGCGGACGGGCGCGGAAAAGGTCGTCGCCCGCACGGGGCCGCTCTCTTCGCGGCCGGTCATCAGCGGCCGGCGCATTTGGTGGAGCGAATACCGCAGTTCGCGGCTCTTCGAAGAGCGCGTTCATTCGCGGCTCTGCTACGCGGACTTGCCGGAGGAGACGGTGCTGCCGGACGGTTCGAAGCGGTCGGCCGGACGGCCCGGCACGTTCAAAGGCATCCGCAACGCCCTCTACCCCACCGCTGTGGGCGAAACGGGATTGGCATGGGTCGAATACACGCCGGCGAGCGGCTATTCGGTCGTCCGGTACGACGGTCTCACGCAAATCGAACGGACTCCCGCACCCGCCGACAAGGAGCTTCACGGGTTAGCGTGGGACGATGCGACCGATGCGCTCTATGCACTCATCACGGACGACAGCGGCATGTGGATCAGCCGGTTCGATGACGACGGCACGCTGCATCCGCTGACCGAGGGGGCCTACATCACGTTAAGCAATTTGCGGGCCGGCGGCGGAACGCTCTATTTCGGTTCCATCGCCTCGGGCCGCGACGAGGTGCACAGCCTCGACCTGGCGACCGGCCGGCAATATCGGCTGACCGCATCGACCTACGGCGCCTTTGACGGAGCACCGGCCGACGGAGGAGCGAGTCTGCTGCTGACGACCTACGATCGCCGCGGCTACGCATTAGCGACCCAGTCGACCGCATCGGCCCGGCCCGTCGCCCCGTCGCATCTGCCGCTGAACGTGGTCAATCCGCCCCGCAAACACTGGCCGGTCATCAATTTGGACACGGTACGGTTCGAAACGGCCGATTCCGTCGACCGGACGGCCCGCCACCCCGCCCGACGCTACCGGAAAGCGCTCCATGCGCTGAACGTCCACAGTTGGCTGCCGGTGGCTTTCGATCCGTTCGAAGCGGTCGACGAACACAAGGCCGATCTCGATTTCGGCGCCACGGTGCTGTCGCAGAACCTGCTTTCGAACACCGAGGCATTCGCTTTCTACGGCTGGAACCGCGACGAAGGTTCGCTCATCAAGGCGGGGCTGCGCTACGACGGCTGGGGCGTTCGGCTCGGATTCAGCGCCTCCTACGGCGGCGACCGTTTGGTCTACGCGCTGACGACGCCCGATCCCGAAACGGGCGATCCGATCCGGCAGCCCCGTCCGCAACCGGGGAAATACGATTCGTTCGAAGCCTCGGCCTCGCTGCCGCTACTCTTTCAGAGCGGCTTCCACACGCGCCGCCTGACCCTGTCAGCCGCATGGAACTACTCCAACGGCAAGGTCGCCGATCTGGGCGCCATCCGCCGCGACGAAGCGGGCAACATTGCGAATATCGACCGCATCGGTTACCGCGACGGGCTGCACAAACTCACCTTCGGCATCGGGTACTCCGACCAAGTGCGCATGGCCTACCGCGACTTCGCCCCCCGATTCGGCTGGCTGTTGCAGGCGAACTGCTCGGTCGACCCGGCCAACGACGATTTCAGCAAACTGTTAGCCGGTTACGCACAAATCTATCTGCCCGGATTCGCGCTGCATCATTCGCTGAAGCTCGCCGCGACCTTCCAGACCTCGGTCGGAGGGGCGCGCTTCGCCCCCGGCTACCGGCCGTTGAGCTATCGTTCGTCGCTGTTGATTCCGACCGGATTCGCCTCGTCGGCCATCGAATCGGATCGCTATCGGGCCTGCTCGGCCGACTACCAACTGCCGGTGTGGTATCCCGACGGAGGCATCTGCGCCGTGGTCTATGTCAAGCGCATCCGGCTGAACCTCGGCGGCCGATTAGCGCAATTCCGCATCCCCGGAGCCGGCCGGATGGAGCAAAAACGCATCTGGTCGGCGGGCGGCGATCTGATCTTCGATTTCAATATCTTCCGCACACCGGCCAACTACACCTCGACCTTCAAACTGTCGATTTATCATCCGTCGAGCGGCGGCGTGTGGGTCGGCGGTTCGTTGGGATTGCCGTTTTGACAAAAAATGCCTATTTTTGGCACAAATTTCCGCACTATGGCGCAACGCAAAAAGACGTCGGGCATCGACCCGCAGAAAATCAAATACATCTGGTATATCGCCTTCGCTCCTGTCGCGATAGTCGCAATCATGCTCCTGCTCACGGCCGCAGGGCTTTTCGGACGGATGCCGTCGTTCGAAGAGCTCGAAAATCCGCGCAGCAACCTCGCCACGGAGATCTACTCCGAAGACGGCAAGGTGCTCGGCACCTATTTCGTGCAGAACCGCTCCTACGTGCAATACGCCGATCTCTTCCCGATCGATTCGACGCTCCGCATCCGGATGGACGGCCGCGAGGTGCCGCCCGTCGTCGCAGCATTGATCGCCACCGAGGACATCCGCTTCCGCAGCCATTCGGGCATCGACATTCCGTCGCTGTTCCGCGTGGCGTTCAAGACGCTGCTGCTCCAGAACACGTCGCAGGGCGGCGGCTCGACCATCACCCAGCAGTTGGCCAAAAACCTCTTTCCGCGCGACACGACCAGCCGCGGAGCCGTGGGCCGCAAAGCGAAGCTGGTCGTCTCGAAGTTCAAGGAGTGGATCACGGCGCTGAAACTCGAATACAACTACACCAAAGAGGAGATCGCCGCCATGTACCTCAACACGGTGGAATACGGCTCGAATGCCTACGGCATCAAGGCCGCCGCGCAGACCTTCTTCAACAAGGAGCCCGGGCAGCTCAACGTACAGGAGGCCGCCATGTTGGTCGGCGTGGTGAATGCACCGACCCGCTACTCGCCGATCCGCAATCCGGAGAATGCGCTGGCGCGCCGTAATTTGGTGCTGTCGCGAATGCACCATGCCGGAGCATTGTCGCGCGCCCGGTACGATTCGATCGCGGCGCTGCCCATCGTACTGAACTACAAACCGGTATCGCACAATGCCGGCACGGCCACCTATTTCCGCGAAATGCTCCGGTTGACGATGAATGCCGACCGGCCCCGCCGCAACCAGTTCAACAACGACTGGGACTATGAACAGGCCGTATCGGAATACGACCGCAATCCGCTCTACGGCTGGTGCCGCAAGAACCGCAAGGCCGACGGCACGCCCTACGACATCTATCGCGACGGGCTGAAAATCTATACGACCCTCAATTCGGAGATGCAGCGCTATGCCGAACAGGCCGTGCAGAACCAATTAGAGCGGGTCATCCAGCCCCGCATGGACGCGCAGTACAAGCGCACGAAGGTGCTTTTCCTCGATGCCGACAAGACCGAACGCGACCGGATCATGCGACATGCCATCCGCTATTCGGATCGCTACCGCGAGATGAAGAACGCCGGAATCGCCGAACGCGAGATCGAAGCCTCGTTCGACCGCCCCTGCTCGATGAAGGTATTCACCTTCCAGGGCGAACGCGACACGCTGATGACCCCGCGCGATTCGATTCTCCACCACAAACGCATCATGCGCGCGGCGTTCGTGGCGCTCGATCCGCACACGGGATTCGTCAAGGCCTATGTCGGCGGCCCGAATTTCCGATACTTCAAGTACGACATGGCAAAACAGGGCAAGCGGCAGATCGGCTCGACCATCAAACCGTTCGTCTATACGTTCGCCATCGACCACCTCGGCATGACCCCCTGCACGATGGTTCCCAATCTGCCGGTTACCATCGAGACGGCCAACGGCACGGCCTGGTCCCCCAAAGAGGCCGGCAAGGTGGAGCAGAACGGCGAGCTCAATCCGCTGTCGTGGGGGCTGGCCCGCAGCCGCAACAACTACTCGGCCTGGATCATGAAGCAGGCCAAACAACCCGAGGCTGTGGCCGACTTCATCCATAACATGGGCATCCGCAGCTTCATCGATCCGGTTCCGGCGTTGTGTCTGGGCACCTCCGAATCGAACGTGTTCGAGATGGTGAGCGCCTTCTCGACCTTCGCCAACCAGGGCGTGCACAACGACGCGACCTTCGTTACGCGCATCGAAGACCAATTAGGCAACGTCATCGCCACGTTCGTCCCGCAATCGCAGGATGCCATCAACGAACGCACGGCCTACACGATGCTCACCATGCTGCAAGGGGTGGTCAATGCCGGTACGGCGGGACGTCTGAACCGCGACTACGGCTTCTCCGGCGTGGAGATCGGCGGCAAAACCGGCACCTCCAACAAAAACCGCGACGCATGGTTCATGTGCGTGGCGCCGAAGATCGTGGCCGGAGCCTGGGTCGGCGGCGAAGACCAGTTCGTCCACCTGATCTCGGCGGGCGAAGGAAGCGTCGTCGCGCTGCCGATCGTGGGCGAATTCATGAAGAATGTTTACGAAGACGGCCGGTTCGGGATCGGTCGGACGGATACGTTCATCCGGCCGGCGCAGATGCCGCATTACGACTGCGACGAGGCGCTCGCCGGCGCGCTGGAGTCGGAAACCGGCATCGCCGAAGACGATGAGTTTTTCGATTGATATTATTTAACCCAATAAAAAATGGACAAACGCACATTCATCGATCTTCTTACAACCGCTGTCAAAGATTTTCATGCAGAAATCAGTCAACCAAATGGCGATTGGGTTGTCAAAGGGTTTGTGGATATTCACAAAACAATCTATACAATATCAAATGATACAAAAGTTATCTCAAAAATTGCAGAATTATACATCTTTCCTAAAATTTATGATTTTGCAAAAACACATGGATTGGAAATTGAACTGACAAAGGAACAAAACTATTATCCGGATATTACTTTCAAAGATGACGAAGGGCATTTATTTGCCGTCGATTTGAAAAGCAGCTATCGAAAAACAGCAAACACAATCAACGGATTAACTTTAGGTGCATTTACTGGATACTTCAGAGAGCGAAACAGTACGAAAAATATCATGTATCCCTATCAGTCTTATACGGCTCACATTGTACTTGGCATGATTTATTCGACTATCGAAAGAATCGACGAGCGAAAAATTTATCGATTGGATCAATTGGACGAAATACAATCGGTCGTAAAAGATTTTCAATTTTTCGTACAAGAGAAATGGCGTATTGCAACAGACCGGCCAGGAAGCGGCAACACGAAAAACATTGGTTCCATCTGCAAGATTGACGATCTAATACGTGGAAATGGGCCATTTCATTTACTCGGCGAAGAAATATTCGATGATTATTGGAGAAATTATTTAACAACAGATATGGCCCAACGCGCAGAATTACAAAAGCCATACTATAGTAATCTTACTGAATACAAACAATTCAAACATCTCTAAAATGAGAAGAGAGTTTGCATATACATTATTTGATAATCCACATATACCCGTTTTTCCATCAACTCGGTATCAAGGGTGTAAAGTGAAATTCATTGATTGGATATGGAATGCAATAAAAGATTTACCATTCCAAACAGCATTGGATGCGTTCGGCGGTACGGGATGTGTGGCTTATAAGATGAAACAAGAGGGTAAAACCGTTACTTATAACGACATTTTGCCTTTCAATTCGATTATCGGGAAAGCGCTTATCGAAAATACGGATCAATTATTAAACGACGAAGAGATCAATCACTTATTAGTTTATCGACCGGATATCATTTATCCAGATTTTATTCAGAAAACATTTAGCAATATCTATTTCACTGATGCAGAAAACCGTTGGTTGGATATGGTTTCTACCAATATCCGCATGATGAACAATCCATATAAACAGGCTATTGCTTATTTCGCATTATTTCAATCTTGTATCATTAAACGGCCTTATAATTTATTCCATCGTCGTAATTTATACGTTCGGATGCAAAACGTAAAACGAAGCTTCGGCAATAAAGTAACTTGGGACACACCTTTTCCGATTCATTTCAGACGATTTGTAACAGAAGCCAATAATGCCGTATTTGATAATGGTAAATATTGTCGTTCTTGTAATTTAGATGCTTTGTCTATTACCGGCACCTACGATTTAGTCTATATCGATACCCCTTACATCAATGCAAATGGTGTCGGTCTTGACTATTCGGATTTTTACCATTTCTTAAACGGGGTTGTATGCTATCCGCAATGGGTGGATTTGATTGATTACAAGAGCAAACATCTTCGATTGAAACGAGTTGAAAATACATGGTGCAACAAAAATAAAATTGCAGATTCTTTCAAACGATTATTCCGAAAATTCAATCAAAGTATTTTAGTTATTTCCTATCGGTCAAACGGCATTCCGTCAATAGAAGACATATATAATATCCTACGAAGCGAAGGACGACAAGTTACAATTATGATGAGTAAAGACATTAAATATGCATTAAGCAATTCAGAAAGTAAAGAAGTTTTAATGATAGCAACCATTTAGTTTTTAACATATACTCAAAATGAGAATCGCAATCGTGGGCGCCAGCGGCGCCGTGGGTCAGGAATTTCTGAAGATTCTGGAAAATCGCAACCTGCCGATCGACGAGTTGTCGCTCTTCGGATCGGCCCGAAGTGCCGGACGCACCTATTCGTTCCGCGGCAAGCCGCTCACCGTAAAATTGTTGCAGCACAACGACGACTTCCGCAAGGTCGATTTCGCACTGACTTCGGCGGGCACCGACGTGTCGAAAGAGTATGCCGAAACCATCACCCGTTACGGAGCGACGATGATCGACAACTCGCGGGCGTTCCGCATGGATGCCGACGTCCCGTTGGTCGTCCCCGAGGTCAATCCCGACGATGCGAAAAACGCTCCGCGGCGCATCATCGCCAATCCCAACTGCACGACGATCCAGATGGTCGTGGCGCTCCAAGCGATCGAACGGCTCTCGCATATCCGTCGGGTGCACGTCGCGACCTACCAGTCGGCGAGCGGCGCCGGAGCCGCAGCGATGGACGAATTGGTGCGGCAATACGCCGAGTTAGGCGCCGGCAAACAGCCCACGGTATCGAAATTCTCCGTCCAATTAGCCTACAACGTCATCCCGCATATCGACGCTTTCATGGAGAACGACTATACGCGCGAGGAGATGAAAATGTACCACGAAACGCAGAAGATCATGCACTCGGACATCCGCGTATCGGCGACCTGCGTGCGGGTGCCGGTCATGCGCAACCACTCGGAGAGCATCTGGTTGGAGACCGAACGTCCGGTAACGGTCGAGGAGGCCCGCGCCGCATTCGCAGCAGCCCCGGGCGTCGTCTTGCAGGACGATCCGGCGAACAACGTCTATCCCATGCCGCTGTTCATGGAGGGCAAAGACCCTGTCTATGTGGGCCGTGTCCGCCGCGACCTGACCTGCGACAACGGACTGACTTTCTGGTGCGTGAGCGACCAGATCCGCAAGGGCGCGGCCCTCAATGCCGTGCAGATCATGGAAACGCTGCTCTGACCGAACGCGACGGGCTGCGATCGGTTCCGTATCCGGCCCGCACACCGCACACGGGCATCCCGCGTATCGCAGATTTCGCCCGACGACGGAATTTGCGGTACGCTATTTGTTCAACCTCCCACCGAATTTACGAACAACAAACGATCCGTTACCATGAAAAAGTATCGATGCACCGTATGCGAATACATCTATGACCCCGAAGCGGGCGACCCCGAAAACGGCATCGCCCCGGGCACCTCGTTCGACGACCTGCCCGAAGGCTGGATCTGTCCGGTCTGCGGCGAAGGCAAGTGGGCGTTCGAACCGGTCGATGAATAGCACCTTTCATCCGCGGGCCGCGCGAACGCCCGCACAAAACGATTTCGTCCATGTATTTATCTGTCTTACCACTCATTATCCATCTCATGACCACCACCGACACCATGACGCAACCGCAGTTCACCGTGCGCGAGCTGCCCTACGCCTACGATGCGCTCGCACCGCAGGTTTCAGAGGAGACCCTGCGTTTCCATCACGACAAGCACTACAAAGGCTACATCGACAAACTCAATGAATTGATCGTCGATTCGCCCTATGCAGGCCAGCCGCTCGAGGCGATCATCGTTTCGGCCGACGGCCCGATCTTCAACAACGCCGCGCAAGTCTGGAACCACGAATTTTTCTTCGACCAGCTTTCGCCCACGCCGCAGCCCCGCCCCACGGGGGCACTCAAAGAGGCCATCGACCGCGATTTCGGTTCGGTCGAGCAGCTCAAGGCACAGATGAACAAAGCGGCGGCGGCGCTGTTCGGTTCGGGATGGGTCTGGTTAGCCGAGGACAAGGCGGGCAATCTGACCATCGTCAGCGAACAGAATGCAGGCAATCCGCTGCGCCACGGGATGAAGCCGCTGCTCTGTCTGGATGTTTGGGAACACGCCTACTACATCGACTACCGCAATCGTCGGGCGGATGCCGTAGCGGCGCTGTGGGACAACATCGACTGGAAAAAGGTCGAAGCCCGTTTTCATTAACCGGCACGGGTGAATTAACCGGCACGGGGCGGCCCATTTGAAAGGGCTTCCCGATGCGATGGAGCATTCCTGTGCTCGGCGTTCCTGTGCTTGGCAGACTTTCTTCGCTACCGACTGCGCCTTTCGGAAACGGGGCGGCAGCGGAGATGCTCTCCAAGAGCAAACAGAGACACCACCGCATCGGGGAACCAGACAGAGAACCGATGCCAACCCGGTCGAGCGCCCGACCCAAGCTGAAATCATGCGAAGTCTCCCGCCTGCGGAAGGCCGCCGCTTTGGCGTCCTCCGCAGGTGGGAGACTTCGAACCGCGTAGCTCGAAGCGTTGCCCATGACGCCAAAGACCATCCGAAGCAGGACGGCTTTTTTTTTGCACTTTCCCCAAAAATCGCTATTTTTGTATCGACATATCGATTACACGGAAAGTGTAGCTTATTCTCGTCAGACGAACGTAGGGAATTGATATTGGATATTTCTTGTTTTATTAAATATTAAAATAGATACGAATTTACGCCCTATGTTTAAGAAACAGTACAGGAACAAAAGCGAAATAGCCGCTTTTTTGTTTTCTGTTGGTTGTATCGGTTGTATATGTTATCACGTCAACTGTCTGTTCAACCCTTTTTAAGGGATTATTTTCCATTTCTCCGAAACCCCCGGCATCTTGCAGCCAAAAGAAAAATAGATTTTCTATCGGCTGTTCTGTTGTATCTGTTATCGTACTTCGGCAAAGCTCTCTTTATACGCAGGTATCTAATATTTTTTAGAGGTAATCGAAAATATACGGGAAAAATTTGGAGAAATCGAAAAGAGCAGCTATTTTTGAAATGACAGATCCTCTTATAGAGCATTCGTTGCTGTTTATCCGGGCAGAATTACCACATTTACAGATACAGATAAACGGCCGGGAACCGGTATGCACGGTTCTTGGCTTCGTTGTATCGAGCTGTGGTAAGCCGTGCCCGACAGTCAGGATACCGGGCATATCCTTGAATGTACACCTTCAAACGATATGCCGGAAATGAGCAACAAACGTACACACAGAACAAGAATCGGCACGAGTGATTCTTCACGTCGATTTTTACAAGCCTCTCGCTGTCGGGCGGGGGAGCTGTATCTGTTTCGCCGAACGGAGCGTGCATACTCCGCATCCGGCAGCCTGTTCGGTATTTTCGACAAAGAGGTCTCGGGCGTCATTTACATGGAATCGAGCAGTTCGGACTTGTGCCATTTCCGCCTGTGGCATCGTCTGCCGCGAGGTTATTGTTGCTTGCGCCGTGCCACGCGTTCCGAGTTGCGGGATTACATATTCAATCTTGCTTGTTATGAATGCGCCGTCATACAGGGCGAGATGGGCCGGACTTGCCGTGCTGCCCGTAAGATAGAATCCTGCACTCATTAATGAAGATTCCCTTATAGAGGACTCATTGCAGGAGAGGGGGCAAAAGGTCTGTTCTGCGGGCTATAGCCGGTTCGAATCGGGATATATCGTTTCCGGCCATGCCCCCCCTCTAAAACTAATACAGCTTGATTAGGATGCCGAGATAGGAGGGTGCCTGCGTCTATACCAGCATTCTCCCCGCCGCCATGGCGGTTTCCTGCCCTTTCGGGCCTGTTTCCGCCCGCAGGGACAGGCAAACAGGCAGAACAGAATTCTTGCGCGGCACCGAATGCCGCGCAGTTTCATTCCGCAGACGGGCTGTAAAAAGACTCGCCCCCGACAGCTGTCGGGGCGAGTCTTTTTGCGCTACCTTGCAGAATACCCTTATGCGGTTACGCTGCATGGCAGAGTTGGCGGATTCGGTTACTCGCTGACTTTGTAGAAGTCAACGGGCCATCCACTGTACGCAGCGTAGACATTGCCGCCTCCCCATGCGCGGATGCGTATATATCGGCAATGCTGCGGCGTTACGAATTTCAAATAGGAGTATGGGACTGCATACCATGACGTTGACGGCTTCGGGCAATCTTCAATGGTTCCAAGGTCCTTCCATGTAATCTTGTCCTCGCTGACGGAAATCCAGAACGAAGTGGCCGCATAGGAGCCGCTTTCCCATTGGAATCTTATGCAGGTGATATCGTAGACCTCCTTCAAGTCGAATTCGTTCCAATAATCCTCATTCGCTGTATTCCGCCACATGCTATTCGGACTGCTTTGCCACGTATAACTGCCGTCGGAATCACCGAGGCTTCCATTGTGCTGCATCATCGTAACGACCGTCTTGTCGATTGCGACGCCTTGCGAAGACTGCGTATCGACGGTCATCTTCTGCGGATACTGGCATTTGAGCTCATAATAGAAGACGCTCGACTGCCAACTGTTGTCGATTCCGGCGATTTCGCTGCCGAAACTGTCGCACGAGGTGATCTTCACAGGTATGAGATAGGATTCGCCATAGCGCAGGGACGCCATTCCGTCGGCGAAGCGCAGCACGACGTTGTCGGACGAGGTCTGGTCTTTCGACACCGTCAGCGTCGCTGCATCGAGGCTCGCGGAGGTGACGGGCCGACACGAGGTGCCGTGCTCCTGATTGTAGGTTTCCACCAACGAGTTGTCGATAGCCAAACGCACCGGCATCCGGCACGCAGGGAAGGAGAATGATCGTGACGATGAGCAATGACTGGACCGCGAAAGGGGTCTCAAGAGTCTCGAAAAGGGCTTCCGGCGTGCCGAGTTCGCACAGCAGTGGAAAGACGAGTTGGCGCTGCTCGAACGGTCGAATCCGGGAGATTTCATCCACCGCATCGACATACAGCCCGGCAAGGGGCATGGCGAAAGTCAGCAAGGGGTACCTCGCCGAGTCCATCGCCCTGTTCGGCGATCCGAAGCGCATCTTCCCCGCCAAGGTCAAAGTGCTCATCTACTGATGCCGCAGGCATGTTTTGACAGTGATGCAGCGACCTAAACCGACTGTTCGGCGAAGATTACAGCGTGGTTGCACCTTGCTTCCCGATAGATTCAGTGAAAGGGGCCCCATAGCCGATACAGAAACCGCAATTCGACTGTAAAATCAATGTATTGTTCCGAAACAAAAGGAATTGGCGCAATCCAAAGGAATTAGCCTGTAATTACAAAGGCTTTTATTCTGATATTCCGGAATGCAAGCCTTTGTAACAAAAAAGGGCTGTCTGAACCTTGTCAGACAGCCCTTTCGTATAGGCCACTGCCGTTCCGTCTGCATAGACGGAACGGCAGTTCTGCAAGTCCCTATTCAGGCCACTTGTCCGAAGCCAGACGAACCGTGCTCCACCGTGCGGCGGCGGTGTGCGCTCCATTAGAGATATTGCCAATTACCCCATCATGTCCGTTGCCGGTAACGTCGTGGAAAGTGTCGCCCTCGCCTTCGTTCATCGGCAGGTAGAACACCAGATCGGGATCGGTGTACTGCGGCTCGACATACATGTACTTCTGAATCTCCTCCTGCGTGCGCACCGTCTTCCACAGCCGATACTGGCACATGTAGGTGTCGCCTTGACGATATTGCGTATCGGTGTCGCAGAAGTCCATTTTGTCGAGCATGAACTGTTCGAGGTTGCTGACGTGTTCCAAAGGCTTGTTCGTCCCGTGGTCGATGACCGGCTCGCCATCCATGTAGAGCGTGAACAAGCCCCCTTCCGAGCCGTCGAAAACCAACGCGAAATGGTACCACCGATTCGCCGTGAGTCCGTACTTGTTCGGGTCGCCCGTATCGAACTTCTGCTCCTTACCAGTCAACTTGATTTGCAAATAATTGTATTTATAATAATCTGCATCGCCGAAACGCGCATAGGCCGCACTGTTTCCGCCATTATCGTCCCCCATCCAGAAAAGGGCCTGATTGTTTCTCGGATAGGACACCGCTTTCACCCACCATTCGAGGGTAAATTTGTCAAGGCCCAACCGCCAACATTTACTTTTATCATTGCTGTCGGTCGAACACGGAGCCAAACGCGTGGCATCCGAACGGCCTTTACCGAAAATCAGGCAGGGAACTTCGCCGATTTCCGCAGAAATAGACCACGCATACCGTGAGGAGGTCGAGGTAACCGACGCACCCTCGGCGGAAGTGATGTAGTAGGGGATGGCGTACTTTTCCCCCTCCATACTGAACTTGTCGCACGTCAGATTAAACGTAGCGTTCACCTGTCCGGCAGGAATCACCACCGACTCGGGAATGTCGACGTATTCGGTTGGGATACACTTGAAAGAACCGTTGACCTTCCTATTCAGCTCCGCCAGCATTTCGTCGTCAAACAGGGCGAAGTGAACCGTAACGTCGTGATCGACCGCATGATTCAGCCGTATTGTAACAGGGCGCGTATTCGTCTGGGATACCAGGACCATGTCCCCAATCACCTTGTTGGAGGTGGCATCTTCAAGATAAACGTAGACGTCGTCTTCGCCCGTGAGCGGCGAAAGTTCGGCATCGTCGCAGCTCCAGCCGCACAAGAGTGCAGCCAAGGCCAGAACACCAATTTCTATTGTTTTCATAATTTCGTTGTTTTTACTATTCGTTCTTGCAAGCCACTTGAAATCAATGCGGGTTCGCAATCTGGATACATTCGCGCACATAAGCATAATTGTTATTCGAGTAATCATACTCTATGTGGTAAGCTCCATATCCGGCAAATTCGAAACCGTCGGTATGGCGATAGTTGAGAGCAACTGCTCTCTTCAACCGCGCTTTGTCGGATTCACCGCGCTCGAACGTCGCCGTGCTGATGGTCTTCTCTTTCGCCTGCTCGTAAGCAGCGCTGTTGTTGCTCTGCATGCCCGATATGAAACTCGAAAGGCCAGATTGAGAGTCGCACTGGTCGTAGTCCTGCCACTGGATCATGTAGAGGTCTTTGACGACATCGGCATCCAGCGGAGTCCAATATTGCCACCATGCACGCGGTATATCGACTGATACGA
The DNA here is from genome assembly GCA_947629705.1 of uncultured Alistipes sp. Classification (GTDB taxonomy): domain Bacteria; phylum Bacteroidota; class Bacteroidia; order Bacteroidales; family Rikenellaceae; genus Alistipes. Next base: position 4,923 of record CANREN010000013.1, on the reverse strand, counting down.
TGCCGGCGCAGGTCTCGGGATTCTGCTGGTGGGCAATCTTGAAACGGTCGATCAGCTCGCGCAGGAAGAGGTTCATCGTCGTTTTTTGCGACGAGAGCGTACCGTACGACTCCAAGTCATTCTCGAAGCCGTCGATATGGTACTTCACGCAGGTGTCGACAATGGCTTGGGCATATTTCCTGATGCCTTCGTCGCCCGTGCCGAAGAGCTGGCTGGCCGACTGCCCCTGAGGGGTCATGCCGTCGCCGATTTCGCGCGCCGACCAGCACATCAGCGTTACGCCGCCGCGGCGGTGGAATTCTGCGGCATCACGATGCAGGTTCTCGATATTGAGACCTGTTCCAGAGGTAAAGAGCCAAAGACAAACGTAGTCGATACTGTCCGGAAGTGCGGCGAGCGAGCCTTGCGAAAGACGTTTCCCATTGAAGCCGGACCAGCCGCCGAACCAGCCGCCGAATTTCTTGTGTTTAGACTGGCGATAGGCACGCAGCTGCTCGTAGTATGATTCAGGACGTTCAGGCAGTCCGCCCCCTTCCTCACCCGGTTCATCACTTCCCGGGTCGGCAAAGTCGGAATCCTCGACCGTCCCTGCATAACGCTCCGCTTCGACATCCGTCCAATCGCTGCACCCGTAGCAGAGCAGACCGCCCATAAGGAGCAGCAGGGCCAGGATATTAAAATTCTGTTTGGTTTTCATGATTTTCCACTGTTTTTTAATTAGTCATTGTCCCACCACAGTCTTGTGGTATACGCATCCGTACCGCCATTCAGCATCGACACGGCTGCGTTGACATTTTCACGATTGGTATTGTACTCGACGGTCGGGAATTTCAGACGGCACATCTCTTTCACCTCGTGCACATCGCTGTTGCGCGACACCGGCGTCAAGAAAAGCGGATACCCCGTGCGGCGCACGTCGGCCCATGTCTCGAACCCGTTGGGGAAATTCGCCAGCCACTTCTGCGTCAAAATCTGGCTCAATTGCTTTTCCGGATCATCCGACCACTGAATCGGAGCATTTTCGGGCAATTGCAAGTTCTGCGGGTCATTGATGCCATCGTTGAATGACTGATTTTTAATCGTATTCGTTTCGCTCATATAGGAGCCTATGTTGGCTCCACGCTCCTGCATCGAAACTCGGATGCCTTGTTCGTAGCACGACTGGGGCGTCCCTTTCGCCGATATATCGCAGCCCTTCAATCCGGCCTCGGCCAGCAGGAACCACGTTTCCGCAGGCGACATAATCCATTGCGGATCGTTCTCGCCTATTTTCAATTTAGTCATATTTTCATATTCCTCTCCATTTCCCGTAGGAGCTCCTTGAAGCACACCGGAAGGAAACGGGTAAAAGGAGAAAGAAGGAGTATAATATGAATTCGTATATATCGACAAACGAGGGTCACCATACGAGGCGAGATAATACACGATGTTCGCATTCGCGCGGATTTCATTCCACTCGTTCGCAATGTAGTTGTAAAGATTGCGGCTTTTGTCGAATGCAGTCGTAACGGCATGGTCGTCGACCTCGAGCATCGGGCCTACGGGATCTTCCAGCACCTCCTGCACCATGGTGCGTGCGGCCGCCTGTGCCTCGCTATCGGTTGTGCACAACATGCGGATAGCCATACGCAATTTGATGGTGTTGGCGAATTTTACCCATTTGCCGTAATTGCCGTGGAAAACAGGGTCTCCAGCCGCGGCCAGCACAGCGTTCGCCTTGCCACTGACTGCCATCGACTGCAACGCCTCAATGGCGCCGTCCAAATCGGTGCGCATATAGTTGTAGAGATCCTTTTCACTGTCGTAGGGCACCACGGTCTTGTTGCCGTCCTGCTGCGAATACGGCATCGGTCCGTAAATGTCGCTCAACCGCAACATACTTGCCACACGGATGATCGTCGCCAAGGCGAACACATCACCTTCGCCTCCGGTGATTTCCCTCAACTGGAAATATCCGGCGCCGATTTCCGCCATAATCTCATTATACGTATAGTCGCAGTCGACATCACGCGGATTGAAACCCGAAAAGTCATGGTCAGCACCCTCACGCCACTGCTTCCGTGCCGCCGTCATGCCGCCGTATTCGCTGCCTATCATTATTTCAATCTCCTGCACGTCGTTCTCCTGCGTCTGGCACAGCGAGGTGATCATGCCGTCCATCAAGGAGCTGACCATCGTGTTGTCGCGGTTCATCTCCTCTATGGTAGGCGCATAGGGATTCGTGTTGTACTCCTCGAAACTCCCCGTACATCCCGATACCGCCGCAAACGACACAACGGCCGTGATGAATTTGACTATAATATTATGCATCTTTTTCATTTTCATCATGTTTTAGAATGCTAATTTGACACTGAATCCCAACTGACGAAGGCTTGGCATCTGGAAATAGTCCAATCCCTGATAGAAGTTGTCCGTAACAGCAGAGGTTCCTTCCGGGTCAAACGGCGCTTTGCAGTAAATCATCCACAGATTCTTTGCCGTGAATGCTACCGTCATGCCCAGTTTGTTGCGGAACCACTTGCGCGGGAAGGTGTAGCTCAAGCTCAAGTCGGCCAAACGGACATTCGTCGCATCATAGGTGTAGAAAGATCCTGCCGCCGCAGTAACGGCTGAATAGTACGACTGCGGGTCGACCTGTTTATCGGAAACCATTACGTAACCGCGGTCGCGCGCTGCAGCCGAAGCCTCCGACACACCGTATTCGTCCAGGAAAGCCTGCGTATCCGACACAACCAGTCCGCCGATGCGTGCCGCTACCGTCCAGTCCAAACGCACACCTGAATGAGAGAGCGAACCCGTCCAGCCGAGATTGCACTTCGGCAGCAGCGATCCAATATAGTTGCGCTCACCATCCGGCAGATTCTCTACGCGAACATAGCCGTTCGGATTGACCAGCAGCTTCTTGTTGGTATAGAGGTCGCCCATTGACCCTCCCTTGGTGAGAATCAGCGCCGGGCCGCCCAGCTGGCCGTACTCCGATGCTTTCACCAACTCCGGCATATCGATTTGAGTACCTGTCAGAGGGTCGATAGCCCCGTCAGCCAGTTCGATGATTTTGTTCTTGTTGTACGAATAAGTTACATTCGTCGAGAAATCGAGCTTGCCCCATTCATGAGAGTATCCAAGCGCCAGCTCGATACCCTCGTTCTGGATGTTGCCCGTCTGCACGATATTCGATTTGTAACCCGATGAAGATGACGCGGGTACAGTAAACGTCTGATGGAAAGTATTGCTACGGTAGTAAGTCGCATCGAAATGCAGGCTGTTGCCGAAGAACCGCGCATTCAGGCCCACCTCGTACGAGCGAGTGTTCTCCGGATGCAGATTCAGGTCATAGTGGGTATCCGGCATCAGATATTGATTGGACTGCTCGTTGTAAGCAAGTTGCAACCTCGTCAAATAACGAGTCGGTGCCGAGGCCACCTCCGCCCACGAACCCCGCAGTTTCAACAGCGATATCTCCTTCGGAAGGTCGAAGAGTTCGTTGAATACCACCGACATGCCGACCGACGGGTAGAAATACGATACGCCATCCGTGAATGCCAGCTGCGATGCCCAGTCATTGCGGCCCGTTACAGTCAAATAGAGCCAATGATCCCAGCCCAGCTCCAAACTTCCGAAAACGCTCTGCGTCTGGTCGTGCCATTTCAACTCGTTGCGTTTCGACATATTGACGCCGATATTGTTGTATGCAAAGAAATTCGGGATTTTCTCCAAACCGCCCTTCAAATAGGCTGCATCCTCCACCTGATCGTTAATCGAAGCACCGATATTGGCCTGGATGCTCATCCGGTCATCGATTACCGTCTTGTTAATAGACAACAAAACATCGGCATAAGTTGAACGGTCACTTTGCTTGGTATGTCCGTAGTAACCTTTGGTGCTGGTCTCCGTCCATGTCGTGCGCGTGCCGGCATACCGCTTTTCATAAGTGTCCTGATCGGAGTTGTCAATGCTGACACGTCCCGTGACGTTTATCCAGTCAGTGATATCCCAGCGCAGGCTTGCATTGAACATATAGCGGCGTTTTTTCAATTCGTTCTGCATGCGGTACATCACCCAATAGGGGTTCTGCATACTCAAATCCGTAGAGAACTTCTGTTCCCAGAACTGGGTCATGATGTTGCGCGATTCATCCCAACGCTCGAACATACGGACTTCGTTGAAATCCTCCCCGCGCGGAAAGAGATACAACGCCGGCAGAGGGCTGAAATACTGGCCGCTCCCCACCATGTTCTTATTATCTTGGATAATGTATTGTGCACCGGCATCCAACGTCAATTTGTCCTTCGCAAACTTGTTGGTCGTGCGGAAAGTAAAGTTATAACGGTTGTAATCGTTGTTCGGCAGGATACCCGACGAGTTCGTTGTGGCAACAGAAGCATAGAACTGATTCTTCTCCGAACCGGTCGTCATGGTTACACTGTTGATCTCCGAAACGCCCGTGTTGAAGAAATCGGCAGGGTCATAACCCGACGATGCGGCCAGTTTCTCACCCCAGCTGAAAGAACTGCCAAAAGCATTTCCATAGGTATTCTGGAATTTCGGCATAACAAAAGGTTTGGAGAAACTCGTACTGTTGCTGTACGTTACGTGCGTAGCACCCTCGGCACCTTTCTTCGTGGTGATGAGAATCACACCGTTTGCGGCACTCGAACCGTACAACGCCGCAGCCGAAGGACCGGTCAACACGGTCATTGATTCAATGTCCTCTGGGTTGAGGTCCGCCACGCTGTTGGTACCGGGCTGGTCGTTCATGATGCCGTTCGAGGTACTGCCGGAATACACAGTAAACATCGGCACGCCGTCGATGACGTACAAGGCATTGTCGTCCTTGGTCAGCGACTTCGTACCGCGCAGAATCACACGTGCCGCGCCACCGGCACCGGCTGCCGAGGAGCTGATCTGCACGCCGGCGACCTT
>CANREN010000012.1 GCA_947629705.1 uncultured Alistipes sp. | reverse complement strand
TATCATTTGACTATATACGTCAAATATATTCATTATATATCAAGCAATTAGTGAGGTGGCGGGGGTTCAAGCGTGGAGTCGAAATCGTTTATCTATCGAGAGGCTCTGGAATGCCCAACCTGAAATAAACAATACCCCACACCGAATAGTCAGAGTATCGAAAACGATACCGCGAACTATACACGGTGATGAATGCTCGTATTGTTATCCTTCAGGGTTGAAATTTTCCAGATTTCTCGATAAGGATCAGCGAAACACTTTCACTAAACAAGTCTGTTGCAATCCGTTCGGAATTGCAACGCAAAGTTACGAAAAAGTTTCTCAATGTGCAACACGCGGCGAGGTGTTGTCGGAAAAACGGCGAGCCGGCACACAAAAAAAGAGGTCGCACACATGTGCGACCTCTCGTCTTTTTTGAGCCGAATCCGAGACTTGAACTCGGGACCCCTTCATTACGAGTGAAGTGCTCTACCACTGAGCTAATTCGGCCTGCAAGAACCGGTGCTCCCTTCAGTGCCCCTCCGGTTTCCCTTTCAAGTGTTCCTCCGGTGCTCCTTTCGGTACTTCTCCGGTATCCCCTTCGGTACTCCTTCGGTCTTCCTTTCGGTGCCCCTCCGATTCTTTTTCTTTTCCCTTTCGGGTTTGCAAATATCTGAAAAAAATTCTTTTCACGCAAAATTTTTGTAAAAAATATCGCTTTTCTTATTATATTCGCAGGAAATCCAACGACTATGATAACTTTCTGCATCTGTTTAGCCCTCCTCGTTACCGCCTATTTCACCTATGGCCGCTATCTCGAACGCCTCGCAGGCGTCGACCGTTCGGCCCAAACCCCTTGCACCCGTCTCGCAGACGGTGTGGATTATGTACGCATCCCCCGCTGGCGGACGTTCCTGATCCAACTGCTCAATATCGCAGGAACTGGCCCCATCTTCGGTGCCATCCTCGGTGCCTGCTTCGGCCCGGTCGCGTTCCTGTGGATCACCTTCGGCGGCATCTTCATGGGCGCCATGCACGATTTCCTCTCGGGCATGATGCTCGTCCGCAACGACGGTTTGAGCATCCCCGAAGTGGTCGGACGCTATCTCGGAGAGGGAATGCGCCAATTCATGCGCATCTTCTCCATTCTGCTGCTGGTACTCGTCGGTGCCGTATTCGTTTTGAGCCCCGCCCAGCTGCTCACGTCGCTCGTGCCCGAAATATCCATCCCCGTATGGGTCTGGATCATCCTCGCCTACTACTTCGTGGCGACCCTGCTGCCGATCGACAAAATCATCGGACGACTCTATCCGGTCTTCGGCATCGCCTTGATTCTGATGGCGGTCGGTCTGCTCGGAGCCCTCTTTTTCGGGCACTGGGAGATTCCGGAACTCACGGCTACCACGTTCAAAAACTTCCAACTCGAACCGCACAAACTCCCCATCGTCCCGACCCTTTTTATCACCATTGCCTGCGGAGCCATTTCGGGCTTCCATGCCACGCAGTCGCCGCTGATGGCCCGCTGCATCGGCAACGAGGGCGAATGCCGCAGTGTCTTTTATGGGGCGATGATCTCCGAATCAATCATTGCGCTGATCTGGGCGGCGGTGGCGATGGCTTTCTTCGGAGGAGCCGGCCAACTGTCGACGACGATGGGCGAAGCGGGCCATGATCCGGCTTGGGTAGTGAACACCGTATCGAACGGAATGCTCGGAATCGCGGGCGGGATTCTGGCCCTGTTAGGTGTGGTGGCGGCCCCGATCACGTCGGGCGACACAGCCTTCCGGTCGGCCCGACTGATTATCGCCGATATGCTCCGCATCGACCAACGCAACAAACTCAAACGATTCGCAATCTGCATCCCGCTCTTCATCGTAGGCTATGCGATTACGCAGATGCAATTCGGCATCGTCTGGCGCTATTTCGCCTGGACGAACCAAACGCTTGCGACCATCGTACTGTGGGCCATTGTGGTATGGCTCTGTCGACGCCGTGCGAACCGCTGGGTCGCTTTCGTGCCAGCCCTGCTGATGACCTATGTCTGCGCGTCGTTCGTCTTCGTGTCCGACCAATTCTTCGGAATGTCCGACCGCACAATGGCCTATGCACTCGGCGGAATTGCGACATTCGTTGTCATGATCGTCATGCTGCTAAAACTCCGACGCGATGCAAAAAGCCGCCCTTAATCCCACCCCCGACCAAACGTTCGAAATCGTAGGCGAGGGGCCTTACGATTTTGTCAAGGTTCTGTCCCACAGCAGAAAGCTGGAAAGGGACGGTCAGGTCGAAGCGGCCTGCGACGAACGTTATCGCGCTTTCCGACGGCTGGCGGAACTGCTGCCCGAAAACGAAGAGATCAATTTAGAATGGAATCACTGCAATTCGCGAGCGGCGCTCGAAATCATCCATGCGTCGGCCGTAGATCATTTTTTAATCAATGATTTCGAAATGTCGGCGGCCCTGCTCGAACTGCTGCTGGAACTCGACCCCGAAGATCATTCGGAGGGGAGCGAACTGCTGGCATTCGACTATCTGGCACTCGACGAACAGGAGCTGTTCGACGAGGTCATCAACGATGTATCGGACCGGCAGGCAAGCCGCTCGGTCATGCTGCTATGGTCGGCCTATCGCCGCGACGGGAAGCTGCCCGAAGGCGAGCTGAAGCGGTTCAAAGAGCATTTCGCCCCCTATTTCAAGGAGTTCACGGCGGCGGAACATCCGGCGGACGACCGCTATCTGCATGACATCGAGAGCGAACGCCCGACGGTCGAGGCGCAAGCACGCGAATTGTGGCTGCAAACCGAAAATCTGTGGGAGCTGCGGCCCTGCTTCATCGAGGCGCTGCGAGCGGCCGCTACAGCCACTTCTTGTACCGGAAATACCAGATAGTCAGACCGGAACAGAAAATCATCAATCCGATGGCGAACAGATAACCGACGGGGATCGTCCATCCGTTGGGCAACGTCCATGCCCAGTCCAATTCGGGCATGGCCTTGAAGTTCATGCCGTAGACGGAGGCGATGAGCGTCGCGGGCAGGAAGATGACGGCCGCCACGGAGAAAATCTTGACGATCTCGTTCTGCTCGATATTGATCAGACCTAATGCGGCATCCTGAATGTAATCCAAACGCTGGAAGCTGAAATCCGCGTGGTTGATCAGCGAATTGACATCCTTGATCATCAACTGCAAACGCGGATAAATATCGTTCGGGAAGCGCTCGGAGCGCAAAATCCCCGACAAGACGCGCTGCCGGTCGAAAATGTTCTCGCGCAGCAACATCGTGCTCTCCTGCAAGGCGCTGATGCGATGCAGGATCTTCTTGTCGATCGAATCCTCCGAATTGACCGCCTTCGAAAGCGTCGCGACCTGTTTGGCGACCAGCTCCACGAGGTCGGCATCGAAGTCGATGCGCACCTCCAACAGCGAGATGAACAGATGATAACCGGTCGAATAGCTGCGGTAGTTCATTTGCAGCCGCTTCTCCGTCTCGCGGAAGGTGCGGAACTCGGCGTTGCGCACCGACACGAGCACGCCCTCGTTCGAGATGATGAACGACACGGGCTCGACGACGAACGAATCGCCCGTCGGAACGAAGAAATTGGCATTCGAAATGATCGTGTTCTCCGTCTCGGAGTATTTCGAGGTCGATTCGATCTCCTCGACCTGCTGTTTGGTTTGGAGGCTGACCTCCATGAAGTTTTCGACCGCTTTCTGCTCCTTGACGGTCGGTTGCAACAGGTCGATCCACAGAATGTCGTCGTAGCCCAAATCGTCGAAGAGCTTCGTATCGGCATTCCGGATGATTTTATTGTATTGCTTGAGGTAAATGGTAATCATGAACGTCCACTCTCTAAAAGTACCTGAATCCGTTGGCTGCAAGAGAGGCGACCGGCCGGTCGCACGGCTCTTCAGCCGGGATTGGTCCGCAACGCCGCTTTCAGACCTGCGTCCCAGTACTTTTTGGAAACCTTGTCTTTCTGATTGCCGAAGAGCGTGTCGATGCGTCGTTCGTGCCACGCGAAAACGGAGGACGGACGGACGGAATCGAACCGATGAGGAGAAAAAGCAGCCGCAGCGAATGACACGACCGAACCGGCACGGAGCCTATCTCCCTGCCGAACACCGCAGACGACGGGTGTTGCGCCGTATGTCGGCGCAACAACTATACGCGGAACTATGACCATCATCCATAGATTTGAAAAATTGGTTCGGTAGGGCAAAGGTAAGCAAAAAAACGGAAGTTTTTTCCATAATTCGTAGAAAAAACGTGCCGAACTCTTGACAAAGGGGGTTTCGGGATTGTATATTTGCACCGTTATCCACAATCAACGATCCGAAAACGTCGGATTATCGACAATCGTCGAATCGTATCGATCCATCTTTTACGAAAAGTTATTATCGGTTATCAACCGATTTCGACACCTTTTCAACCGAATTATCGACAGGTAAACGATTCTTTCGCCGCACGGCTCACCGACCCGCTTTTGAAACGATCGGCGACAAAAAAAGCGGTCGGGAGCAAGATGAAAAGCCGCCCGCGCTTGAATCCCGCCTTTCATAAGGGCCGGAAGCAGCCGCAGCTATCAGAAACACAGTAATTTTCTATCGAACTAATAAAAAATGCAATTCACCCGTATTCCCAACTCGTATGTACCGCTCGGCTGCCCGCTGACCTATGCGGTCCAAGAGGACTCGCTCGCCGACATCGAAATCCGCATCACCGATGCCTCGCGAACCCGTCTCTACGGTGCGAAACGTTTCGCCGCAACCCGCTCGGCCGAATTCGACATCGCCCCCTATCTCCGACGAGCCCTGCGATTCACCCCGACCACCGGCAGCACCGGCGTCTACGGCGGAGAGGGCCGCACGCTCACGGCCATCGTGGAGGCCTCCTCCTCGGCCTCTTCCCAAACGCTCGCCGCACCGCCCCGCACGTTCCTTCCCTCGGCCGACGAACTTCCGGCCCCCTGCCTGCTCACCTCCATGCCCCTCGTGCGATTGATTCCCGACGGAGCCGCCGATGAACTGACGCTCATGACCCAAGCATCGCAACAAATCACGCTCACCATCGAATACGGCCCGAACGCCGTTACAGAAAATCACGTCATTCCCTCGGGCGGGCTGCACCTCTTCCGGCTCGATACCGCCGATTTTCCGAATGCCGACCAAATCACGGTCGATGCCGGCCCGTGCGGCAAAGCGGTCTATGCCGTCGTCAAGCCCGTGCAGGAGGCCGTACGATTGGCTTGGCGCAGCCGAAGCGGTTCGATCGAACACTACTCGTTCCCCATCGAGACGACGGCAACCGTCGAATCGACGAAACGATCGGCCTACGGAAGCGGCGGATATGTCAGCTCGACGACCTTCGAATGCCGCCGAACCCTGCGGTCGGCCCTCGAAACCCGCGAAAGACTCGAAGCCCTTGCCGAACTGCTCTACACACCCGAAGTATGGATCGTCGAAGGCGCCGGCTATACGCCGGTGGACGTCATCAGCGACCGTGCCGCCGTCCACAAATACGGCACGATGAGCCCCCTCGAAATCACTTTCCGTCCGAAAAACCGCCCCCGTCAATCATGGAACTGAAAATCGACCGAATCCGCTGCGACCTCGGCGGCCGCCTGCCCGAGCTCCCGAAATACAATGCCTCGACGCTGGCCGATGCGGATGCCTGCGGCGAAGGCCGTTCGCTGAAAATCACGCTGCCGGCAACTGCGAACAACGATGCCATCGCCCGCTTCGCACGCGATCCGCACGCGGCGACCCGATTCAACGAAGAACAGCACACGGCTGAGCTGACGGCCGACGGAGCCGTGCTCTTCGCAGGCACCGCCCGTCTGCTCTCGGCATCGGAGACGGAGTATGTGTTCGAACTGCGCGACGACGGTGCGCAATGGGCGAAAAATGCCGCCCGCGCCATGTTCAACACGCTCGATGTCGACTTCCGCGCAACGCTCACCCCCACGGAAATTCTCGACAGCTGGACGGCCGATACCCCTGTACGGTTCTTTCCGGTGCACCGCGACGAATATCCGACCGAATACGACTCCTCCGACCTGCTGCCCGCCGAACGGATGCTCTCGGTCGATGACTACCGCCCGTTCCTCCACATCGCGAGCCTCCTGAACGTCCTGATCGGGAAGGCCGGCTACCGCATCGAAAGCCGCTTTCTGGAATCGGATTTCTTCCGATCGCTCTACATGAGCGGCGCCTACTCCTCGCATGACACGGCCGCCGCCGACGCACGCATGGGATTCTACGCCCGAAGGCTCGCTCCGGCAACGGCCTCGGCCAATGCGACCGGCCGCGTCTATGCCGATCCGACGGCGCTCTACAACACCATCGGCAACATCGTCGAGACGGCCACGCCCCAAACGCTCGATGCCGACGGCGAACCGATCCCCGAATTGGTCAACCACGGCGGCTGTTTCCGGTTGAAGGATGGCAAAATCCTGTTCGCGCCGCCGACGAGCGTCGAGGTCGGATTCGAATACTACCTGCGCTACACAACCGACCACCGCATCGTCAGCCGAGCCCTGCTGAAAGGATTCGATACGCTCTATCTCGGCTCCGGAACGGAAGTGAAATTCGCATTGGCGAACCGCTATGCCGACCGTCGCAACCAGTTGATGCTGAATCATTCCTATCGCATCATCGTCTTCGACTACCAATCCGGCGACCGCTATCGGTTAATCTACCGAAACGGAACGACGGAAGAACAGTGGGCCGATTTCACGAGCCGCTCGGCGCTGGTTGCCTCGCCGACGACCGGTTCGATCACCCAGCCGGCCCTCTATATCCTCGAAAACAGCAGCTGGACGCCCTATTCGGGCGATTGGGCCCTCTACGACGGGCATATCAATGAAACGGGCCAGACCACGGTCGAACTGCGGATCAGCACGGCGACCGAACGGATTACGCCGACCGATCCGAAATATTTCGATCAGATCTATTTCTCGGGAGCCGATCCGGCGATGAAACTGACGCTGCACAAAGAGTGTTCGCTGCGACCCGTCTTCCGGACAGGACCGGCATTCGGTTCGAACCTCGACTTCAAGGATGTAGCCCAGTTGCGCATCCGTCAGATCGAACTGCTGCGGGCCGTAGCGCATCTCTTCAATCTGCGGTTCTACACCGAGGAGGCGACGAAAACCGTCTACATCGAACCGGCGGATGACTTTTTCGGCGCAGGGCCGGAGGTCGACTGGATCGGCCGCACCGATTTCCTGCAACCCATCGTCCGAACGGCGATCGCCCCCGAAATCCACCGGCTGCGCAACTGGCGCTATCGCGAAGGCGACGGTCCCGTAAAACGGTTCGAAAGCGAAACCGGAGAGACCTTCGGAGCTTGGAGCTGCGAGGCCCCGTCGGCGGCGGCGCTCGACGGCGAAAAAGTGCTGCGCAATCCGCTTTTCGCCCCGACGATCAGTTCGGCCGGACATTACCGCAATGCCCCGTCGGCACTGCTGCTGCAAATGGGCGATCGCGACGACCTGACACAAGACGATTCGACCCTCACGCCCCGAATCGTAAGCTATGCGGGCATCCGCCCGCTGCCCGAAAACGAACGCTGGGGCTACCCGTCGAACGGAACCGGCTATCCGCTGGCAGCTTTCCACTTCGCGGGCGACGACACCACGGCCGGATTCACACTCTGTTTCGAGGATCGCGACGGATTGAAGGGGCTGAACCGTTTCTATCGGCGCCAGGCAGCGCGCGAAGGCTCGTTGGAACGCATCGCACTGACGCTGCGCATCGACCCCGATGAATACGAAGCGCTCTTCGCGCTCGGAACCGGACAGGCCGACCTCCGTTCGGTATTCCGCATCGACACGGGGCAAGGTGTCGTCCGGGCCACCCTCGCAAGCATCGAAGCCTACGATCCCGATGCCCGGGCCATGCGCTGCTCGTTCGAACGGCTGCCGGAGGATTGAACGGCCGAGTGCGCCCCCCCCCAAAAAACGGAATGATCCATACAATCCACAAAAAAAATGAGCAAACTCGATCATCGATTCGCCGGCCTTCTGCTCGAAACGATCGGCGATCTTCCTCCCCGCGAAGCCGTCGAAAAATTGATGCGGACAGGTCTCATCGACATCCGAGCCTGCGAACGCCGGGCCATCTACCACGCGGTACGTCGTGCGGAACGGGCCGGAACGCCCCGCTGCGAAGCATTCGAAACCATAGCCGAGGAGTTCTGCTGCTCCTACGAAAAGGCGCGCAACGCCTTCTACAAAGAGCTTCGGGCCGTGTGATTCCGCCCACCGCCGTACGACCGTCCTTCCTCCTCTCTCCCTCTCACCGCGGAGCTTCGGCTCCGAATCCATTTTCCTAAAAAATCACCGATACACATGATGAAATCCGAAATCCAAATCGTCGATACGGCGGGAACGTGCCATATCGACATCGAAGGAACCATCGGCGTGCCCGAAGAGTGGCAGTTCGAGGTTCCCGAAGAGCGGGTCGCCACCTACGAGAAATTCCGCGAGGCGCTGCGCCGCATCGCGGAGATACAGGCTCCGGAGGTGATCGTCAATATCCGCTCTACGGGCGGCGACGTCAACGACGCCCTGTTGATCCACGACGCCCTCCGTTCGCTCGAAGCCCGCATCACCACCCGCTGCTACGGCTACACGGCTTCGGCCGCGACCATCATCGCCCAGGCGGCGTCGGAAGGCTGTCGCGAATTGTCGGCCAACGCCCTCTACCTCATCCACAATGCCGTATGCGCCACCGAGGGCAACGCCGCCGAATTGGCAAGCCACGTCGAGCTGCTCCGCCAGACCGATGCCCGCATCGCCGGCGTCTATGCGACCCGTTCGGGACGTCCCGCCGAGGAGTTCGAAGCGCTGATGGCCGAAAACAACGGCAACGGCCGCTGGCTCTCGCCCGACGAAGCGATCGCGGCCGGCTTGGCCGACCGGATCGTCGACGCGACAGAACAGCCGATCGAAAACCGGACGAACCGCCCCTGCATCCGAGGCTGGAAACGGCTGCTCGCGGCCATCGGGCTCGGAAGCAAATCCGAAATCGATTCCCGCGAGGTGCCCGACGACCGGAACGTGCTCCATTTCGACGAGGAGACCCGCCAAGAGATGCAGCGCCGATCGCTGCACACCGAAGCCCGCGCCCTGCTCGAACGGGCCGTGGCCCGCATCGAAGCCTACCCCGAAACCTATCCGGAATACGACCCTAAGAAGAACATTCTCAAACGCTGCTCGCTCGATGGAAAACTGGTACAGATTCATTAGCGGAGCGGCAGCCAGCCTTGCCGCCGTTGTCGCACCCGTCATCCCGTCGATCAGCTGCGCGATCTTCTTCATCTGCGTCGATTTCGCAACGGGCGTCATCGCCGATCGGGCCGTAACGCTGCGGGCGGGCCGTCCGTGGTATTTCGAGAGCCGCAAGGCCTGGCGCACCGTCGTCAAATTGGCCCTGACCCTGACAGCCATCGTCATGGCGTGGATCGTAGACTGTTGCGTGCTCGACTTCCTCCATCTCAATGCCGCGCGGCTGTTCACCGGCTTCACCTGCGGCGTGGAGTTCTGGTCGTTCCTCGAAAACGCCTCGCAGATCTCCGATTCGCCGCTGTTCGGCTGGATGCGCCGGTACGTCCGTCAGCGCATCGCCCGACAGACCGGTCTGCCGCCGGAGCCCGACGCCTGAACGAACCGAAAGCCCGCACGGAGCAATCCGCACGGGCTTTCTTGTTGCTGTCGACCGGCGGGGTCAGTTCCACATCGGCTTCAACACGCCGAACAGCGCGGCGGCAATTACCAACGTAATGATAATGTTGAATACCTGCGCCGTCAGGAAGGCCCGCAACGCATGGCGGTTCTCCTTCGAAACGATATCTTTCAGCCGGGTGTCCAATCCGATGCAGACGAACGCCAACGAAAAGAAGAGCGTCGAGAACATCTTGGCGACCCCGGGTTCGATCAATTTTTTGGAAGCGCCGACCGTCAGCTGCCCGTTGCTTTGCAACAGACTGAACACCAGCGACGCCGCCACGAATCCCAAGATGAATTTCGGGAACTTCTCCCACACGATGGCCAACGACGGAGCCTTCGATGCGCCCTTCTCGCCGCGCGACGAAAGGTAGAGCGCGATGAAGAAGGCCACGACCCCGATCAGGACGTTCTGCGCCCCCTTGATGATGACGGCGTGCTGGTTGGCCACCTCGCCGACGATGGTGCTCGACGCAGCGACGCCCGACGTCGTATCGATGGTGCCGCCGATCCATGCGCCCGCCACCTCTTCAACAACCTTCGGGTCGGAGAACAGGAGCGGCAGCACCTTACCGGCGAGCCACGGCATCAGATAGATCATCGGCACGACGACGATCAGCACCAACGAGACGATATAGGAGAGTTTGCGGTCATCACCGCCGGCCACCCGGGCGGCCGTGATGCAGGCCGAAACGCCGCAGATC
The DNA here is from genome assembly GCA_947629705.1 of uncultured Alistipes sp. Lineage (GTDB taxonomy): Bacteria > Bacteroidota > Bacteroidia > Bacteroidales > Rikenellaceae > Alistipes. The sequence goes on along the minus strand of CANREN010000012.1, from coordinate 44,642 downwards.
GACACGCCGCTCGACAAGATCATGGCCGTAGAGCGGTCGACGCCCGACCGCCGCGCCACGAAAAAAGCGAAGAACCAGACGATGGCCACGACCAAACAAGCCTGCACCAGACCGAACGTGCCGGATTTCATCACATCGCTGAACAGGACCGTCGCACCGAGGCAGACCACGCCGATCTTGATGAAAAATTCGCCTTGGATGGCCGGTTTCATCCAGTCGGGCACGTGCCAGACGTTGCGGACGATCAGACCGAAAATCACGGAGAAGAAGACCGATTCGAATCCGTAGTAGGCGACCTGCGGGATATTGGCGACGACCTGCGCCAGCAGCGAGAGCAGAAAGACCGCCAACAACGAGAAGAACAATCCTTTCATCGGCCGCCGCAACAGCGCCATGCCGACATAAAGCACCGCCAGCACGATGACGAACAACCCGGCGATGTTGTACCACGCCACCTCGCCGATCAAGGTCGAGGGCACGCTCGGCATCTCCTTGGGGAAACACACGGCCAGCACCAGAAGCGGGATGCTCATCCAGACGGTTACCCAATCTTCGGTGCGCAGTTTTTCAATCCATTTCATATCGTTTCATGTCGTTTTATTAAAAAATCCCCGTCAGCATCACCGCAATGACATGCTTGTTTCCGGTCGTCTGCAGCGCATAATCTTCGTAGGTATAATTGAGCTGGCAGCGCAGTTGTTTGAGCGGCTGCCAAAGCACCCCCACCGTGTAATTGGTCTGACGCGTAGCCGAACGGGCATCGCTGTCGGCATAGAAGCTCTCGTAACGCGCAACGGGCATCCACGTATGCGAAGCCCGCCAGCCGACCATCGCATACCAGCCGTCGCTGTTCAGATCGTTCACCGGAGCCGTCTCCGTCGCTGCAATGCCGGTCGTGCCGCCGACCCATTCGCTGCGGACGACGATCGCACCGCGGTCGTAGCAGGCGCCGACAGCATAGCGCCGGCGTTTGAGATAGGCCTTGCCGTATTCGCCCCAGTAGTACGATCCCGACAGCGTCAGCCCCTTCACCGGCTTCACCGACAGGCGGGCGGCGACGTCCTTCGAACGGTTGTTGTCGGAGGAGTTGATGCCCGTGCCGTTGAAAACGCCGAAATCGTAGTTCACGAGGCTGTAACCGTCCCGCTTGCCGAATCCGCCGCAGAGCGTCATACCCATGTCGCGGCCCGCAGCCGAAAGCGTCTGCCCGCCGATGACCTCGTTGAATCCCATCAGCTTGCGCAAGGCCATCGGATAGTCGATGAACTCGAATTTCAACGGAAGGTAATCGGTATTCTCGATCGAGAAGGGAACCTTGTACTGACCGACCTTCACATTCAGTTGGCGGAACGGTTTGAACTGCACGAAGGCGTCCATGATTTGGACTTCCGAGGCAAATTCCACCTGCAATCGGTAGTCGATTTTCTTCGAAATGTCGCCTTGCAGATCGAAACGGGCGCGGCGAATCGAAAACGAAGACTGATCCGCATCGTCCCACAGATAACGGAGCTGGATATAACCGGAGACCCGGGGCAGATGGGCCAGAATTTTGTCCCAGGCCGAGGCTTTGCGTTCGAGCGCATCGACCCTGTCTGCGAGTTCACCGACCGCCGGAGCGTCGGCCGGCAGCGGTTCGGGAACCGTCTCCGAAGCCGTTTGCGAAGCGGGAACCGGCTGTGCGTCGGATCGGGTTTGCGCCTGTCCCGGGAAAATGCCCAGCAGGCACACCAAAGCAACAATAGTTTTCATTTCCTTCCGAAATTATTATTAAATGATTATTAAAATTATTAACGGATCGTCAAAAAGACATTTCCGTCAAAACCTTCGGCAAAATTCGGAAGGAAAAAAGACTTTTCAATAAGCAAAAATACCCAAATCGATAAGCAAAAATACCTAAAATCAAGGCAAAGGCAGCGAAATCGTCCGAGCGTCGAGGTATCCGCTCGGATAAGGGCCCCAGTTTTCGGCCTGACCGTTCGAAAGGATAAGATAACGGCCGATCCGCAGCGTATTATTCCGGAGAATCATGGTTCGCACGGGCAGATGCTCGCGCAGGATGACCGCCACCGAGGTCATCGGCACGGCCGAACGGATGGAAATCGCCTCGGTTTTCGATCGCTCCGACGGATCCAGCGACCAGACGATCATCGAATCGGGCAGCGTGTATTCGGGTCCGTACCCGTTCCCCGGCGGCACCGGAAAGACAATATCCTGCAGACGCCGCTCCTGCGCCGTGCCCGCCGCTCCCGACAGCACGTATGCCGCCATCATCAACCAGCCGTACTTTTTCATACTTCCCCCTCCTCGACCATGCGTTTCTTATCGATTCGGTCAGAAGCATTCCGACCGAGCTAATAAAAAACTTCGCGCAGGATATGCACCGATCGAACGGTGCCCACCGCATCGAGATGATAGCCGAAATAGGCCAGCATCGCATCGAGGAAATCGACCCGCTGCCGACGGTTGAGACCGAGCAAGCCGAGTCGGCATACGTCGCTGCCCACCAGCTTGCAGAGGATGCGGGTGCACTCCTGCGACAGGTAGCCGGAATGTGCCGGCCGCACGGGAGTATAGAGCCCTTCGTGTATATCGAACCAGGCGCCCTCCGTGTATCCGTTGCCCGGACAGAAACCGAGGAAACGGCTCAAGTTGGCCAGAAACCAGAGATGGAAATCGGCCACGCCGTCGGTCATGACATCGAGGGCCCCGACGCTGTTCCATACGAACCCGAAAAGTGCTTCGTTCGGCTCGCTCTCCCGCACCAAACGATACAAAACCTCTGCCATAAAGAGCGCGATCGTCGACTTGCGCACATCGAACGGGATATTCCGGAGCGTGAAACCGGCCCGCACCTCCTTGAAACGGTGCATCTGCATACGGTTCGACTCGAGCCCTTCGAACTCGACCGGAAAAGCGGGTTGGAACAGGGCGAGTTTCGAGCCGCGGCCCGAGCGGCTGCGCACCCCCTGCACCATGTAGCTGCGACGGCCGCCGACGTCGGTCAGCAGATAGACGATCATCGACGAATCGCCGTATTTGAGCGTATGGAGCACCACGCCGCGCCCCTTGTAGGTCTTGTTCATCCGATCAGTCAGGATACCTGTTACCTGTTCGCACCGAATCGAGCCGGTGTATCTATTTACCTATCCGCCGGTACACCGATCGCGAAAAATTCGTATCTTCGCAAGGAGCAAAATTAACGATAACTCCCGAAACCGGCAAACCGACATGGCGGAAACTACGAAAAAATGGGCGGACACGGGCCGCGCCTATCGCACCTATATCCGGTTCGAGAAACGCCTTTCGGCCCATACCGTCGAAGCCTACCTGCGCGATCTGCGCGACTTCGCCCACTACATCCTGCGGATGTGGGACGTCGAACCGCGCAAGGTCGAGCCCGAAATGATCGAGCGCTATATCGCCTGGCTTTTCGACCACGGACGCGAAAAGAGTACGCAGGCCCGCGCGCTGTGCAGCATCCGCAGTTTTTTTAACTACCTCCTGATTACAGACAAGATTGCGGCGTCGCCGGTCGAGTTCATCGCGGCGCCGAAGTTCGGACGCCAGCTGCCCGACGTGCTGACCACCGACGAAATCGACCGCATCATCGCCGCCATCGACACCTCGACGACCAAGGGCCTGCGCGACAGCGCCATGCTCGAAACGCTCTATTCGTGCGGATTGCGCGTTTCGGAGCTGACCTCGCTCCGCCTCTCCGACCTCTTTTTCGGCGAAGGGTACCTTCGCGTCATCGGCAAGGGCGACAAACAGCGGTTGGTGCCCATCAGCACGATGGCCCGCGACCGCATCCAGCTCTACCTCGAGCGCCGGCGTCCGCTGCGGGCGGGCGAGGAGACCGTATTTCTGAACAATCGGGGCCGCAAGCTGACGCGCGTCATGGTCTTCACCGTCATCCGGCAGGCGGCGGCCCGCGCCGGCATCGGCAAACGGATCAGTCCGCACAGCTTCCGCCATTCGTTCGCCACGCACCTGCTCGAAGGGGGCGCCAGCATTCGCCAGGTGCAGGAGATGCTGGGCCACGAGAGCATCCTCACGACCGAAATCTACACCCACCTCGACAGCGAGCACCTGCGGCGAACGGTCGAAGATCATCTCAATATCTAACAGGGGGGGGATCTGCAAACACGGCCCGGCCGCAAGCGGCACGACCGGCGGAAATGCAAATACATTCGATTACTTGATTCGGTGGAAAACAGGATATAGTTATCATAAAAATGGCCGGCCTTTACTTCCATATTCCCTTTTGCAAACGGGTGTGCGCCTACTGCGACTTTTTCAAGGAGGTCGGCATCGGCCGACTGCCCGACCTCGTCGCGGCCATGCACCGCGAACTCGACGAGCGGCGCGGCTACCTCGGCGGCGAGCCCGTTCGCACCCGTTATTTCGGGGGCGGCACGCCCTCGCTCTGCCCGCCCGCCGCGATCCGCGAACTGCTCGACCATGCAGCCCGCCTTTTCGACTGTTCGGCCATCGAAGAGACCACGCTCGAAGCCAACCCCGACGACCTCGACCCCCGCTATCTCGACGCGCTGCGCGAAGCGGGCATCGACCGTCTTTCGATCGGCGTGCAATCGTTCGACGACGGCTGCCTGCGGCTGATGAACCGCCGCCACGATGCCGCACAGGCCGAAACAGCCATCCGCGCAGCCCAACAGGCCGGATTTTCCAACCTGACGGTGGATTTGATCTTCGGGGTTCCGGGTTTCGGCGGCGATTCGCTGCGACGCACGCTCGACCGCACGCTCGAGGCCGGCGTGCAACACATTTCGGCATACCATTTGACCATCGAACCCGGCACGGCCTTCGGGCGCCGTGCCGAACGCGGCACCTTCGCGCCCGTGAGCGACGAAACGAGCGAAGCCGAATTCCGCCTCGTGCACGATACGCTTTGCAGCGCCGGATTCGAGCATTACGAGGTTTCGAATTTCGCCCGCCCCGGGTTCCGTGCCCGGCACAACGCCGCCTACTGGCACGGAGTGAAATACTTGGGCATCGGCCCCGCCGCCCACTCCTACGACGGACACGAACGGCATTGGGGCGCCGCCTCCGTCGCGCGTTACCTCGGAGGCGTACCGGCCGAAAGCGAACGACTGACCGACACCGACCGGTTCAACGAATACCTGTTGACCCGCCTGCGAACGGTCGAAGGAATCGACCTCGCGGAAGCGGAACGGAGCTTCGGACAAGAGCGGGTCCGACGGCTGCGCCGAGAGGCGGAATCGTGGTTGCAGACGGCTACGCTGCGGCTTTCGGGCACCCGAATGGCCCTGCCGCCCGAACGGTTCCTGCTCTCCGATGCGGTGATCCGGTCGCTTTTCGAGACGGACGACGGCTAACCATGCCTCCGCCGTTCGTCGGAGTCCGCCGACCATCGTCCGGCCGTTCCGAACCGCCCGAGCCGGCAAAGGAATGTAAACAAATTATTAAATTTTTTTATTAATAGCCGTTCGGGTTGCTTTATAGAAATATAAGTATTACCTTTGCGGGCGGAAAGTCCGATTCTTTGCACAAGCATACAAATTCAGCAATCGAAAATATGAGCAATGCCAAATTAACCCCCGACGTACTTTTCGAAGTCAGTTGGGAAGTTTGCAACAAGGTGGGCGGAATCCATACCGTCATCGCCACCAAAGCGGAAACTGCAACCCGAAAATTCGGAGACCACTACCTACTGATCGGCCCCGATCTGCAGCACGAAGGGGTCAACCCCGAATTCGAAGAGGATACCAATCTGTTGAAAAACTGGAGACAGGCTGTCTATGACAAGGGCATCCGCATCCGCGTCGGCCGGTGGAAAATCAAAAGCCGGCCGATCGCCATTCTCGTGGATTTCACCTCGCTCTTTTCGCAAAAAGACGAAATTCTGAAAACACTCTGGGAGGATTACCACGTCGATTCGATTTCGGGCCAGTGGGACTACGTCGAGCCCGTGCTCTTCGGCTACGCCGCCGGCATCGTGATCGCCTCCTACGTCGAGAACTTCTGCATCTCGACCGAAAAGGTCGCCGCCCATTTCCACGAATGGATGACCGCAGCGGGCGGGCTCTACCTGCGCAAGGCTTCGCCCTATGTGGCTACGCTCTTCACGACCCACGCCACGGTGATGGGCCGCTGCATCGCAGGCAACCGGCTCCCGCTCTACAACGATCTGACCAAATTCAACGCCGACGAGCTCGCCCGTCAGTTCAACGTTACGGCCAAGCACTCCATCGAAAAGTGCGCCGCAGCCTATCACGACGGATTCCTAACGGTCAGCGATCTGACTGCCAACGAATGCAAATATCTGTTGAGCCGCGAACCGGACAGCGTAACGCCAAACGGTTTCGAAAACGACTTCGTCTGGACGGGCGAGGAGTACGAAACGAAGCGCAGCGAGGCACGCCGCACGATGATCGAGGTGGCCGAAGCCTGCCTGGGGCACCAATTCACCACCGATCCGCTCATCATCGGCACGAGCGGCCGCTACGAGTTCCGCAACAAGGGGCTCGATGTCTTCCTCGAATCGCTGAAGCAGCTGGCCGCGAACGACAAACTCCAGCGCGAGGTGCTGGCCTACGTTACCGTGCCTACGGGCAACCGCGGGCCGCGCGTCGATTTGCAGAACCATCTGGCCGACCCGAAAAACCCCATCGACGAGAGCCAATACCGGTTCTCGACCCACTATTTAGAGAATCCGGCCTGGGATCCGATCGTCAACTCGATGAACGGCAGCCCCCTGACGGCCGCCGATTCGAAAGTGCGCGTCATCTTCGTCCCGACCTACCTCAACAAGACCGACGGCATCTTCAACAAGCACTACTACGAACTGCTCGTCGGCATGGACATCACCGTGTTCCCCTCCTACTACGAACCGTGGGGCTACACGCCGCTGGAATCGATCGCCTTCTCGGTGCCGACCATCACCACGTCGCTCTCCGGATTCGGCCGCTGGATCGAAAAGATGCGCGAGCACACGGGCATCGAGGTGATCCGCCGCGACGACTACAACGACAAGGAGGTCATCAACAGCATCGCCGAAGCCCTGCTCGGATTCTGCCGGCTCGATGCCGAGCACGTGGCCGCCGTCCGGCATTCGGCTTATGAAATCTCGAAGACCCTGCTTTGGGATCAACTCTACCCGGCCTACGAAAACGCCTACTCCGAAGCGATCGAGAGCTCGATCCTGCGCACCAATCGGGTCGTATTGGACGACGGCGGCGCCAAGAACGAACAGATCAATTTCGTCCGCCAGCAGCTGTTCGCCGAACGCCCGAACTGGACGCGCATGATGGTCGACAAGACCCTGCCGAAGTGCCTCCATGCGCTGGAAGAGCTGTCGCGCAACCTCTGGTGGTGTTGGAATGCCAACGCCCGCGATCTGTTCGAAAATATCGACCCCGAGCTGTGGGCTGCCTGCGAACGCAACCCCATCGCCTTCCTCGACAAATTGAGCGTACAGCGTCTCAAAGAGTTGGAGCACGATGCCGACTTCCTCAAACAGTTAGAGGCCGTCCACACGCAGTTCCGCAGCTACATGAACGAGAAACCCGATCCGAAATCGACGTCGATCTCCTACTTCTCGATGGAGTACGGCCTGCACTCGTCGCTGAAAATCTATTCGGGCGGTTTAGGCATCCTCGCCGGCGACTACCTGAAAGAGGCGTCGGACAAAAATATCCCGATGACGGCCGTAGGTCTGCTGTACCGTTACGGCTATTTCACGCAGCGTCTCTCGGCGCAGGGCGCCCAGGAGGCGACCTACGAAGCGCAGAATTTCTATAAACTGCCGATCTCTCCGGTGCGTGATGAAGCGGGCAACTGGGCAACCGTCTCGATCGCCTTCCCGGGCCGTACGCTTTCGGCCCGCATCTGGAAGTGCCAGGTGGGCCGCACCGACCTCTATCTGCTGGATTCCGACTTCGAGGACAACCTCGAGGAGGATCGTCAGATTACCCACTACCTCTACGGCGGCGACTGGGAGAACCGTCTGAAACAGGAGATTCTGTTGGGTATCGGCGGTATCCGCGCCCTGCGCAAGTTAGGCATCAAGAACGATGTGTTCCACTGCAACGAGGGCCACGCCGCTTTCATCGGCATCGAGCGCATCCGCAACTTGGTGAACCACAAGAAACTGACTTTCTCCGAAGCGTTGGAGGTAATCCGTTCGTCGTCGCTCTTCACGACCCACACGCCCGTGCCGGCCGGCCACGACGCCTTCCCCGAATCGATGATCCGCCAGTACATGTCGCACTATCCCGACGTATTGGGCATCACGTGGGAACAGTACATCAACCTCGGCAAGACCAACCCCAACGACCCGAACGAGAAGTTCTCGATGTCGGTGCTGGCCTGCAACCTCTCGCAGGAGGTCAACGGCGTTTCGTGGCTGCACGGCGAAGTCTCGAAAGAGATCCTGGGCAGCATGTGGCCCGGGTACTTCAAGAACGAGCTGCATATCGGCTACGTTACGAACGGCGTACACTTCCCGACGTGGGCAGCCACGGGGCTGCGCCGGCTCTACGCCCGCTACTTCGCCGACGGATTCGAGGGACACTCCTACGACATTCCGGCCTGGCAGAAGGTGCACGAGATTCCGGACGCCGACCTCTGGTCCGAGCGCATGAAACTGAAAACCAAGTTAATAAAACATATCCAGCGCCGTTACAGCGACCCGAAACAGGTACGGTTGGATTCGCCGCGCCAGATGCTGCAGATCATCGAGGGCATCAAGCCCGAGGTGCTGACCATCGGATTCGCACGCCGTTTCGCAACCTATAAACGGGCCTATCTGCTCTTCACGAACCTCGACCGCCTGGCCTCCATCGTCAACAACAAGGAGCGTCCCGTGCAGTTCATCTTCGCGGGCAAGGCCCACCCGAACGACAAGCCCGGACAGGATTTGATCAGGCGCATCGTCGAGGTAGCGGCCATGCCGCAGTTCGTGGGCAAGATCATCTTCCTGCAAAACTACGACATGGAGCTGGCACGCCGCATGGTGCAGGGCGTCGACGTATGGCTGAACACGCCGACCCGTCCGTTGGAGGCATCGGGTACGTCGGGCGAAAAGTGCGTCATGAACGGCGTACTGCAATTCTCCGTGCTCGACGGCTGGTGGGTCGAAGGGTACAAGCCGGGCGCCGGCTGGGCGCTCCCGATGGAACGCACCTTCGCCGACCAGCACTATCAGGACGAATTGGATGCCGAGATGATCTACAACACCATCGAGGAGGAGATCGCTCCGAAATACTACGACCGCAGCAGCGACAACATTCCGCACGAATGGGTCAGGTCGGTCAAGGAGTGTATCGCCGATATCGCGTCGAACTTCACGACCAACCGGATGCTCAACGACTACGAGGAGCGTTTCTACAATAAGTTGGCAGCCCGCAAGCACCGCATGTTGGAAAACGGTTACCGCATGGCCCGCGAGATCGCTGCATGGAAGCGCAAGGTTTCGGCCGCATGGGACAACGTGCGCGTAGTCGACGTGCAGCGCGTCATGATGGGCAAGGAGGCTGTCTGCGTGGGCGAAAGCTACCACTTCGAGGTAACGGTCGACATTGCGGCGCTGCGGCCCGAGGACATCGGCGTGGAGATGGTCATCGCACGCCAGATCGTCGGCGGCGAGAGCGTCAACGTGGCCAAGACGGTTCAGCTGGATCGCATCGGCAAAGAGGGTTCGCAAGTTACCTATGCGATCGACTACACGCCCGAATCGGCCGGTACGTTCGACATTGCCCTGCGCATCTACCCGTCGAATCCGAATCTGCCGCACCGCATGGACTACGCTTTGGTCAAGTGGGCATAACGGCTTCGGACACAAAATCGAGCCGAAACGACATTTTTTACGAAAAAGCACGCCGGTTTGCGAAATTATTATTAACTTTATAGGACGAACAGAAACAGAAAGTATATGTCAGCGCTTACATTCGACAAAAACGAGTTGGGCAATCTGGAATATTCGCTCCAGCGCGAAATGCTCTCCACCGACCGTATGGGCGGGTATATGAGTACGACCATCGTCTGCTGCAATACGCGGAAGTACCACGGTCTGATGGTCGCCCCGATCGACGACAGCGATCGCACGTACGTCCTGCTCTCGTCGCTCGACGAGACCATCGTACAGCACGACCAGTCGTTCAATCTGGCCCTGCACCGGTTCAAGGGGACTTACGAGCCGCGCGGCCACAAGTATATCACCGACTTCGAGTACACGCCGACCCCCACCATCACCTATCGGGTGGGCGGTGTCATCCTCCGCAAGGAGATGCTGTGGATCCACAAACGGACGCAGTTGATGATCCGCTACACGCTGATGGAGGCCCATTCCGAGACGAAGCTGCGGCTGCGCCCCTTCCTCGCGTTCCGCGACAAACATGCGCTGACCCATGCCAATTTGGAGGCCGACGGACACTCCTATCCCATCGTCAATGGTGTGAAGTGCCGGCTTTACGCCAACTTCCCGTGGCTCCACCTTCAGACCGACAAGCCCGGCACGGAGTTCGTGCCCGCTCCCGACTGGTACTACAATTTCGAGTACCTGCAGGACCTGGCGCGCGGCTACGACGGTTACGAAGACCTGTTGACGACGGGGTATTTCGAGGCCGACCTCGAAAAGGGCGAAAGCCTCATCTTCTCGGCCTCGCTCGACGAGGTCGAATCGCCCGAAGCGATCCGGAAGCAGTTCGAACACTCCATCAAGCGCCGCACGCACAAGGTGGACTTCCACAGCTGCATGGAACATGCCGCACGCCAGTTCGTCATCCGGCGCCCGGGCAACCGCACGGAGGTGATCGCCGGTTATCCGTGGCACGGGGTGAAAGGCCGCGAAACATTCGTCGCGCTGTCGGGTATCACCCTGCGCCAGAACCATAAGGAGGACTGCATCGACGTACTCGATACGCAAATCCGCTCCATGCGGAACGGCATGTTCACCGGCACCTTCTCGGCAGCCGATGCGGCCGATGCCCCGCTGTGGTTCTTTTGGACGCTCCAGCAGCTCGAAAAGCAGTTGGGCGGCGCCGAAATCTGGAAACGCTACGGCCAAGTGATGAAGGGGTTGCTCGAAGCCTACAAAAACGGCATCGCCGGCCGTATCACCTTGCACGACAACGGATTGATTTGGGCCTACTGCGACCAGCACCCGATGACGTGGATGGATTCGGTCATCGACGGCAAACCGGTTACGCCGCGCAACGGCTATCAGGTCGAGGTCAACGCCTTGTGGTACAATGCCGTATGTTATACGCTCGCATTGGCCGAACAAAACGGCGACAAAGCCTTCGTCAAGGCCTGGAAAGAGCTGCCTGCCAAGACCGCCAAGACATTCAACGAACTGTTCACCCTGTCCGAAGGCTACCTGGCCGATTACGTGGGGCCGGAGGGCGCCAACTGCGACATCCGTCCGAATATGGTGATCGCCTGCGGCCTGCCCTACAAGATGCCCGACGAGGTCATTCAGGTCAACGTTCTCCGCACCGTGCGCCAGCACCTGCTGACGCCGCGCGGCCTGCGCACCCTGTCGCCCCGCCATCCGCTTTACCGCGGATCGCAGGAGGGTACGCCCGCGGAACGCGATTTCGCCGGAAAGAACGGATCGGTATGGCCGTGGCAATTATCGTTCTACGTGCGGGCCTGTTTCGATATCGACGGCAAGCGGTTCCTGCCCGTCGCCGAACAGATGATCGAAGACTTCAGCCAAGACATCCAGACCTACGGTATCGGCTCCATCTGCGAGCTGTTCGATGCCGATCCGCCGTTCGCATCGCGCGGAGCCATTTCGCAGGCATGGAGCGTGGCGGCCATCCTCGATATCGAAGCGATGATCGCCGAATATGCCGAAGCTAAAGCGGGCAAATCGCGTGGCGGTTGCAAGCCGACGAAAAAGAGATAACAGGAACAAGGATTCAAGCCGCGGAAGTGATTGTTGCGAGGAGAAGAGGAGCCGAAAAGAGGCAGCGGGGAACCGCACGTGCGAAGAAGGCAGCCTGCCGAGCCGAAAGACGACTGGACAAGCCGGAGAGAGGGAGACGATGACCGCTGAAACAGCAAAAGAAGAACGCAAAAAGTTAAGGATTATGAGAGTTTTAATGTTCGGTTGGGAGTTTCCGCCCCACATTGCGGGCGGATTGGGAACGGCCTGCTACGGAATGACGCGCGGTCTGGCTCGTAACGGCGTAGAGGTTTCGTTCGTCGTGCCTCACGCTTACGGCGACGAGGATCAGCGTTTCATCCATATCGTGAATGCCAGCGACGTCGAGGCGCTCTACGGAGCGACGGGCTGCGAAGCCGACGACATTCTGGAGAAGATGTCGTTCATCCATATCGACTCGAACATGGTGCCCTACATTTCGCCGGAGGAGTACGACGAATACCACAAACAATACGTTCGATCGGGCAGGCGTGTCTGGTCGACGACCGACGTATGGAAACAACGCTATACGTTCTCGGGCAAGTACGGCGCCAACCTCATGGAGGAGGTGGCCCGTTACGCCGTGGTCGCCGCCCAGGTGGCCAAGGAGTTGGAAGGGCAGTTCGACGTGATCCACGCCCACGACTGGCTCACGTACTATGCCGGCATCGCCGCGAAGCGCGTTTCCGGAAAACCGTTGGTCGTGCACATGCACGCCACGGAGTACGACCGCAGCGGCGAGAATATCAACACACAGACCTATGCGATCGAACGGGCGGGCATGATGGCCGCCGACCGGGTGATGGCCGTATCGAATCTGACGCGCAATATCGTCATCAACCGCTATGGCATTCCGGCCGAAAAGGTCGTTACGGTTCACAACGCCGTCCGGTTCGCCGAAAACAGCACGGAGGTTCCCGAACGCGGCGTCAAGGACAAGATCGTAACCTTCCTGGGCCGCATCACCTATCAGAAAGGCCCCGACTACTTCGTCGAAGCCGCTGCCAAGGTGCTCAAACGGCTGCCCGACGTGCGGTTCGTAATGGCGGGATCAGGCGATATGATGAACCATATCATCCGCCGCGTGGCGCGATTGGGCATCGCCGACCGCTTCCACTTCACGGGCTTCCTGCGCGGTGAAGACGTGCACAAAATGTTCCAGCTGTCGGATGTCTACGTGATGCCTTCGGTGTCGGAGCCGTTCGGCATTTCGCCGCTCGAAGCCATGCGTTCGAACGTGCCCGTCATCATCTCGAAACAGAGCGGCGTCGCCGAGGTGCTCGATTACGCCGTGAAGGTCGATTATTGGGACGTCGACGCACTGGCCGACGCCATCTACGGTCTGATCGAATATCCGGCCCTGTCGGACATGTTCTCCTCGAAGGGCCTCGAGGAGGTTACGAGCCTCAAATGGAACGATGCCGCGGCCAAAATCAAAACCGTCTACGAAACGGTCATCGAAGAGAATAAAAAACAATAAAACATACCATCGATATGAAAACCGTCTGCCTCTATTTCCAGGTACATCAGCCTTGGCGACTGAAGAAATACCGTTTCTTCAACATGGGCAAAGACCACTACTATTTAGACGATTTGCTGAACCGCTCCGTCATGCAGAAAGTGGCACGGCAGTGCTACCTGCCGATGAACGCCCTGCTGCTGAAACTCATCAAAGAGAACAAGGGCAAGTTCCGCTGCACCTTCTCGATCACGGGCATCGCCGTCGAGCAGTTCAAGGCTTATACGCCCGAAGTGCTGGATTCGTTCCGCGAGCTGGCCGCTACGGGCTGCGTGGAGTTCCTGGCCGAAACCTACTCCCACTCGTTGGCGGCATTGGCATCGCCGGAGGATTTCACCGAGCAGGTGAAGCTGCACACGGCCATGCTGAAGCGTGAGTTCGGCGTAAAACCGACCGCTTTCCGCAATACGGAGCTGATCTATTCGGACGAAATCGGCAAAGCCGTCGCCGACATGGGCTTCAAGACGATGCTGGCCGAAGGCGCCCGCCACGTATTGGGCTGGAAGTCGCCCAACTTCGTCTATGCCAACGCCATCAACCAGAAGATGCGGCTGTTGCTGCGCAACTACAAGCTGTCGGACGATATCGCATTCCGGTTCTCGAACAAGAGCTGGGATCAATGGCCGCTGACGGCCGACAAATACGCTTCGTGGCTCGCATCGGACGAGACGACGGGCGATGTCATCAACCTGTTCATGGACTACGAGACCTTCGGCGAGCACCAGCACGCCGATACGGGTATCTTCGACTTCATGAAGGCGCTCCCGAAAGCGGTTTTGGCCAAAAAGAACGGCTTGGAGTTCGCGACGGTAACCGAAACAGCGAACAAATACCAACCGGTAGCCGTTCTGCACTGTCCGCACATGATGTCGTGGGCCGACGAGGAGCGCGACATCACGGCCTGGTTGGGCAACGAGCTGCAAAACGAGGCCTTCTCGAAGCTCTATGCGCAGAAAGACAAGGTGATGGCGCTGAACGATCCGGATTTCTTCTATGTGTGGAGTTTCCTGCAAACGTCCGACCATTTCTACTACATGGCGACGAAGTGGCTCTCGGACGGCGACGTACACTCCTATTTCAATCCGTATGATTCGGCTTACGATGCGTTCATCAACTACATGAACGTGCTTTCGGACTTCATCATCGAATTGGACAAGGCGCTGGCCGAGAAGCAGGCCAAGTGCGCGGCCCGGTGTGCTGCGGCTGCCGACGCGAAGGTTCCGGCCCGCCGCGGTCGCAAACCCAAGGTTGCGGCCGAGGTCAAATAGGCCCCGGTCTGCTGCGTATGCAAAAGAGAGGCTGTCTGATCCGGGGAGGGTGCGGACAACCTCTCTTGAGCCGGAACCGACGATGGAAGAGATTCGATTGGATAAATATCTGTGGGCCGTGCGGATTTTCAAGACGCGCAGCGATGCGGCCGAGGCCATCCGAACCAACAAGGTTTCGGTCAACGGCGCCTGGGCGAAACCGTCGCGTGAAGTGAAGATCGGCGACGAAATAGCGGTTCGCAAACAACGGATCACCTATTCGTATAAGGTAGCTGGCCTCGTATCGAGCCGTCAGCCCGCGAAGAACGTGCCGGCCTATTGCCTCAACACGACGCCGCAGGAGGAGTTGGACAAGCTGAACGTACCGCGTGAAACGATCTTCGTGTTTCGCGAGCGCGGCACGGGGCGTCCGACCAAGAAGGAGCGCCGCGATTTGGATACGTTGATGGACGGCATCTATTACGATGACGACGAAACGGAATAATTTGTATTAAAAACTATAAATTTTTTCGCAACCAGTGAGATAACCAATTTTTAGTTTATCTCGCTGGTATTTTATAGCCGCATTGCCGATTTGCATTATCAAACAAAATTACTAATTTTGTACTATGTTGGATTAACCCAAACATTCTTGTTTTTGTCGATAAAAGAGAAAGTAAAAAATATATGGCTCACAGGAATCAGATTGAACGGCTAACCCATCAACATAAAGAATCCAATGGAGTTATCGGCATATTCGGTGAAGATGCCAAACTGCACGATTGGGCAGTTGGAAAACTCGCTCATCAAGTAATGCAGCACCTTGCAATCGAATTTCCCCAATTATCTTTCAGGCATAGGATCGGTATAAAAAAAGAAGAGATCAACAAAGCACTAAACAAAATCGATCCGGAATTAGGTCAAACTCTTTTCGTGCCTAATGCCAGCATCATTCCAGACGGAGGTATTCTCGAAGTAAAAGATGACAATGGCAAATGGAGAATCGTTTTGGTATCAGAGGCAAAGCACCAAGGGAATGATATTGAGAACATCAAGAAAGGAGTAAGGGTCGGCAAGCACAACGATCAAGATCTGATGGCTGCCGGCAACGCAATCGAAAGATCGCACAAAAACATTTCAGAGATTGCCAATCTAATGTTATCGGAATCGTATTTCCCGTATGTCTTATTTCTGGAAGGTTCAAATTTTCTAACAGAAACGATTTCCGTCCAAAGACCCGATGGACGAGTCGTAACATTAGCATATCATTCCGGTATGTTGAATCGGTTGGATCGTCTGACTTCAGCAAATTATGGGATGCCTATCAACATGAACCTGTGCAAAAACAAATTCGTCCAGCACAAAGATAAAACGATCATGCTCCAAGCGACATCAATCTACACGCAAGGGAACGGAGAGAGGTGGAATCCTCAAAAAATGTTGGAGATAATGATCGATATTGCACGAACTTCTCTTCAAGTATTAGGCAGCGAACTATTCGAACAATTAACGAAAGCTAATAAGTAAGTTATCGAATGAACTGACATGGCACGTAAGACGACTAATAAATTGTTGCAAAAAGCGAAAGAAACAAAGAGCGATGAATTTTACACGTTGCTCTCTGATATCGAAAACGAAGTGCAATATTATAAAAGCCATTTTAAGGACAAAGTCGTATATTGCAATTGCGATGATCCACGCACAAGTAATTTTTTCAAATACTTTGTTGCGAATTTTAGGGGATTAGGTCTCAAAAAAATAATAACGGCTTGCTACCGAAAACAAACCAACGATTTATTCAATACCGAAAAGAGTGAAAAAGGATTCTTTTTTGAATATACGTGTGCCGAACAGGAGCAAAATAGAATTGCGAATCCCGATATCAAACACTTCAAGGGGAATGGCGATTTCCGAAGCGCAGAAAGTATTGCATTATTAAAACAAGCGGACATCGTTGTTACAAATCCTCCCTTTTCTTTGTTTAGAGAGTTTGTGGGTCAATTAGTTAAGTACAATAAAAAATTTTTAATCATAGGTAATATCAACGCTATTACCTATAAAGAAATATTCAAACTAATCAAAGAGAACAGCGTATGGTTGGGGGTGAATATGGGTAGAGGAATCTCCGGCTTCATTGTGCCCAATTCTTATGAACTTTATGGTACAGAAACTCGAATCGACAATTTGGGGAACAGAATCATTTCTCCCAATAATTGTTTGTGGCTAACAAATTTAGAGTTTCATCGGCGACACCAGGACATACCATTGACAAAAACTTATATTGGGAATGAAACATCTTACCCCAAATATGATAATTACGAAGGGATCAATGTAAACAGGACACAGGATATACCGATGGACTATACGGGTGCTATCGGTGTACCTATCACCTTTTTGCATAAATTCAATCCCGACCAATTTGAAATTATTAAATTTAGAAAAGGTATAGATCACAAAGATCTATCTATCAATGGCAAATGTCCTTATTTTAGAATATTGATCAGAAATAAAAGACCCATCTTACTTTCAAATCTTAAATTAGTGAATTAAACAGACATAAACAAATAAACAACCATGAAACCTACCTTATTCGTATTGGCTGCCGGCATGGGCTCGCGCTACGGCGGTCTTAAACAGTTGGATGGACTCGGCCCCAACGGCGAGACCATCATGGACTACTCGATCTTCGACGCCATCCGCGCCGGATTCGGCAAAGTCGTATTCGTCATCCGCAAGGATTTCGAGCAGGATTTCCGCGAGAAAGTGCTCTCGAAATACGAAAATCACATTCCGGTCGAGGTCGTATTCCAGTCGATCCACGATCTGCCGGAGGGCTTCACCTGCCCGGCCGAGCGCACCAAGCCGTGGGGCACGAACCACGCCGTGCTGATGGGCAAAGAGGCGATCCGCGAACCGTTCGCCGTCATCAATGCCGACGATTTCTACGGCCGCGACGGATTCCGCGTATTGGGCGCATGGCTGTCGAAAGCCGACGGCGCCAACAAATACTGCATGGTCGGTTATCGCGTGGGCAACACGTTGTCGGAGAGCGGCACCGTCGCCCGGGGCATCTGCCAGACCGATGCGAACGGCTATCTGACCGGCGTCGTGGAACGCACGGACATCGCCCGCGTCGACGGCGAAATCACCTTCACGGGCGACGACGGCAAACCGGCCCACACGGCCGATACGACGCCCGTATCAATGAACATGTGGGGGTTCACGCCCGACTATTTCGCCTACTCGGAGGAGCATTTCAAACGGTTCTTGAAAGAGAATATCGACAAGCCGAAAGCCGAATTTTTCATTCCGTTGGTCGTAAACGATCTGATCGTCAGCGGAAAGGCTACGGTCGAGGTGCTCGACACGACGGCCAAATGGTTCGGCGTAACCTATGCTGCCGACCGTCAGGGGGTAGTCGACAAAATCGAGGCATTGACCGCCGCCGGCGAATATCCCGAAAAACTCTGGTAAACAGAGAGAAATCGGGCACGCGGCCGGAGGATCGTTCCGACCGGAAAAGAGAAGTCGTCCGCCGAAAAGCGGGCGATTTTTTTGACGATCTTCGCGGCACTACTATTTTGTTGCAGTTCTTTCGCTTCGATGCACTCGATTTTGGAATTTTTTTATAATTTTGTAAGATAAGTTTTGTCCGCTGACAAGCATCGGATGACATTACGAAGCACACACTATGTATCATTTACTGCATTTTTTCTTCAAATCGGTATCCTGCCTTCCCTTTCGGGTGCTTTATATCTTTTCCGATCTGCTGTTCTATCCCCTCTATTTCGTCGTGCGCTACCGCCGGAAAATCGTGCGGAAGAACCTGACCGAATCCTTCCCCGATAAGCGTTTGGCGGAGATCAAGCGCATCGAAAAGAAATTTTACCATTTTTTCATCGACACGGTACTCGAAAGCTGCAAACTGCTCTCCATATCGCCCGAAGAGATGCGACGACGGATGAAATTCGCCAATGTCGACAAGGTAAACGCCATGCTCCGCGAGGGGCGGTCGGTTTCGGTCTTTTTGGGTCATTACGGCAACTGGGAGTGGGAGTCGTCGATCGGTTTGTGGCTGGCCAAGGAGGCCAGGAAAGCGCAAATCTATCATAAATTGAACAACAAGACGATGGATCGGCTGATGCTGCATTTGCGGGAGCGGTTCGGGAACAAATGTGTCGACATGAAGCATACAGCCCGCTTTATCGCGAACGCATCGAAAGGCGGCCGGCCGTTCATCATCGGGTTCATCGCCGACCAGTCGCCCCGGAAGCGCGATGCGAAACATTTTCTCGATTTTCTGAACCATCGCGTGCCGGTGCTGACCGGAACCGAGAAAATCACCAAGCATTACGGCTGCGAAGCGGTGTTCATCAAGGTGAAAAGAATCAGGCGGGGATACTACGAATGCGAACTTTCACCGCTGCACGACGATCCGAAGTCTTTGCCCGATTTCGAGCTGACGACGCTCTACTACCGACGGTTGGAGCAGGAGATTTTGCAGCAGCCGGAACTCTACCTGTGGTCGCACAAACGTTTCAGACATGCGGAACCGTGTGTCCGAACCATGAATATGCAATGAATCAACCCCACTTAAACAGCATGGAGATAGATTTCGTCATCACTTGGGTCGATATGAACGATCCCGCGTGGCAAGCTGAATTTTCCCAATATTCCGGCGAGAAAGGCAACACGAAAAACGGTGTTTCCAAAGCCCGGTTCCGCGATTACGGTTTTCTGAAATACTGGTTCCGCGGCGTGGAGAAATTCGCCCCGTGGGTGCGGAAAATCCACTTCGTTACGAGCGGACAGAAACCCGAATGGCTCGATGCAGAGAACCCCAAGCTCCATTTGGTCTGCCACAAGGATTACATTCCCGAAGAGTTTCTGCCGACCTACAATTCGGTGGTCATCGAACGCTATATGCATAAGATACCGGGGCTGGCCGACCGTTTCGTCTATTTCAACGATGACTTTTATTTGATAAACGGCATCAGCACCGACCGTTTTTTCAAGAACGGGCTGCCTTGCGACATCGCCGCCTTTCAGTACAATCCGCCGTGGTCGCAGTGGTACCGGCGAATCAAAAACAACATCGAAATCATCAACCGCCACTTCGACAAACGGGAGGTAATGGCGCGTTTCCACGACAAGTGGTTCGACAAATCCTATGGTTCGAAAGCATGCTGGAACTATTTATTAAAACCTTACGGGCAGTTCGTTACGCTCCGCACGCCGCATAACGCCCAGCCCTACCTGAAATCCACGTTCGAGGAGGTGTGGACCGTTGCCGGGAAAGAATTGGCCGAAACCTCCGCCAACCGGTTCCGCGCACTGACCGACTACACGCCGGAACTGTTCCGCGCGTGGCAAATCTGCAAGGGGAATTTCGAACCCTACAACACCTATCGCGACACGAAGATGTTTCCGTTGATGATGCGCCCGAAACAGGCCGTACGGGCGATCTACGAACAGTCCTACAACCTGATTTGCCTGAACGACAATGCGCACATACGCAATTACGAACAGGTAATGGAGAACCTGAAAGCGGCTTTCGGGCATATTCTGCCCGGAAAATCGAGTTTCGAACTTCAATAACGCAAAACTATAAGACGAATCGCATGAACAAAAAACTCGCTGAAATCGTGGCAGGGGTGATTCCGCACAAGATGACCCGCAACCGGTGGCGCGGCATCCTGCGGTACGGCGTGTTCCGCGCCATCGGACTGAAGCGTCGGCTGAAACACGACCGCACGCAGCCCGAGTACTATTTGGCGGTGTGCGCCATCGCCAAGAACGAAGGCCCCTATTTCGTCGAGTGGATCGAGTGGCACCGACGGCAAGGGGTCGAGAAGTTTTATATCTACGACAACGAAAGCACCGACGGCACGAAAGAGCTGCTCAAACCGTTCGTCCGTTCGGGCCTCGTGGAGTATCGGTATTGGCCCGGACGGCGGCGGCAGCTGCCTGCTTACGACGACTGTCTGGAAAGGCATCGGCTCTCCGCACGCTGGATCGCGTTCATCGATCTGGACGAGTTCATCGTACCCGTCAAGGACGGGTCGATACCGGAATTTCTGCGACGGTTCGAAGGCGTTCCGGTCGTCGAAATCAACTGGCTGATATACGGAAGCGGCGGGGCGAAGAGCAAAACGGCCGGTACGATGATGCAACGGTTCAAACGCCACTCCGTGCCGAGCCACTACCTGAACCGCCATGTGAAAAGCATCGTCGACCCGCGCCGCGTCTATGGGATGATCGGGTGCCACGAAGCCGCAAGGATTTCGGGCCACGCCGCCGATTCGCATGGTGAACGGATTCTGAAGAATTTCCGCGACCGCGAACCGCAGCAGGACGTTATCCGCATCAATCACTATGCGGTGAAATCCTACGAGGAATTTTTGGGAAAACAGGCGCGCGGAAGAGCTCGCGGGAATGGGATTCGCACCTTGGAGTACTTCAACCAATACGACCTGAACGACATCGAAGACGAACGCTGACCGGCTGCCGGAACATCACAAATTTTTAGAAAAATGAACACGAACTACACGGAAAAAGGGGAACAGGTTGTCGTTTCGATGACCTCGTTTCCAGCTGCGATTTCCTATGCAATCGGGGCGATACACTCTATTTTGCAAGGCTCCGTTTTGCCGGACAAGGTAGTGCTTTATCTCACTTTCGCGCAATTCGGAGAGGCCGGTATTCCCCAGGAACTGCGGGCATTGGCCGAGCGGAATCCGATTTTCGAGATAAGAAACTACGATCGGGATATTCGTTCGTATCGGAAACTCATCCCGGCTTTGGCCGATTTCCCCGATGCCGTGATCGTAACGGTCGATGACGATGTGGCCTATCACCGGCACATGCTGCGCGACCTGCTGAACTTGCATGAACTGCTTCCGAATGCCGTGCTGGCGCATCGGGCCAGACGCATCCGGCTCGGCGAACCGTATCGCCGTTGGAGCAAATACCGCTGGTACGATTTTCTGTTCCGAAGGATTCATCGGAGTTTTGCGACCTTGCAGACCGGTGTCGGCGGGGTCTTGTACCCTCCTCATGCGTTGCGGCCCGACATGCTCGACGCCGATCTGTTTACCGCCATCGCGCCGACGACCGACGACATCTGGTTTTGGGCGGCGGCCGTCGCCAACGGCATTCCCGTCGTGCCTGTCCCGTTCGGGCGCAACAAGCCGCGCGGATTGGACAAACCCGGTGAACTGTCGCTGAAAAAGACCAATTTCAAGGGAGCGACAGACCGGAACGCGGCCGCGCTGAAAGCGATTGTCGAACGCTATCCCGAAATCAAGAAACGATTGGAAGACGAACGCTGAATCGAAAAAAAACGGGAATCATACAAACCATATCGCAATGCCCGCCTATTTTCCGCTGCCGACGATGGCTTCGAGTTCGTCGACCGTAATGGGAATCTTCTTGTCGCCGATGATGCGGCAGCCGCTCTCCGTAACCAACAGATCGTCCTCGATGCGGATGCCGCCGAAGTCGCGGTAAGCATCCAACGCATCGTAATCGACGATCCCTTTGTAAAGCCCTTCGGCACGGCATTTGTCGATCAGCGCCGGTATGAAATAGATGCCCGGTTCATCCGACAGCACCGTACCGGGTTCGATGCGCCATGCCGCACGATAGACGCAGGTCGCGGATTCGGCGGCCCGTTCGGCTATCGACGTGAAATCGAACGACCGCTCGCCCATCGCCTCGCAATCGTGCACATCCAGACCGATTCCGTGGCCCAATCCGTGAGGCATGAAGAGCGTCATGGCGCCCGCAGCGACGGCATCCCGTGCCGACCCTTTTATCAAGCCTATGTCGACAAGACCCTCGGCCAACACCATGCAGGCCGTATTGTGCACCTCATTGTACATCATGTGGGGTTTGACGATGCGGGCCACCTGGTCATGGGCTGCCAATACGATATTGTAGACCGCTTTCTGTCTGTCCGAGAACCTGCCGCTCACGGGATAGGTTCGCGTATGGTCGGAGACATAATTGCCGATCGTCTCGGCTCCCGCGTCGCACAGCAGCAGCCGGCCGGATTCCAATACGCCGTCGGCATTCAGATTGTGAAGCGTTTCGCCGTGCTGCGACACGATCGACGGGAACGAGACACCCGAACCGTACGACTTGGCGATGCCCTCGATGGCGCCCGCGATCTCCCGTTCCACGACCCCCGGACGGCACATCCGCATGGCCGTGGTGTGCATCTCGTAACCGATCCGGAATGCCCGTTCGAGCTCTTCGATCTCCTCGGCGCTCTTTTTCTCGCGCATCTCGGCCACAGCGAACATCAGGTCGACCGATTTGTATTCGTGCAACGCGGCCGGATGAATGCCCAACAGGTCGGAAAGCTGCAGCTTCGTCTCCCCGCGGTAAGGCGGCAGATAATGGATGCGGCGACCCTGCGTAATGGCCTTGCGCAGACGGGCTTCGAGTGCTGCCATCGGGAAGGTCGCGGCGACGCCCGCCTGTTCGCCGAGGTCGTGCAGCGTCGGTTGCGGGCCTGTCCAGATAATGTCCTCCACCGTAAAATCATCGCCGTAGAGCGCCTCCTCGTTCGCATCGACGTCGATCAAGCCGACCAAGGCCGGAACATGCAGACCGAAATAGTAAAGAAAGGTCGAATCCTGCCGGAAATAGTAGGTATTATTGAGATAATTGTTGGGAGCCGGCAGATTGCCGGGCAACAGGATCATTCCCGAATCGATTTTCGTACGCAACGCCTGGCGACGCGCAACATAGGTTTTAGCAGCAAACATAAGCGAATTATTTTAATCATTTACACGTGCAAAAACGATGACACGGAGCGATTGCAGCGCCCTCCTCACCGCTTGTTAAACAGGTTCATCGTCCGTTCGAGGCCGACGGTCGCGAACGAGAGAATGGCATCGCCGAAGAGTTTCAATCGTTCGGGCAGGGCCGCACGCTCCTCTTCGGTCCACTCGCCCAACACGTAATCGACCTGGTGTCCGCGCGGGAAGTCGCCCCCCACGCCGAACCGCATACGGGCGAACTCCTCGGTGCCGAGCAGCTCGACGATATGCTTCAATCCGTTGTGTCCGCCCGCACTCCCCTTGGGGCGCAGACGCAGCGTCCCGAACGGCAAAGCGATATCGTCCGAAACGACGAGCAGGTTTTCGGGCGCGATATGTTCGGCATCCATCCAGTAGCGCACGGCCTTACCGGAAAGATTCATATAGGTCGACGGTTTGAGCAGGAGGAGGCTATGCCCTTTGTGGCGGAGCGTAGCGCGGTCCCCGTAACGGCCCGTCGTAAAAAAAGTGTCGGACGCTCCGGCAAGAGCATCCAACACCTTGAACCCGATGTTGTGCCGGGTTTCGGCGTATTCGGCACCGATATTCCCCAGTCCAACAATGAGATATTTCATTCGTAATCAGCCTTATTTTCCGGCTTCAGCGGGAGCGTCGCTACCGCGCGAAGCACGGGTTACGCGCACGGCGCACACGGCGGTCGTTGCCGGAGTTACGAACTTCAGATGCTCGAATTTCAGGTCGCCGACGAAGATGGTCTTGCCGACACCGAGCGACGTTACGTCTACGACGATTTCATCGGGCAGGTTCTCGACCAATGCGCTGACAACCAACTTGCGGGCCGACAGCACCAATTTACCGCCGACCTTCACGCCCTCGGCATTGCCGCTCAAACGAACCGGAATAGCGATGGCCACGGGTTTGCCGGCCGCGATGCGGAAAAAGTCGATGTGCAGAATCTGTTCGCGCACGGGGTGGAACTGAACCTCTCGCAATACGGCGAGCTCTTTTTTGCCGTCGAAGTCGATCTCCACGATATAGGAGTTCGGGGTGTAGATCAACGGTTTCACCTCGCGGGGATCGATCGAGAAGTTGACCGATTCGCCATTGCCGCACAATACGCAGGGCACGAGCCCTTCGCGACGGACGTTTTTAGCTGCTTTCTTGCCGAAATCTTCGCGTTTTACGGCCTTTACGGAAACAGTTTTCATAATGAATAATGTTTTAATAAAAATTGCCTGCGGCGGTTCTCAATGCCATCTCTTACGGACTTTTCCAATACGAGCGTTCCTGTCGCCTGCACTTCGGGCAACCCGCTTTCCGGCTGTTCCGTCGGATCGCACCCCACTTCCGCCTGTTTTACGGCGTCAAAGGTAATCAAAAAAGCAGGAATATGCAATTATTTTCTTTTTTTGCCTATCCGAAGATACTCCCGCCCGGCAATGCTCAAATAAATTTGGCATTGCTCCCGTTTATTCGTATCTTTGTTCCATAGACAAATCCGCCCGTATGAATCTCCAGCAAGAGCAGAGGGAGGCCCTGTGCGCATTGATCAACCGGCCCCAACAACATATCGTCATCGTCTCGCACACCAATCCCGACGGCGATGCCATCGGCTCTTCGCTCACCTGGGCCGCGATCCTGCGCAGATTGGGACACGCCGTAACCTGCATCGTGCCGAACAAGTACCCCTACTTCCTCGACTGGATGACGGGCATCGGCGAGGTGATCATCTTCCGCACCGACGAGGAGGGCCGTGCCGTCCGCGCCATCGCCGAAGCCGACCAAATCCATTGCCTCGATTTCAATACCCTGTCCCGCTTGGAGAACTTGAGCGAAACGCTCGCCTCCAACACGACCGCCACACGGGTGCTCATCGACCACCATTTGTCGCCCGGGACGGGATTCGACCTCGCATTGTCGTTCCCCGACAGCTCGAGCACCTGTTTCATCGTCTACTCGCTGATCGAGGCGCTGTGGGGCACGCAAGCCATCACCAAAGAGATGGCCGAACTGCTCTATGTGGGCATCATGACCGATACGGGCAACTTCGCCTATTCGTTCCTCACGCCCGAATTGTTCCGCGCCGTAGCTGTGTTGGTCGAACGGGGCATCCGCATCCCCGAAATCCACAACAGCGTCTACAACTCCTACACCGAGGGGCGCGCCCGCCTGTTCGGCTACGTCATCCACCGCAAGATGAAGACCCTCGAGAAGGGCAAGGCGGCCTACATGTCGCTCCTGGAGGACGAAATGCGCCGATACCGCTTCCAGCAGGGCGACAGCGAAGGTTTCGTTAATTATCCATTAACCATTAAGAAAGTAAAAATGTCGGCGATGTTCCTCGCCCATCACAAATTCATCCGCGTGTCGCTGCGGTCGCGGGCTGATGTCGATGTCAACCTTTTCGCCCGCAAATACTTCAACGGAGGCGGACATAAGAATGCGGCGGGCGGCAAGTCGTTCGTGTCGATGGAAGAGACCATCGAACACTACATCCGTTCGGTGCGCGAATTTGCCGAGGAGGGATACCTCTGACACTCGCTGCACGTTTACAAAAATGCGGCTCTTTGAGCCGCGCGGGCCGACTTCTCCGCCCGCGGAGGCCCGCCGTTGGCGTCCTCCGCACTCTTCGCCCTGCTTTTATTATCCGTCCCGACCGCTTTTTGCATTTTCTGTCCGATATGCTACTTTATGGCGACATATTCTACACGGAAAGTGTAGCTTGTTCCCGCTAAACGAACGGAGGAAATTCGATTTGAGAAGAGAATTGGTGAACATTTTGCCGCGTCGTATATCCGGCGTTCTGTCGGATGTATGAGCGTGGGGTTGTTGCTTGTTTTATCTTCAAGGTTTCCTACAGCCTGTCTGACTGAAATGAGTTTCGGCACCAAGCATTCAACGGACACATCGTGGCCAACATTCCGTCGGGTACATGGATGCGCGAGAAGTATCTGTACGATATGCGCCTGTGCCAGCGGTGGGCCGTGCTGCTGCTGAAATTCTTCGAACGGGCCGGAATTGTCGAGGAGTTCGAGAGCACCCACAACTATATCGGCGACGACAATATGATTCGCAAGGGGGGGGCATCTCAGTGTAAAAGGGCGAACAGTGTATTATTCCGCTGAATATGCGCGACAGTACTCTACTCTACTCTACTCTACTCTACTCTACTCTACTCTGCACTTCACTTCACTTCACGGCACTGCACGGCACGCGGCAACGAAGCGTGGAACACAACCCGCTACACCCATGGCTCTGGTAAACCAAACTCACAAACAGATTAGCCCCCACAAATCGTGAACATTAACTGCTCACCTTGCGAGTTCATAAAATTTGCCGGAATTTAGGGGTGCAAAGCAAAAGCTAACGTTTTCTTGCATAACTATGTGTAGCCCTGCTACACGGAGGAAGAGAATTAGTTCTTACTGGCCTCGACAGAACATTGCGGAACGCCTTCATCAATTTCGCCAACTCCAAAGAAGCTTTACGAGCACGAGTGCCGGCCGCCTTGTTATTCTTCTCTACTTGCAACGCAGCATCCTTTGAGAATGCCTCGCGAATGCTTCATTGATTTTTGCTACCAATTCCTTCATAGTGTCTATTGTTTTAGAATTCAACTGTAAAGATAATACAAAATCAGAAAATAGATTCCATTTCGCGCTTGATTCCCTCTCTTCGGGTGTTCTTATAGTAGTGTTTGTAGATAGTCAATAGGCTATTATCTGCCATTTCTGCAATAACATAAGGATTGTTTCCTGCATCAACCATCCTGGAAATAAACGAACTACGTGCAGAATACCAGGTTACCTTATCTTTAATGCAAAGCATCCTGCAAATTTTTCTTAAAGTTCTGCTTACTTTTGATGATATCTCTTTTACTCTCACCATCCGTTTTTGAGATGTCGTATGCTTTGGACTAAATATAGCGAACGCATAATTCTCAAAACTCTTTTTTACTTATTCCTTGTGTCCAGCAAAATAGGCTTCGCTGTTTTAGAGAACTTTATTCGCTCGTATACTTATTCTATCTTCTTGGATACAATCCCATGTCAGGTTACAAACATCAACATTTGCCATTCCGCTCTCCCGTAAGTCGTTGTATTATTGTTGCTTGCTACTCTTTTTATACTGCTTCTATTGTGTACATTTCAATTTCATGCCCATACTTGGTAGCACTAATTGGTCTTAATTTAGATTACATAGAAGACTACACGAGAAGAGTAGAATTTTAGTAAAGTATAGGTTTAGACGAATTTTTGTACGGACAATCAGTCTTCATCTAAACAACTTAACACTTTGTCAATCAATCAATTTTCAGGGTGCTTCATTGCCCACATCCCAGAGAGGGTCTGCCCCGCAGGACAGCTCTTTCATTTTTGCTTTTCGGAAGATCACCTTCCGTCGTAGGCCTTCAATCCGGCGCGCAGAAAGTCGACGAACCCCTCGACGCTCAAATCGTAACCGCGCGGCCCGCCGAGCAACCGTCCGTCGGGCGCCTGCAAAATGTAACAGGGCTGCGCATTGATGCCGTAACGCTTCAACGCATAATACGAATTGATCTTGCCGAGACTTTTCAACACCTTGCCCGTGTCGGTCGTAACCCATTCGCTTTCGGGCAGCCGCTTTTTATCATCGGAATAAAGCGCCACGATCACGTAACCGTTCCGCAACAATTCGAGCACCTCCGGCGCCGACCACACACGCGCCTCCATCTCGCGGCAATTCACGCATCCATGCCCCGTAAAGTCGATGAACAACGGTTTGCCGACCTCGGCGGCATAGCGCTCGGCCTCCTCCAAATCGAAAAACCCCTCCAATCCGTGCGCCAAATGGAGAAAATCGCTGTATTTGCCGTGGGTCGGCGTCGGATTACCGGCAGCCGTGCGGCCTGCGTGCGACGGAGCAGCCTCTGGAGGAACCGCACCGCCCGACGCTTCCGCCGTGAGTACGAAATCCTGCGTCGTGAGCGGCGGCAGATAGCCTGAAAGCCCCTTCAAGGGCGCGCCCCACATGCCGGGCACCAAATAGACGACGAACGAGAAGACGGCGATGGCCAACGCCAATCGCGCAACCCCGATATGGGGCGTCTCGCTGTCGTGAGCGAAGCGGATTTTCCCCAATAAATAGCATCCCAAAAGCGCAAACACGACGATCCAGACAGCCAGATAAACCTCGCGGTCGAGCAGCCCCCAATGGTAGGTCTGGTCGGCCACGGAGAGGAACTTGAAGCCCAAGGCCACCTCGATGAAGCCGATGACGACTTTCACCGAATTGAGCCAGCCGCCGCTCTTGGGCAGCTTCTTGAGCACCTCGGGAAAGAACGCGAACAGCGTGAAAGGCAGCGCGAAAGCGATCGAAAAGGCGAGCATCGTCAGGATGGGCGTCCAGAACTCGCCGGCGGTCGATTTGATCAGCACCGACCCGACGATGGGGCCCGTGCACGAGAACGAAACCAGCACCAGGGTCAATGCCAGGAAGAAGATGCCGCCGAGGCCTTTGGTATCGGCTTTGGCGTCGCTCTTGTTGACCAACCACGAGGGCATGGTGATTTCGAATGCGCCGAAGAACGAGGCGGCGAAAAGCATGAAGACGATGAAGAAGAGGACGTTAGGAAGCCAATGCGTCGCCAGCCAGTTGAAAATGTCGGCCGTTACGGTATCGCCGCCCAACAAGCGGGTCGACAAGATGATGACGGCGATGGGAACCGTATAGAGCGCCACGATGAAGAGGCCGTACAGGGCCGCGCGCATCCGTCCGCGGGCCGCACCTCCCTCGCCTTTCAGAAAGTAGGAGACCGTCATCGGAATCATCGGGAAGACGCACGGGGTCAACATGGCGGCGAATCCCCACAGAATGGCCTCGATGATGAATGCCCACAACGAATCGCCCCCGCCCTGCGACGGCGCATCCGGCGACAGCTCTCCCTGCGACGGCTCACCCTGCGAAGGTTCATCCTGCGAAGGTTCATCCTGCGACGGCTCATCGGACAAGGAGAGCGCTTCGTTCGAGCCTGCCGGACGATCGGAGGCCCCGACGGATTCGGTCGGAACGGACTCGGCCGAAACATTCTTCTCCGGAATGGATTGGGCCGGAACATGCTGCGCCGGAACGGATTGGGCCGGAACGGACTCGGCCGAAACATTCTTCTCCGAAACGGATTCGGCCGCAGCCGCATCGGCCGACGGGGGTCCGATCCGCACGGTCAATTCCGCCTCCTCGGGAGGCATACAGGTATTGTCGTTGCAGATCATCCACTCCAACTCGGCCTTCACCTCGGCTTCGGGAGCGCTCAAAACAACCGTCTGGGCGAAACGCGCCTTGCCCGAAAAGGTGCCGATTTCGATGCCGAACATCGGCTCGTCGTGCCGATCCGGCACGGAGAGCTGCTGCACCTCCCCGACGCAGCGCACCCCGTCGGTCGGCAAGAAGCGAATGACCGTGGCGTTGGGTCCGCCCGCCTCGTAAGGCCCCATGTCGTACATATGATAAGATGCCGGAATGGCGGCTTCAAGCACGATGCGATAGGTATTGTCGCCCGCCGGTTCGACGGAACTGCTCCATGCGACCTGCTGGGCCGACACCCCGAGGATCGGCAGCGTCGAGGCGAAAAACGCGCACAAAAGGCGAAGAATCTGCTTCATAAATCGAAATTCGAACGGTTAACGGACAAAGATACGAGTTTTTCGCAGATTTATCGTACTTTTGCACGATGATTCGCATCTCGCTGATAATTCCCACACATAATCGGGCCGGACAGTTGATGACGGCATTGGATTCCGTCGTGCGGCAGGATCTGCCCGCCGCGGAATGGGAGTGCGTCGTGGTCAACAACCGTTCGGTCGACGACACTGCCGCCCGATTCGCCGATTTCGCCGCTGCGCATCCGGATTGCCGCCTGCGTTTGGTCGACGAAGAACGGGCGGGACTTTCGTTCGCCCGCAATCGGGGCATCGCCGAAGCGCAAGCCCCGCTGCTCGCTTTCATCGACGACGACGAATGGGTCGAACCGCATTTTTTGAGCGCCTATCTCGCTCTGTTCGATGCCCGTCCGGAGGCAATGGCCGCAGGCGGACGCATCGTTGCCGAGTACTCCGAAGGGCGTCCCGCCTGGATGTCGAACTATCCCGAGACCGCCATCGCCAACACAATGGACTTCGGCAGCGAGATCCGACCGTTTCCCGCGAACCGGATCCCGGGCGGCGGCAACATGGCCCTTCGGCGCGAGGTATTCGACCGCAACGGCGCATTCGACCCCCAGCTCGGACGGGTCGGGAACCGGCTGACCTGCGGCGAAGAGAGCGATCTGTTCGAACGGCTGCGCAGAGAGGGTTGCACGCTTTGGTATGTGCCCGACGCGGTGATGCACCATGTGATTCCGGCCGCCAAACTGACCGAAAGCTACTTTCGGAATCTCTGCCGGAATATCGGGATCAATCAACGGTTGCGCGCCCGCATCCATCGCCGGCAACTCCGCGTGTGCATCGCCGAAATGCTGAAATGGGGCGCTGCCCTGCTGCTTTGCTGCACGATACGTCCGGCGCAGGCCCGCTGGCTGCTGCTTATGCGGAGGGAGATCAGCCGCGGTCTGTTTTCGAAGCCGGAACAGGCGTGAGCGCCGTTTTGCGACTCGCCTTTGTCTTCATCTCCCGGTTCATAAAAATCGCATTATATAAAAAAGCCCCCGCCAAGGCGGGGGTGGTCAAATCTGCAAACGCGGCTTCGCCGCGAGCGGCACGGCCGTCGGCAACGTATATACATTCACTCACTTGATTCCAAGCAAGTTGTATACAGTTGCCCGAATTAAAACTTATAGGTGCCGCCGATCGTGATGACGATGGGGTTCTTGTGATACTCCGCCGTTTGGAGCATCCATTTGAATCCGGCCGATACGTCCCAATGCCGCCCGATCGTGAAATCGGTGCCCGCCCCGATGTTGATGCCGCACGACCATCCGCCGAAGTCGTTGGCACTCAAGCCGATCGCCGGATAAACCGACCATACGCCCGCAACCGGGAAGAGATACTGCGCATCGGCGTTGATGTCCACCGAGCAACCCTTTTCGCAGAGGGCCGTGATCCCCGGCTCGACGCGCCAGTGATCCGCAAAGGTATAACGGCCGATAGCTCCGATGCCGAAGATCGCACCTTCCGCTCCAGCGTGGGTATAGATGCCCATGCGCGGGCCGACTCCCCAACTACCCCGATCCTGTGCCGAAACGGCGCCTACCGCAAAACACGCGATGATTGCAGACAAAAGAAAATTTTTCATATTTCCGTTATTTTGGTTGAACAATACTTCTCGTCAACTCATTGCACCCGTCAAATATAAGCATAATATCCATCCGAGCCAATAAAAATCGACGGATGCGACTTTTTCAACAAATTTTCCAACAAAAAACGGAACCTGCGACTTTCGTGCCACAGGTTACGTTTTCCTGCA
This sequence comes from uncultured Alistipes sp., assembly GCA_947629705.1. Classification (GTDB taxonomy): domain Bacteria; phylum Bacteroidota; class Bacteroidia; order Bacteroidales; family Rikenellaceae; genus Alistipes. The sequence goes on along the minus strand of CANREN010000012.1, from coordinate 12,737 downwards.
TCATCCGGCGCACGCCGGAGAAAATTACTGCTGGTTCAATGCGGCGTGGGCGGCGGCCAAACGTGCGATCGGCACGCGGAACGGCGAACAGCTCACGTAGTTGAGACCTGCATAGTGGCAGAACTCGACCGACGAAGGTTCGCCGCCGTGCTCGCCGCAGATACCGCATTTCAGATTCATGCGCGTACCGCGTCCCTTGAGCACCGCCTCGCGGATCAACTGACCCACGCCGTTGCGGTCGAGAATTTGGAACGGATCGTTCTTCAGAATGCCCTTGTCAAGGTAGACCGGCAGGAATTTGCCGATGTCGTCGCGCGAGAAGCCTAACGTCATCTGCGTCAGGTCGTTGGTACCGAACGAGAAGAACTCGGCCACTTCGGCGATCTGGTGGGCGGTAACGGCCGCACGCGGCACCTCGATCATCGTACCGACCATGTATTCGATCTTGTCGTTGCGTTCGGTGAAGACCTGTTCGGCCGTAGCGTCGATGATCTTCTTCTGATAGCGCAGCTCCTTGTGGTTGCCGACCAACGGCACCATGATCTCGACGTGAACCGGCAGGCCTGTCGCCTTGACGTTCATGGCCGCCTCGATGATGGCGCGGGTCTGCATCTCGGTGATCTCGGGATAGGTGTTGCCCAAACGGCAGCCGCGGTGGCCCAGCATCGGGTTGAACTCGGCCAATGCCTCGACCTTGGCCACGATCTTCCCGAACGGCACGTGCATCTCCTCGGCCATTTCGCGCTGGCCCTTTTCATCGTGCGGAACGAACTCGTGCAGAGGCGGGTCGAGCAGGCGCACCGTTACGGGATAGCCGTTCATCGCCTTGAACAGCCCCTCGAAGTCCCCGCGCTGGATGGGCAGCAACTTGCCCAAAGCGACGCGGCGGCCGGCCTCGTCATCGGCCAGAATCATTTCGCGGATGGCCTTGATACGGTCGCCCTCGAAGAACATGTGCTCCGTGCGGCAGAGGCCGATGCCCTCGGCACCGAACTCGAACGCCTGTTTGGCATCCTTCGGCGTATCGGCATTGGCGCGAACCTTCAGCACGGCGTATTTGCCGGCCAGCTCCATGACCTTGGCGAAATCGCCGCTCAAATCGGCGGCCTTCGTAGCCACCTGACCGAGATACACCTCGCCGGTCGAACCGTTCAGCGAGATCCAGTCGCCCTCCTTGACCGTAACGCCGCCGACCTTGATGGTGCGGGCCTTGTAATCGATCTCCAACTCACCGGCACCCGATACGCAGCACTTGCCCATACCGCGGGCGACGACGGCTGCGTGGGAGGTCATACCGCCGCGGGCCGTCAGAATACCGGCTGCGTCGAGCATCCCCTTCAAGTCCTCGGGCGAGGTCTCGATGCGCACCAGGACGGCCTTCTGACCCGTCGTGCGGAAGACCTTCTCGGCATCCTCGGCGAAGAACACCACCGGCCCCGTAGCGGCGCCCGGCGAAGCGGGCAGACCCTTCGTGATGACCTTGGCCGAAGCAATGGCCTTCTTATCGAATACGGGGTGCAGCAATTCGTCGAGCTTCGCCGGTTCGCAGCGCAGCACGGCCGTCTTCTCGTCGATCAGCCCCTCGCGCAGCATGTCCATCGCGATCTTCACCATGGCGGCGCCGGTACGCTTGCCGTTGCGGCACTGCAACATCCAGAGTTTGCCGTCCTGAATGGTGAACTCGATATCCTGCATATCGGTGAAATACTGTTCCAGGTGGTGCTGAATCTCGTTCAGCTCCTTGTAGACGTCGGGCATCACCTCTTCCAGCGAAGGGTATTTCGACTTGCGCTCCTCCTCGCTGATATTCTGGGCCTTGGCCCAGCGGCGCGAACCCTCGATCGTAATCTGCTGCGGCGTCCGGATACCGGCCACGACATCCTCGCCCTGGGCGTTGATCAGGTATTCGCCGTTGAAGATATTTTCGCCCGTCGCGGCATCGCGCGAGAAAGCGACGCCCGTCGCGGAGTTGTTGCCCATGTTGCCGAATACCATCGCCATGACCGATACGGCCGTACCCCACTCCTGCGGAATGTTGTTCAGCTTGCGGTAGAGGATGGCGCGTTCGTTCATCCACGAACCGAACACGGCGCAGACAGCGCCCCACAGCTGATCCCACGGATCGGTGGGGAACTGCTCGCCGGTCTGCTTCCTGACAGCCTCCTTGAACTTCACGACCAACTCTTTCAGATCGTCGGTCGTCAAGTCGGTGTCGTTCTTCACGCCGCGCTTGTTCTTCTGCGCGTCGATGATATCCTCGAACGGATCGTGATCCTCCTTCGACACGGGTTTCATGCCCAGCACCACGTCGCCGTACATCTGCACGAAACGGCGATAGGAGTCCCAAGCGAAACGCGGATTGCCCGTGCGTTTGGCTACGGCCTCGACCGCCTCGTCGTTCATACCCAAGTTCAGGATCGTGTCCATCATGCCGGGCATCGAGGCGCGCGCACCCGAACGCACCGACACGAGCAGCGGCAGCTCCTTGTCGCCGAACTTCATGCCGGACAACCGCTCGATATTCTTCATCGCGGCCTCGACCTCCGGACGCAGCATCTCGATGACCGCCTCCTTGCCGTGCGCATAGTATTCGGAGCAAACCTCCGTCGTGATGGTGAATCCCGGGGGCACGGGGATGCCGATGAGGTTCATCTCCGCGAGGTTGGCGCCTTTACCGCCCAGCAGCTCACGCATTTTGCCATTTCCTTCGGCCTTCTTGTTGCCGAATGTGTAGACCCGTTTAACGTCTGCCATAAAAAATCGTTTTTTATTTATATTATATTGATGTGTCTTTAATCGTGGCTTCCTGTTTCCGATACCGCCGCACGACGAAAGCCCGCCTTACGGCGGACACCTCGCAAAGACGACTTTTCCGGATGAGGACTACAAAAATAAGAATTTTTCGCGAAAAAGCAAAGAAAAACAAAATTTTCTTTAATTCCGCTTGCGGACGATCCGCACGGTGGTCTGGGTCGACTGACGGATGAAGACCTGCGGGCCGACGGCGTAGCGCTCCCACAATTCGGGCGTATAACCGCGGATGGTCAGCAACTCCATCCGCTCCGCCTTCATCACGTCGAATCCGGCCGCCCGCAGCGCCTCGATCGCCTCGCCGATATGCCACGTATCGTCCACGCACAAGCTCAAATTGACGGCCGAATTGTGGATCAGATTGGCTTTCAGCCGATAACGTTCGAGCAGCGAGAAAATCGCCGAGAATTTCTCCTCCAGGACGAACGAAAAATCGCGCGAACGCACGGTCAGCAGCACCTGGTTTTTCTTCAGAATCAGAATCGGCACCTGCACCGGAGCCGACATGTCGCGGATGACCGTCCCCGGCTTGCGTTTGTCGCCGAAAGGCCGCACATAGAGCGGAATGTGCTTGTTCTGCAACGGCTTGATGGTCTTCGGGTGGATGATCTGCGCCCCGCTGTAAGCCAATTCGATGGTGTCGAGATAGTTCAGTTCGGCGATCCGGACGGCGTCGGGGAAAATTTTCGGATCGGCATTCAGCACGCCGTCGACATCCTTCCACACCGACATCGATTCGGCATCGAGCAGATTGGCCACGACGGCAGCCGAATAGTCGGATCCCTCGCGGCCCAGCGTCGTGGTCGTCCCGTCGGGTGCGCCGCCGATGAATCCCTGTCCGACGAACACCGTCTCCCGCGCATCCGCCATCGCCAGCTGCAACAGCGGCGCCGAAGCCTCCAAATCGACCGCAGCATCCTTATGCCGCTGCTCGGTGCGCAGGCACCGGCGCATGTCGATCCACCGATTGGGCGTTCCGGCGAAGCGGAGGTATTCCGAAAGAATGGTCGTGGAGACCAGCTCGCCGAAAGCGACGATCGTATCGTAGAGCAGTTCGGCCTCCTCGGGCCGGTAGACCGTTTCGGCGGCGATGCGCTCCAATTCGCCGAAAAAGGCGTCGACCCGAGGCAGATGCGTCGGCCCGTGCCACAGATCGTCGATGATTTCGGCATGATACCGTTTCAGCCCGTCGATATGCTCCTGCGCGGCGACGCGATCGCCCTGCCGCACCCCCTCGAATACCTTTTCGAGGGCATTGGTCGTCTTGCCCATCGCCGAAACGATGACGAACAGATGCCGTTCCTCGCCGATGATCTTATGCAGGTTGCGCACGCCGTCGGCATTCCGCACCGAAGCTCCTCCGAATTTATAGACCTTCATGCTCGATTCACAATTCACCACAATTCACGATTTTTCCGCCGCCCTTGCCAAGAGCGGCATCGGAAGCGGAACGCACCCCAATCTGTTCCCACGCAGACGATTCATAAAATGATGAAGTTTTAATTATGAATTACTTCGTAGGGCACTCCGATGTTCTGGAAGAGGAACGCATACGAATCGGCCGCCTCGTCGATCCGTTTCGAAGTGGGTTTTCCGGCTCCGTGGCCCGCTTTCGACTCGATGCGGATCAGAATCGGAGCGTCGCCCGCCTGGCAATGCTGCATCTGCGCCGCGAACTTGAACGAATGCGCCGGTACGACGCGGTCGTCGTGGTCGGCTGTCGTGATGAGCGTGGCCGGATAGGCGACGCCCTCCTTGATATTATGGAGTGGCGAATATTTATAGATATAGGAAAATTGCTCCGCGTCGTCGCTCGAACCGTACTCCACGGCCCAACCCCAACCGATGGTGAACTTGTGGTAGCGCAGCATGTCCATCACGCCCACGGCCGGCAGGCAGACGGCATAGAGATCGGGACGCTGCACCTCGCAGGCGCCGACCAACAGCCCGCCGTTCGAACCGCCGGCTATGGCCAACTTGTCCGACGACGTATATTTGTCGGCGATGAGGTATTCGGCCGCAGCGATGAAATCGTCGAAGACGTTCTGCTTATTCGCCAACATACCCCCTTTATGCCAGGCCTCGCCGTACTCCGATCCGCCGCGCAGATTGGCCACGCAATAGAGGCCGCCCTGCTCCATGAAGAGAATGGCCGACGGATTGAACCCGGGGGTCATGTTGATCTGGAACCCGCCGTAGGCATAGAGATAGCAGGGATTCCGGCCGTCGAGCTTCATATCCTTGCGGTGGGAGACGAACATCGGCACCATCGTACCGTCTTTCGACGGATAGAAGACCTGTTCGGTAACGAAGCGTTCGGGATCGAAATTCACCTGCGGCGCCTTGTAGAGCGACGTCTCGCCCGAAGCGAGGTCGTAATGATAGATCGTCGCGGGCGCCGTGTAGTTCGTCAACGAATAGTAAAGCTCCGTGTCCTCCTTTTTACCGGAGAATCCGCCGACCGTTCCGATGGCCGGCAGCTCGACCTTGCGGATCAAATTGCCGTCGAGCCCGTATTGATAGACCTGGTTCTGCGCATCCTCCAAATAGGTGGCAAAGAGCTGACCGCCCGCCGTCGAAACCGACTCCAGCAGATGCCGGTCATGCTCGGGGATCACGGTCGCGAAGGGCCGTTCGGGATGGTTCAGGTCGACGGCGACCAACGCATAATTCGAAGCGTCGCGGTTGGTGTGGAGATAGAGTTTGTCGTCGATGCAATCCACGATTCCGTAATCGTGCGCGAAGCCCGGCAGCAACACGCGCAGCGTCGATTCGTCGCTCCGACGGTAGAGGATTTCCGATCCCGAAGTGCCCTCCGAAGCGACGACGAAAAGCCAGCGGCCGTCGGACGACGGCCAGGCGTTGAAATAACGCAGCGGATGCTGCGGATCGCTGTAAATCAAACGGTCGGACGACTGCGGCGTTCCTATGGCGTGATAGTAGACCTTCTGGAACTCGTTTATCGAGGAGTATACGCCCGCTTTCGGTGCATCGTAGGCACTGTAATAAAAGCCCTTTGAATCGGGAGCCCAGGTCGCGCCGGAGAATTTCACCCATTCGATGCGGTCGTCGGTCAACGAGCCGTCGGCGGTCTTCATCACGCGGATCTCGACCCAATCGGAACCCGAAGCGGCGGCCGCATAGGCCAAATAGGCACCATCCTCGGAGAACGAGAGGGCTGCAAGGGCCACGGTGCCGTCGTCGGACAACGCATTGGGGTCGAGGAACACCTCGCCCGCCGCACCCGGGGCGGGCGCACGGTACAAAACCGATTGGTTCTGCAACCCGTCGTTATAGAAATAGTACCACCAGTCGCCGTGTTTCATCGGCGCTCCCTCCTTCGGATAGTTCCACAACTCGGTCAGCCGACAGCGGATGGCATCGCGGAACGGAATCTGCGACAGATAATCGAACGTTACGGCATTTTCGGCCTCGACCCACGCAGCGGTGGCCTCGGAGTTGTCATCCTCCAACCAGCGATAGGGGTCGGGCACCTTCGTGCCGAAATAGTCGTCGACCACATCGCCGCGCTCGGCGACGGGATAGGGCCGGTGTTTGATGTTTTTCATGTCGTTGCAACCAAATGTCATCGTCGCTGCCGCCAGAAGGGCCACGACCTTGCCGAATAAATTTTTCATAATCGCTACGGTCGATGATTTATCGTGCAAAAATAGAAAATTATTTTCACTTTACGAACAATACCCAAAGGTCGTTGCAACTAAAAATACGCAAGGGCGGCCGAAACCGTAAGACCTTGCGGGTTCCGACCGAAGCCCCCCCCGCCTTGGCGGGAAGGGCGGGTCAAGTCTGCAAACGCGGCATTGCCGCGAGCAACGCGACCGACAGCGGCAAACCCATCCTCCGACTCGATTCGGGGCAGAATGGCATGTAATTACCTAATAAAAAGGGCGGAAACGCTTGGTCGTTTCCGTCCTTTCCTGTTTCAGGAATTTTCAGACAGCGGCTTCATTGCGAAGCCCTTGTCCGGGGAGGGTTCTGCTAATAGCCCGGATTCTGGTCTTCGGAGGTCATCAATTTGTTGGCATCGAATGCAGCCTGCGGAATGGGCCAGAGCATTTTCTCACCGATGGCCGAGCTGGCCGTACCGCGCAGCTGCGGGTTCCACAAATTGTTGTACTGGACAAGTTTGCCCGTGCGGCGAAGGTCGATGCTGCGCTGTCCGTTGCCGAACATTTCGCAAGCCGACTCTTTCAGAATCCAGTCGATCATGTCGGGATTGTCAAGTCCATCGATAAGTTTCTTGGTCTTGACGTCGTTCAAAGTAATCGACGGCAGTCCCGCACGCTTACGTACCGCGTTCAGAAGCTCCGCGGCTTTGGTGTCATTGCCGGACTTGGAATACGCTTCGGCGGCAACGAAGAACATTTCGGGCAGCGTAATGATATGCAGATCGCGGAAGCTGCGGCCGGCATTGTAATCGGGATGCACGCTGTAGTCGAACTTGCGGCAGGGAGCACTCGAATAGGACAATTTCGCCGCATCGGTTTCGTAGTCGCGGATGTTGTCGTCGCTTTTCCAATCCTTGCTTACCGTCTCGCTGAAATAGGTCTTTTCGTCCATTTTCAGAATCATCGCATGTTCGCGGTGTTCCTTGTCTGCATCTATCCAAGCCTGCACATCGGCGTCGGTCTCGTACCAAGCCTGATAGTGGATAATCGCGTAGGAGGTATTCTTATCGTTATAGTAGCCAAAGTAATCCCCGTCGAAATCCTTGTAAGTCGGGCTGATGTAATCATTCTTGGCGCCATCCCACGGGTTCTTCGCCACGTAGAGCGTGTTCATAAACGTCGCATCGTAACGCTCGTCCTCCTCCTCGAAATACTTCAAGGCATGGAGAGTCGGCAGGTAGGCCGAATCACCGTTTTTCATTTTGTCCTCCGCACCGCCGTAATAGTTCGAGAAATAGCTCTGCCAACGGTTGCCGTTCGTCTTGCTCGAAGCGGCATCGTAGTCGTACTCGACATCCCAGATGAATTCGGCATCGTCGTCCCCCGAGCAATCGGCCGCCCACAGCTTGTCGAACGGAGTCGTCAACGAACGGCCCGCAATCACCTGTTCGGCTATTTGGGCTGCCTGCGTGAAGTATTCGGGCTTTCCCAAATCCCATGCGGCCGACAGGTAGGTCTTGGCGAGAATCGCCTTGACAGCCTCTTCGCTGATCTGGCCGCCGCCCTTCGTCGCAGTCTGTTTGACCAACTTGCCATTCGCTACAATGCGTTCCAACTCGGTGATGATATAGGTATATACCTCCTCCGCCGAAGCCCGAGGATAGCCCTGCACGGCCGACGCGGCGTATTCCGTTACGAGAGGAACGCCTCCGAACTTATTGACTAACAGATAGTAATAGTAACAGGCTATCGCGTGGCACTCGTCGATCATACGCTCCTTTTCGTCCGAAGAACAAGCGGTTTCCGGCACACTGGGAGCATAATAATCTATGGTGTAGCACTTGCGGATAGCGTCGTAGGCATCCGTGTACAGCTCCTTCGCCACGCCGTTCTCGGGATTGAGGTTCTGCCAACGGTGCATCGCCTCGTTGCAGTTCTTGCGGCCGTCCATATACATGTCGGTACCCGCACTGAAAAAGGCCGTTACATTCGAGGAATTAAACATTTTGCTGCTCCCGCGCGTTCCCAGTGTCGAATAGACGTCATTCACGATGGTCGGGAAACCGTCCTTGCTCGTGAAATAATCCTTGTCGGTAACGGCACTCTTATTGTCCGGCGTCAGGAAATCATCGCAACCGGTCAGAGCGAATGAACCGGCCAATGCAGCGATATATAATAACTTTTTCATCTTTTTTCCTGTTAAATTTGATTAGAATTTGATATTGGCACCGAACTGATAGGTTACCGAAGCAGGGCCGCCGTTTACCAGCGTAGCGCTTGCCCATTCAGGGTCAAATCCCTTGTAATCGGTCCAGCAGAACGGATTGAGGATGTTGACATAAAGACGCAGGCTCTTGACATGGATTTTCTTCATCCATGATTTCGGGAAAGTGTAACCCAACGTGATGTTCTTCACCTTGACAAACGAGGTGTCGTGATAACGCCAGCCTTCGCCGACGGCGCTGCCCTTGTTGCTGAACCAGCCGCCGCCCGAAACATCCGTATTGTTCGGATAGGGGTAGGCTCCCGGTTTCGACGTTGCGAGCGTTACGATCTCGCCCGTCGCATGGTCGATTACCGGCGTGCCGGCCGGAATGTAGTAGTCGTAAGGCATCTTCTGCGTACCGCGGTCGCTGGTGCTCCAGAACGTCTCGTGGAAATACGAACGCGACCACTGGCCCTGCTTGGTGTAGATGGTAAATGAAAAATCGAATCCCTTGAAACTCATCGACGAGCTGATGGAGCCGGTCCACTTCGGGTCGGTGCATCCGTAAATCTGCTTGTCGTCGTCATCGATTTTGCCGTCGTTATTCCAGTCGTTCACACCCATCGTACCCTCGTAGAGACCGAATTTGTCGAAAGCCTCCTTCAATGTGTAGTGTACGTCGCCATTCTTGGTGTGCATCGTAACGCCATCGTTCGTTACAACGGCGGTGTGCGTGTAGTCGCGCAACACATTCAGGCGCTCACCGAGGAACCAGTTCTTCGAAACATCGTCTCCATTAGGCAGCTCCTTGATTTTACTCCAGTTACGCGAGAAGTTGACGTTCAAATCCCAGGAGAAGTTCTTCGAGCGGATTACGCCGAATTGAAGGCCCAACTCAATACCGGCATTACGCACGGAGCCGATATTGGTCGTGATCGACGATTCACCCGTCTCAAGGGGCACCGTAGCGTCCATGATCTGGCCGTCGGAGAGACGGCGGTAGACATCGGCCGTAACGTTGATGCGGCTGTTGAATGCCGAGAAGTCGACACCGAAGTCGAATTCCTTCACCTTCTCCCATACGAGGCCGAGGTCGATCAGACCGTTGGGATAGTAACCCATTACCTCTTCCCCACCGACGATGGCATAACTTGGCCCCGTGGCCGAAGAGGCAGTTACGTAGTTGTCGACGTTGTTGTTACCGGTAACACCGTAAGACAGACGGAGCTTGAGGTTGTCAAGCCAGTCGGTATTCTTCAGGAAGCTCTCCTCGGACATGCGCCATGCAACGGCAGCCGACGGGAAAACACCCCAGCGGTGGTCTTTGTCGAAACGCGACGAACCGTCGGCACGCAGCGTAGCCGTAACCATGTACTTGCCTTTGTAGGAGTAGTTCAGACGGGTAGCGACGGAGACCATCGATGCCTCGGTAAACGATGAGTTGACAGTCTTGTCCCCACCTGCCTTGTTGAGTGCGTGATAAGTCAGTTTGTCGTCTGCGATATCCTTACCGGTCATCGTGTACTTCTCGGTGTCGGTATGCCACAGCGAGAAGACGCCCATGGCATTGAATGAGTGGTCGCCCCACGTCTTGCTGTAATCGATTTGGTTGTCCCACGTCCAGTCCAGACGGTCTTGATTCGTTACCTCGGCATAGGTGTGCTTCTGCTTCAGGAAATAGGCCGACGACAATGCGTTGCCCATCACATCGACCTCGCCGTTCGGATTGCCCGTACCGAAATAGACGCCTTGACGTCCGTGGTAGAAGTTGGGCGAGAAGGTCGACGTGAATTTCAGCCCCTCATAGAGGTTGAAACGCAGATACATGTTACCGAATACATGGAATTTGCGTGTATCGTTCACGTAGGCATTCGGCAGATAGAAATCGAGCAGCGGGTTGTAGGTCGACGTGAAGCCGTTCTTGTACTTGCCAGGCATCGAGACGAAATTCCCCTCCTCATCGTAGGGTTGCAGAATCGGTGAGAAGACGAAAGCGTTATGGTAAGGCGAATAGTTGCTTGAGTCATCGGTCGTAAAGTCATGCTGGTTGGCATAAGCCAGGTTGACGGCCATACCCCCCTCGACGATCTTCGAGAATTTGGTGTCGAATGCGCCCTTGAGGTTAATACGCGAATAATCGTTGCGGATGAACACATTCTCCTCGGACTGATAGCCGATACCCAGGCGATAGCTGGTCGTCTCGGTGGCGCCGTTGGCACTGACGAAATGATTCTGCTGGGCAGCAGTGCGCAGCACCGCCTTGCTCCAGTCGTAGGTTTCATTATTCCTGAAACGCTGGTAGAGCAACGTTTCCTTATAGGATGACGCATTCGAGCCATCGGGTTTCACCGTACCGAAAGTGGTCATCAAATCACCGTCCGAAATCACGTAGTGCGGATGCCCCTCGGTGTCGACACCGGCCTTGCCCGAACCGTAATCCTTACCGTCAAGCGTCGTGTAGCGCTGGAAACGGTAGTCCATATAGTCCTCCGTATCCATCAAATCCGGGAAACGGGCCACCTTCTTGATGCCGTAGTATCCGTCATACGACACGGAGAACTGTTGCGCCTTGCCAGAGACGCCCTTGGCCCCTTTGGTCGTAATCATGATGACGCCCGCCGATGCACGCGAACCGTAGATAGCCGTCGATGAAGCGTCCTTCAGCACATCGACACGCTCGATATCCTCCGGGTTCAGCATGTCCATGGAAGTGAACACGACCCCATCGATAACATACAGCGGCGAGGCCTGCTTGTTGATAGAAGCCTGACCGCGAATCTGAATGTCGTAACCTCCGTTGGCACGGCTGTTCGACTGCGTGATGCTCACGCCCGGCACGGAGCCTTGCAGGGCATCCTCTAATCGCAACGTACCGCGAGCCGCAATGTCCTCGGCACTTACCGAGCTGACGGAACCCGTTACGTCGCTCTTCTTCATGGTGCCGTAGCCGACAACCACGACATCTTCAAGAGCCAGCGTGTCTTCTTCCAGCACGACATCAATGTGCGTGCGCCCGTTGACCGGTATGCTCTGCGTGGCATAGCCGATGAACGAAACGGTCAATACGGCTTTCTTGGCGTCCGGAACGTTCAACTCGAACCGTCCGTCCACATCCGAGGTCGTGCCGAGGGTGGTACCGTCGACGGTTACGGACGCACCTATAACCGGCTGGCCTTGAGCGTCTTTAATCCCCCCCCCCAACAATCTGGGCTACGGCCGCATGGGCCAAACCCATGCCCAGAATCAACATCAGGGCAAACTTTGCAAATTGTTTCATAAAGGTTAGTTTAACATTAAACATCATACATTCGAACGGGATACCCCCGCAAAATGCGAATACAAAATTATAAACAAAGATTTCAATTCGCAAAGAATTTCTCCTCTTTTTTTTGGGGGGGGGTCCTGAAAAAAAGACGGCGGAGATTCAGGACAACTACACAACCCGCTGCGATGTGGGCGGCGATCCCAAAGCGAAAAGCACCGATTGGGGGGGCAGGAATTAACGGATGGTTTTACCACGTACAACTTATCCCACGCTTCGCGCGGCGTGGGCGGCAAAGGGGTCAACCGGCCGACCAACGGAAACGATGGCGTCGAGGAGACCAAGCTGAAATGGTTCATGAAGTCCGACGGCAAATGCTCCGAGCCCAACGAGCTTTTCGAAGACCCGAGCCCGAAATCATCCGAAGGCGACCCGAAAATGCACTGGGACTACAAGCGGCATAACGTCAGCCAGTCCAATGAACACGTTACGCACTACATTCCCGACGGATTCTACGTCAAGTCGGAGTACAAATCGATGTTCTACACCCAGTCGGGCGAGCCGATCGGCGACCCGCGTTGATTGAATAAGTAGGAACGACTCTTTCCGTGCAATCGTTCCCGGGGCAGCCTTTCCCCTCCCCTGCGGCAGTTGCCGCACAGTCGCTCCCGGGAACGGGTGCTTTTCGGCAGGCTGATTACTTTTCGAGGAGGCGACCGTTTCGAGGGGCCTCCCCTCCTTTTTTTTTTCCCCCCCCCAATCATTCGCCACACATAGCGCATGGAAGGCTTTGTAAAGGGACTCGCGCAAGGCGTCGTCCTCTTCGAGT
>CANREN010000011.1 GCA_947629705.1 uncultured Alistipes sp. | reverse complement strand
ATGCAAGGTCGCAAACCGCAGTCTGACCGTTTCGCTCTCAAACTTTGTGTCAAACTATACGCAGGACGATTTGGACGACGTCGAAGTCAAGGCAGGCCGGTCGCGTATCGTTATCGACGGCGGCATGATTATCAAAAAGGAAGTCAGCAAAGATGGTGTCGTTACTGAAACGATACTGACTGAAAATTGGCACGACTGGGTCGACTACTGGGCTATCGACTACAACTACGAGGACAAGCGGGAAATTATCTGCACGAAAGACATGGAAACGGGCGAAGAACATGAAACATGGACGGGTAACTACATTTTCGAGAACGAATGGCAGAGTTTCCGCACGAAGCAGTCGCCGATGCTCGAACTGACCGCTCCGCCGCACCTGTACGACCGTCCGGGCCGTTATAAAATCATGGTGAAAGTCGTGGATATTCTCGGCATCGATACCAGCAAAGTGATAGAAATCGTAATACTGTAAGCAATGAAAAAACAGGAAGAGAAAATGTGGGCGATAGTGAGGATTGTACTGTTCGTGGGATTATTTGTTTTATTAGAGGAGATAGGCGGCGTTCTCGGCATTTGTCATCATCGGGATAACCGGTTTAATCGGGAAAGGGATATTTTTCGGCAAATGGTAAAGCCGTTGAGGGGCATAGTGGAAACACGCGAAAAAAATTTTTCACTTTCGCACCTCTTTTGAACAATAGCCGCACCTCTATACCCCCCCCCGTACCCCTTGAACGATGCAGTGTGTCAGCCGAAATCTGATGCGCTGCGTTGCTTTGTCGGGACAACATCTTGTAAAAACGAGTTTTCCCGCTTTTATTCGACCAGACAACGGCACGGATAATACCTCAACAGCCGATGTTCTGTCTGTGTTCCGACTGCCTGTTACGAAAATTCGGTGTTCCGTTTGTGTTCCGTCTATAAACGGAACAAGCACCTGCGTTTCCGCAAATACTTGATTTTCAGTGTCGGGGAGACTGGATTCGAACCAGCGACCCCCTGCTCCCAAAGCAGGTGCGCTAACCGGACTGCGCTACACCCCGTTGCAATATGCAAAGATATGCTCTTTTTTCATTCCGGCAAAAAATTTTCCGAAACGTGATCTGTTATTTGAACGTACCGATCATTTTCACCCGCTATCCCGAATCCATTCCTCGGTGTCCGCCGCCGCAGGCGCGTATGCAGATTCGACCCACCCCACACCCTCCGCCTCGGCGGGGGCTTCGATCGGGATATCGAAACGTATCGACGGTCGGAATCGCCATGCGCTCCGAGCTATTTCTGGAATTGCATCGTATAGCGCCGCAGCGGACGCAATATCCACATGGGCAGCGCCTTGCAGATCGGTATGAACAGTCGGTTCCACCAATCGGGCACGATGCACCGCCGATCCCGCCACAAGGCCCGCAGACCGCGCCGTGCGCAACTGTCCGCCGAGATGAGCGCCCCGACTCGCAAACCGATTCGCTGCCAATAAGGCGGCAGCCCGTACAGATCGGTCGCCACACCCGCAGGGCAGACTGCCGTAACACGGATATGCCGATCGGCGACCTCGCGGGCAAAAGCGATCGAGAAACTCTTCAGATAGGCTTTCGAAGCGCTGTACACCGAAAGGCCCGGAAACGGCATCCACAACGAGTACGACGACATATTGAGGATATGGCCCCGCACCCCGCGCTGGATCATTTCACCGGCGAACAGCCGGCAAAGCTGCGTCGCCGTCAGGTCGTGCAACAAGATGATGCGTTCGATCCGTTCGGGCGGCGTGGCCAGCACGTCGCAAAACGAAAAGATACCGGCATTATTCACTAACACGTCGATGTCTATCGCCTGCGCCCGCGTCCAGTCGAAGAGCTCCTGCGCCGCAGTCGTACGGGCCAGATCGAGCGGGCAGAGACGGACTTCGGCTCCTCCGGCCGCCTCGATCTCCCGTCCGACCGCTTCGAGCGGCTCGGCGCGCTCCCCGACCAACACGAGCCGATAACCCGACGCCGCCAATCGCAGCGCATAGCAGCGTCCGATTCCCGAACCGGCACCGGTAACCAAAGCCCAGGCCGTCCCCCGTTCGATCGCACCCCGTTTCATCGCCTACGGAAGTTCAGCCAGCTCCTCGCGTATCTTGCGCGGCAGGTCGGGACAATGTTTGCAGCACTTCATGTCGACGGAATACATGCGGGCGATGCAATAGTTGCGGTGGTCGCACTCGCTGCGGGTCGACGCGTCGCCTTCGCGGAGTTTGTTGACGAACGCGGGATCGTTGACCAATGCGCGGGCCATCTGCACCAAATCGAAACCGGCATCCAGCGCGCGGTCGATGCCCTGTCGGCTGACCAATCCGCCCACATAGACCAACGGCCCTTTCAATGCGGCGCGGAACTTCCTGGCATCCTCCAAGAAATAGCACTCCTCGAACGGGAACTGCCTGATCATGTAGGGGCCGCACAAACGGATGAAATAACGCAGCCACCACGGCGAATAATAACTCATGGTGTAGAGCGGGATCAATCCGCGCATGACGGCCATCGGCGCCTTGGAGACGAAACCGGCCGAAAGGACGATGCCGTCGACCCGGTAGGATTCGATCGTGCGGGCGATCTCGATGCTTTCGGGAATCTGGATGCCGCCCGGAAAACCGTCGTACATGTTGTGCTTGACCAGCACCGCCATACGACGCTGCGCAGCGGCCTCCATCACCTCCTCGAGGCACATGCGCATGAAACGCATCCGGTTGTCGAGCGATCCGCCGTAGTCATCGCGGCGATGATTGGTATAGGGCGACAGGAATTGCGAAATCAGATAGCCGTGGCCGGCGTGCATCTCCACCGAATCGAATCCGGCTTCGCCGGCCGTATGCACGGCGCGGCCGAAATCCTTGGCGACCTGCACGATCTCGCTCCTGCGCATCCTGCGCACGGGCGTATAGGCATAGAGGTTGAAGCCGGTCGACGCGCCGATGGGAATCTGTCCGGCCGTCGTGAAGTGGGTCATGTTGCCGCAATGCCCGATCTGGATGCCGACGGCCGCCCCCTCCTTATGTACGGCATCGGTCAGATCACGCAATCCGGGCACGATCTCGGGGCGCAGCCAAAGCTGTTTGCGGAACGAAAGCCCGCTGCGGCACACGGCAGCGTATGCCACAGTCGTCATGCCGACGCCGCCGCGCGCGACCGAAACATGGTAATCCTTGAGCTGCGGCGAAGGGCCGAAGTCCTTCCCCATCGACTCGAATGCCGCCGACCGGATGACCCGATTGCGCAAGGTTACAGGGCCTAATTGATAGGGCGTAAATAGTTCGGACATAAACTAATAGATGAATGGAATGATTTTTTTTCGTTTCAGCTCGGTGAACTCGGCGCCGAACTCCTTCTCGTAGCGTTCGTAGAGCGACGCGGCGCGAGGGGCGAGGTTGGCGAACGTCCACCAAGCGAACACGGCCCCCGCCCACGACCACGAAGCGATGGCGAAGCCCACCCACTCGATGAACTCGCCGAAATAGTTGGCCGACGAGACGTAACGGAACATGCCGCCGCGCGGAATGTAGTGGCGCGTATCGCCCGGTTTGCGCAGGTGGCGGATGATATGATCGGCGTGCAGATTGACGATCATTCCCGCCAGGAACAAGGCCCCGCCGACATAGATATAGGGTTTCGCGAACCAGTCGTCATAAAAGTCGTCCGGCGAGACGTAGAAAATCCAACCGCCCTGCATCAGCGCATTCAGTGTATTGAATACCATCCCCATGACAACGATTCCCAACGGCATTTTCGACCGGCCGCGCATCAGCAGCGGAAAGATGAACGCCCGTTGCAGGTAATGGGTCTGGAAGAGCAGGAACAACGCCAGCGGAGCGCACGCCCACATGCGGTCGGAGCAGGCCCAAAGGATGCACATGAAGATAAAAACGGGGGCCTCCATGACGATCCACCCCGCTTTGTTGGGAACGGGCGGGCCGTAACGCCGATCGAACAGATAGCCGTAACCGGCCTCGAAAAAGTGCAGTGCGACGAAGACGCCGAGTGCGAGGAGGGCCATCACGATCAAAAAAATATCGAAAGTCTCTTTCATTGCATTCGGAGTGTGAAAGACAGGGTAAATGTAGAAAAAAATCCCGACTTCCGCAAATTCGGGCGCTCGCGGCCGGCATCGATCTTCGCAGCAGGGCAAGGTCGGAGCGGAGCGAAGGCTGCGGAGGAGGCCCGCGGCGGGGTCGAATTGCAAACGCGGCTTTGCTGTGGGCGCCAAGAGGGCGATGCGAATCCGATCGCGAACCCGATTCGGTAGAGAATTGTATATAGTTGCCAAATTTACTATCTTTGCGGCATGTCAATCGTACGCAATACCGAGAGCGATCTCGAATTCGAAAATAAAATCCGGCCGCAGGAGCTCGGCAACTTCGCCGGACAGGACAAAATCGTCGAAAATCTCCGCATCTTCATCAAGGCGGCCCTGATGCGCGGCGATTCGCTCGACCACGTGCTGCTCCACGGCCCCCCGGGCCTGGGCAAAACCACGCTGGCCAATATCATCGCCAACGAAATGGGCGCCCAGCTGCGCGTTACTTCCGGCCCCGTGCTCGACAAACCCGGCGATCTGGCGGGCCTGCTCACCGGTCTGAACCCGGGCGACGTACTCTTCATCGACGAAATCCACCGCTTGAGCCCCATCGTCGAGGAGTACCTCTACTCGGCCATGGAAGACTACAAGATCGACATCGTATTGGACAAAGGCCCTGCGGCCCGATCGATCCAGATCGAGCTGGCTCCGTTCACGCTCGTGGGCGCCACGACGCGCAGCGGTCTGCTGACCTCGCCGCTGCGGGCGCGGTTCGGCATCCAATGTCATTTGGAGTATTACGACGCATCGGTGCTGTCGGGCATCGTCAAACGGTCGGCCCGCATCCTCGACGTATCCATCGACGACGATGCCGCCCGGGAAGTGGCCCTCCGGTCGCGCGGCACGCCGCGTATCGCCAATGCCCTGCTGCGCCGCGTCCGCGACTTCGCGATGGTCAAGGGCGAGGGCCATATCGATCTCGAAATCACGCGCATCGCCTTGCAGGCGCTGAACATCGACTCGCGCGGATTGGACAGCATGGACAACAAAATCCTCTCGACCATCATCGAAAAGTTCAAGGGCGGGCCGGTCGGACTGAACACCGTAGCGACCGCCGTCGGCGAAGAGGCCGGAACGATCGAAGAGGTTTACGAACCGTTCCTGATCAAGGAGGGATTCCTGAAACGCACGCCGCGCGGACGAGAGGTAACCGAATTGGCATACAGCCACTTGCATTATTCGCGCACCGACAGCGGCCCCGGAACGCTCTTTTAGGCGGCGCACGGAACAGATTTTGCATCCGAAAAAAAGCAGTGCAGCGTGTAAGCACTGCTTTTTTTGCAGATGGAAACAAACGAACTTTCGGCTTCGCTGCGTTATCACAGCGAGCCGCGTCCGGGTAAAATCGAGGTCGTACCCACCAAACCCCACCATACGCAGGCGGAACTTTCGTTGGCCTATTCGCCCGGGGTGGCGGAACCGGCCTGCGCCATCGCCGACGACCCCGAAGCGGTCTATCGCTATACGAACAAGGGCAATACCGTGGCCGTCATCTCGAACGGCTCGGCCGTGTTGGGTTTAGGCGCGATCGGGCCGCTCGCCGCGAAGCCCGTCATGGAGGGCAAAAGCATGTTGTTCAAGCTGTTCGGAGGGATCGACGCCTTCGATATCGAGGTGGACGCCGACGACCCCGAAACGTTCATCCGCACGGTGCGGGCCATCGCGCCGACCTTCGGAGGGATCAATTTGGAGGACATCAAAGCACCCGAATGTTTCGAAATCGACCGCCGTTTGCAGGAGGAACTGGAGATTCCGGTCATGCACGACGACCAGCACGGCACGGCCGTCATCGTTGCCGCCGCCCTCCTCAACGCCCTGCGAATCACGGGCCGCGAAGCGGCACGGCAGCGGGCCGTCATCAACGGGGCGGGGGCGGCGGCCCTCGCCTGTGCCCGGATGCTGACACAGCTCGGCATCCGGCCGGAGCAGCTCGTTCTGTGCGACAGCCGAGGAGTCATAACACGTTATCGCACAGACCTCAACGTCTATAAACAGGCATTCGCCACGACCCGCCGCATCACGACGCTGGCCGAAGCGATCGACGGCGCCGACATCTTCATCGGCGTATCGACGGCCGACGTACTGACCCCACAGATGCTGCGCACGATGGCCGACAGCCCCATCGTACTGGCGCTGGCCAATCCCGACCCCGAGATCGCCTATGATCGCGCGTCAGCCTCGCGTCCCGACCTGCTTTTCGCCACGGGACGATCGGATCTGCCCAATCAGGTGAACAATGTACTGGGATTTCCCTACATTTTCCGCGGAGCGCTCGACGTGCGGGCCCGCTGCATCAACGACGCCATGAAGCTCGCCGCCGCTCATGCGCTGGCGGAGCTGGCCCGTCAACCGGTGCCGACCTCCGTACTGCGCGCCTACGGGATAGAACGGTTGGAATTCGGACGCGACTATCTGATTCCGAAGCCGTTCGATCCACGGCTGCGCTGCGCGGTATCCGCTGCGGTCGCCCGGGCGGCGATGGATTCGGGCGTCGCCCGCAATCCGATCACAGACTGGGAACGTTATCGCGAAAGCCTGCAAGAAGATTCGCTGCATGGCCGCTAAACCGACCCGCCGTCAATGCGCCGAGCCGTGCAGCACCGACGATTCGCACGGCGGAAATCAGAACTGGAAATAGATGAACGGCTGAATGTCGCTCGATTTGATTTGCATCACGCACCAGATGAGCGCCGCGGCCATGACCACCTGCAACACCATCGGCGCGGCCGTAATCCGGCGCTGCACGGCGGCATCGAGCCGATCGGGCATCAGATGCAGGGCATAGCCGACCGCCATCAGGCCGAAAACGCCGGCGTATCCGCCCAACACCTGCGGAATCATCGCACCATGGAAATCGAAAGCGATCTGGTGGAGCATCAACGAGACGGTCTGCATCGACTCGGCCCGAAACATCAACCAGCCGAAGCAAACCAAATTGAAGGTAAAGAAGATGCCCGCGGCACGGCTCCACCGGCCCATCTGCGCTCCGGAAACGCGGGCTCCCGGGACGACGGCCAACCAAACCTTGTGCAAGGCCAAAGCGACCCCGTGCAAGGCTCCCCACAGGATGAACCGGAAGGCGGCGCCGTGCCACAACCCGCCCAGAAGCATCGTAAGCAGCAAATTGACGTACCTCCGGAGACGCCCTTTCCGGTTGCCGCCCAACGAAATATAGACGTAATCGCGCAACCACGACGAAAGCGAAATATGCCACCGCCGCCAAAATTCGGTGATGGTGGCCGATTTATACGGAGCGTCGAAGTTCTTGGGAAACCGGAACCCGAGCAGCAGCGCGATTCCGATGGCCATATCCGAATAGCCCGAAAAATCGCAATAAATCTGCAAAGCGTATCCGTAGATGCCCATCAGGCATTCGAAACCGGTGTAAAGCAGCGGTTCGTCGAAAATCCGGTCGACGAAATTGAGCGAAATGTAGTCCGAGACGACCGCCTTTTTGAAAAGACCCGTCAGCATCAAGAAGACGCCCATGCCGAACATTTCGCGCGTAACGAGCGGTTTGCGCCGGATCTGCGGAATGAAATCGCGCGCCCGAACGATCGGTCCGGCGACTAACTGCGGGAAAAACGAAAGATAGAAAAGATAATCCAACCAACTGTTCAGCGGCCGCAGCTGCCGTCGATAGATGTCGATCGTGTAACTCATCGACTGAAAGACGAAAAACGAGATGCCGACCGGCAGAAAGATGTTGCGGAACTGGAGGAATCCGGCGCCGAAAAGATCGTTGGCGATGCCGATCAGGAAGTTGGTGTATTTGAAATAGGCCAACATGCCGAGGTTGACCGCCACGCTCAACGCCACCCATCCCCGGCGGGCACCGGCCCGCTCCGTCCGGAAAAGCGCGCGGGCGATCAGAAAATCGCTCGTCGCCGCGAAAAGCAGCAAAAGAAAATAGATCCCGCTCGACTTGTAGTAAAAATAGAGCGAAAAGAGGACGACGTAGAGGATGCGGGCCGTTGTCGTATGGCGCAGCGAATTATAAACCAGCAGAAAAGCGGCGAAAAGGAACAGGAACAGCCCGCTGCTGAAAATCAAGGGCGAAGTCGCGTCGTAGGTCAACAACGACTGCAATTTGAGCAATATATCGTCCGCTGCCATGTCATTCAAGTCCTACGGCCCGCTCCGGCACGAGGTCGGGCAGCAGCGTTTGCCGGATCCGCCCGTATTGCAGGGAATCGAGCACGTTCTCCTGGACGACCGTCCGGCTTCGGCGCTCCTCCTCCCGTTCGAATGCCGCCCGCGTACCGGCATGGAACGCATCGGCGAGCGACCAGGCGACCCGTCGGCCGCCGGCATAATTGATATGGGTGTAATCCTTACCGGCCCAACCGTTCCTGACGAAGGTCTCCATACCGCCCCACGTCTGCATGGCGTCGGCCACCGACCAGAAGGCCGCACCGGCCCGCTCGGCGGCCGCACGCTGGCAAGCCGTCAGATACGGGATGGCATCCATCGGCTCGAAACCGTTTTCGGTATTCACCGAACGGTCGCTCACACCGAGCAGCAGCACGGCGGCCCCCGGGAAACATTCGTGCACGAACGCGATCATCTGCTCGATCTGCGCGCCGTATTTGTCGTAAACAGAGACCCCCTGCTGCATGATATTGAGCCCGTACTGCAAGACGACCAAATCGTATTGCAGCAAGGCGTGTATCTGGGCATCGACCGAAGGATTGGTCCAGAAAAGCGCCCGGCCGTTATTGCTGCGGATCGAATAATTGTCCACCGAAACGCCTCCGCCCTCGAACAGGGCCCCGTAACCGATGAACCCCTTGCTCTCCTCCGCCACACGGAACGACAGCATGCGTATCTGCGGAGCCGACACGACGATCTCCCGCACGGCCTCGTCGCCTTCGACGTCGAACGTGTTGTGAAGCGAATCGTTGAGTGTCAACTCGATGCGGCTGTCGGAGGGGCTGATGAAAAACATACGCGCCACGTGGCAGCTGTCGAGGTATTCGCGGAAGTCGGTGCAGGCCCACGAGGTGGAAGCCCCCGCCGAGGCCTGGCAGACCCATCCCGAGACGAAAAAACGGTTGCGCAAGGCTTCGGGAGCATTCTTGCGCTGCATGATGTTGTAGGAAGTCCACCCTTTCGACTGCGTCTTGACGGAGCGTCGGAAAGCGGTCAACGGCGAAGCCATCGGAGCGAAACCCGTTCCGCCGCCGCCGTAAGTCTGTTGCAGGCATTCGCGCAGATCGGCGGTCAGAATATCGCCCTCGACGAACGAATCGCCCAGGAAAGCGATCCGCACGGGACGGCGCGCATAAAGCAGCGTATCGAAAAAAGCCTCCATCCGCCCGTCGCTGAAATCCTCGATCGGCACCAACGCAGGGCTCCGCCGAACGCTGTCGGGCACGACGGACGGTTCACGGGCAACGTACGATTCATACTCGACGGTATCCGGCGCCGAACGCCACTCGTAGACGATCTGCGCCGCCCGCGGCATCGTATCGACGGCCACGATACATTCGGCCACGGAGTCCATGTCAATGCGGAACTCCTCGTCGTCGGAGGGTTCGAAGACCGTGTTCGCGACCGGCGCATCGTCGAACGACACGAGATCCGACAGGATATTGGCCCGTCGCAACTTGACGCCGCCGATGCTTTGCGGAGGGATGAAACCGACAGCCACGAGCACCGCGATGAGCGCCACGACCGCCAACCAGCCCTTGGAAGCGTAATCTTCGCCGAGTTTATTCATCAATCACGCCGACTTCCCAAAACCATCAAGACATAATAGAGCACCGAAGCGATGGCGCTCAACGCCGCCACGAGATAGGTGCGGGCCGCCCATCCGAGCGCCTCGCGCGCCTGCGACAGCTGGGCTTCGGGCATCGTGCGGCTGGTCTTCAGCCATTCGAGCGCCCGGGCCGACGCATTGTACTCGACGGGCAGCGTTACGATCGAAAACAGAGCCGACAGGGCGATCATGCCGATGCCGATCCAGCAAACCGATTCGTTCCGCGTCGTGGCGAGCAGCACCAATCCCAACATGATGACCCACGTAGCGGCCGACGAAGCGAACTGCACGATCGGCACCAACTGCGACCGCATGACCAACGGCGCATAGCCCCGGGCATGCTGCACGGCATGTCCGCACTCGTGGGCGGCCACGGCGGCAGCCGCGACGCTCGACGAAGAATAAACCGAATCGCTCAAGTTGACGGTCATGGTCTGCGGATTGAAATGGTCGGTCAGATGACCCTTGACATGGGTTACCTGCACGTTGTGGATGTGGTTGTCGCGCAACATCTTCTCGGCGACCTCGGCACCGGTCAGCCCGCCCGGAAAGCTCACCCGGGAGTATTTGCGAAAGACCGCCTGCAAACGGGCCTGCACGACGTATCCGGCGATACCGATGGCGATGACCAACAGGAACATGCCCGACTGCGCCCACTCGAAGCCGGCCTCCGGAGCGGTTGGGTAACCGATCTGCAACCAAGCGGCCAGCGAAGGAATCTGTACTGATATCATTTTATCAATGCGTTTTCAATTTTCAAAAAAGTAATCGGAAGCGGAACGATTCCGATGGATTTGCGACAAAAATACGAAATTTATGTGTTACTTTGCATCGAAATTCACGAAAAACGTGCAACGATGGATCCCGCCCTCTTCATAGCCCGTCGAACGGCCCGCTCCGGCTCCGGTAAGGATGCCGGTGTCATGGGGCGCATCGCCGTCGTCTCGGTGGCGTTGAGCATCGCCGTAATGCTCGTCTCCATCGCGGTGATGATGGGGTTCAAGCGTGAAATCGCCGACAAAATAGCCGGATTCGCCGGCCATGCCGTTCTGACCGACATTCGGGCCGTCCAAACGCTCGACGCCACACCCGTCCGCCGCACGGAGCACCTCGACTCGCTCATCGGGTCGGTTCCCGCAATCGTGGCCGCAATGCCGTATGCCCTCAAAGGCGGCATCATCCGCACCGACGACACCGTGGAGGGCATCACCCTCAAAGGAGTCGATGCGGACTACGACTGGCGGCACTATCGCGAATGGCTCGTCGAAGGCGATCTGCCCCGCATCGGCGACAGCCTCCGCACCAAAGACCTGCTGATCTCGCGCACGCTCGCCCGGCGGCTTCGGACGGGCATCGGCGACAAAATCGAGATGCTGTTCGTCGAGGAGGATCGGCAGCCCCACCGCGACCGGTTCAAGATCACGGGTATCTATGCGTCGGGCATGGACGAAATGGACGGCAGCCTCGTGCTCACCGATCTGCGCAACGTGCAGCGGCTCGCCCGCTGGCAGCCCGATCAGGTTTCGGGCTACGAGATCGTAACGGGGAACCTCGCCGAGGCGGATGCCGCCGCCGAAACGCTCAACGACCGGCTGTTCGACGACGAGGCCGACGAAACGGTCAACCTGATCGCCCACAGCGTCCGGCAGCGCTACCCCAGCGTCTTCGACTGGCTCAAAGCGCACGATGTCAATACGGCCGTGATCCTCGTCATCATGCTGGCGGTCTCCTTTTTCAACATGGCCGCAGTGCTCCTGATCCTGGTGCTCGGCCACACGCGCACGATCGGTCTGCTGAAGGCATTCGGCATGCGTAACGGCCCGTTGCGCCGCATCTTCCTCTACCGGGCCGGATTCGTCGCGCTGCACGGATTAGCCTGGGGCAATGCCGTCGGCATAGGGATCTGTCTGTTGCAATCCACGACGCACCTCGTCAAACTCGATCCCGAAGGCTATCTGCTCGCCGAAGTGCCCGTTGCATTGGATTGGAGCCAGTGGGCCCTGCTCAACGCCGGATTTCTGGCCGCCATCGCAGCGCTGCTCGTCCTGCCCGCCTCGATCGTCTCGACCGTCAAACCCGAAGAAACCATCCGCTACGAATGAGTACGAAACCCTATAACGCTCACGAAACCAAGAAGTCGCAGATACGCACGATGTTCGACCGCATCGCACCCGACTACGACCGGCTCAATCATCTGCTGTCGCTGAACGTCGATCGGCTCTGGCGACGGCATGTCGTGCAAATCGTGCGCCGAAAATCACCGGAAACGCTGCTCGATGCAGCGACCGGAACAGGCGATTTGGCCATCGACCTGGCCCGCGGCATTCCCGACGTGCGGATTCGGGCCACCGATCTGTCGGAACAGATGCTCGAAGTCGCCCGCAAGAAGGTCGCAGCCCGCAAACTCGACGGACGGATCGAACTCGCCGTCGAAGACGCCGAGCATCTTTCGCTCGCAGACGGATCGGTCGATGCGATAACGGTCGCATTCGGCGTCCGCAATTTCGAAAATCCGGAGGCCGGCCTCCACGAATTTTTCCGTGTTCTGAAGCCAGGCGGGCAGCTCGTCGTGCTCGAGCTCTCGAGGCCGTGCAACCGGCTGTTCCGCAAGCTCTTCGAATGTTATTTCCACAAACTGCTGCCCCGTATCGGAGGCTTCGTATCGCACGACCGCCGGGCCTACGAATACCTGCCCGCTTCGGTGAATACATTCCCCCGGCCGGAACGCTTCCGGGCAATGATGGAGCAGGCCGGCTTCCGGAACTGCCAAATTCGAAGCCAAAGTTTCGGCATCGCACAAATCTACATAGGTGAAACCTCATGAAAAAGAACGTTCTACTCTCGATTTCGCTCCTCCTGCTCACCCTGACGTTCGGTTCCTGCCGACGCATGACGGAGAATGCAGTCCGAAAAATCCGCATTGAAGCCGTCGAAGATTTCCGGCTCCGCGGCTTGTCTCATGCCGAAATGGTGCTGCGCATCGCCAACGGCACGCGACATACGATCAACCTCGACCAAGTGGAGCTGACGCTCCTCTACAAAGAGCGTCCGGCGATCACGCTCCAGCTGCGCGAAGGAATCCAAATCAAAAAACGCACGACCGAATCGCTCGCGACCCGGTGGAAGATGGAGATCCAAGCATTGACCCTGCTGCTGGTCGCGCGCGACATCCGCAACGACGACCCATCGCAGATGCAGGTTTCGTTCCGCATCGAGGGGCACGCCGGTTTCGTTCACATCGATGTTGCCCGCGAGAAAATGCCGCTTTCGGATTTTTTATCTATCTTTGGCATCACGTGGCCGGAGTTGAAACAACAAATCCGAACCCACGCTGAAAATATCCTTCCGCAATGAACCGATCTTTTATCCTGCTTTTCGCTTTGGTGCTGACAGCTTTTTCGACGCCGGCCCGCACGCAAACGCTCGAACTGTTCAAACAACGCCTCGCCCACCCCTCCGCAACGGACGGCGCCCGCGTTACCGTAACCGAATACGGCGATGCCGCCGAAGCCGCGGCCCGTGCCGAACGGAACCCGACACGGCTGACTTTCCGCGGATACCGGATTTGCATCTTTTTAGACAACGGACAGAATGCCCGGGCCGAAGCCATCGAGGCGAAAACGCTCTTCGAAGAGACGTTTCCCGATACGAAAGTCTATCTGGCCTACGACAATCCCTATTGGCACGTAACGGCCGGCAACTGCTTGACGGCGGAAGAGGCTATTCTATTGAGAGGCAAAGTATTATCGACCTTTCCGAAAACTTTTCTCAAAAACGAGGAATTGTCGCTGACCGACCTGCTGGAATAACGGCGGCCGAATTTATTAAAATTTTTCATTTTTTTCTTGCATAATTCTACCGATTACCTATCTTTGCAACGTTAAAACCAACTCTCTTAAACGTTTCAAGTTATGAAAAAGATTTTCTCTTTTGCAATCGTACTGGCTGCTGCCGCTATGATCAGCTGCGGTGGCAACGCCAACAAACCGGCTGCTGCCGAGGCTGAAGCCGAAGCTACTGTAGAATGCACGAAATGCGAGAAAACCGACTCGTGCTGCTGCTGCGAGAAGACGGATTCGACGGCTGCCGAAGCTCCCGAAGCTCCCGCTGAAGCAACCAAATAAGGTTCGACTCCCAGGAACGAACGACGACCCGAATGATTCGGGCCGTTTTTTTATCCCCTCCCGCCACAGTTGGGAGATTGTAATGGGGTCTGTCAAGGCCGAGGGCCGGTTCGCCCCTATCGAAAAGCCGCTGCACAGCCGCTTTCGTCCGGCTTATCGGACGACTTGCCCGTCGGAAAGGACGATCCGACGATCGGACATGGCGGCCAGATGCTCATCGTGGGTTACGATAACGACCGTCTGACCCAATCGGTCGCGCAACTCGAAAAACAGGCGATGGATTTCCTCGCGCGTCTTGGTATCGAGATTGCCGGACGGCTCGTCGGCCAACAACACCGCAGGCGAATTGATTAACGCCCGTGCGATGGCGACCCGTTGCTGCTCGCCGCCCGACAACTGCCCGGGTTTGTGTTCGCTGCGGTCGGTCAAGCCCATCAATCCGAGCAACTCGCGGGCACGGCTCTCGACCTCGGCCTTCGGACGACGCCCGATCCAACCGGGAATACAGACGTTCTCGAAAGCGGTGAATTCGGGCAGCAGATGATGGAACTGAAAGACGAACCCGATCCGTTCATTCCGGAAACGCGACAAAGCCCGGTCATCCAATGAAAAAACATCCCGATCGTCGATTCGTACAAGCCCTTCGTCGGGACGCGAAAGCGTGCCCATAATCTGCAACAGGGTCGTCTTGCCCGCGCCGCTGGCTCCGACAATCGCCACGACCTCCCGATCAGCTACATCGAGCGAAATGCCTTTCAGTACCTCCAACGTACCGAAACGTTTGTGGATATTTTCGATATGTATCATTTTCCGTTTCGTTTATAGATTTCGAACAACCGAGCCGCATCGACCGCCTCGCGTACGTCGTGCGCACGCAAAACGACCGCCCCCTGACGCAGGCACTCCCATTCCAGCGCCACCGTGCCAGCGAGCGATTCGGAGGGTGTCGAATCCAATGCTTTCCAAATCATCGACTTGCGCGAAACACCGGCCAATACCGGATAGCCCGTTTCGCACAACCGATGCAACCCGCCCAACAGTTCGTAATTCTGCTCCAACGTCTTGGCGAAGCCGAACCCCGGATCCAATACGATCTGTTCGCGCCGAATACCGGCAGCCAGCAACAGAGCGACGCGCCGCTGAAAATAGGCCACGACCTCGTCGACGATACCGCCTCGATAATCGGTCATCGACTGCATGGTTCGGGGCGTCCCTTTCATGTGCATGGCGATATACGGCAGCCCGTAACGCGCAACCATCGGAATCATCCGGTCATCCAGTTCGCCGGCCGATATGTCGTTGACGATCACCCCACCAAAGCGTTCGACCGCCCGCACGACGATCTCGCTACGGAACGTATCAACCGACACGGGCACCTCCGGCGCCACCCGTCGCACAGCCTCCAACCCTATCGCCACACGGCGCCACTCCTCTTCGAGCGGCACCTCGTCGGCCCCGGGCCGCGAAGAGTATCCGCCGATGTCGATCATCGCCGCCCCCTCGGCAAGCATGGTTTCGACACGATGCGCGACCGCATCGGCATCGAATGTGCGGCTGTCGGCGAAAAACGAATCGGGCGTAACGTTCACAATCGCCATCACCTGCGGAACGGATAAATCGAGTTTCATCTTTTCGCGGCCGCTTGTTGTCTGAAAAGTCCGTCGAAATAGGCCACCGACGGTTCCAAGTCCGTTTCGAGGATATTCACCATCGTGTAATCGGCCAAACGACACAAATCGTCATCGGTCATTTGGGCCGCGATTCGTTCGCGGATACGCGCTTCGTCGCATCCGTCGCGGCGGCACGCCCGCTGAATGCGCAACTCCACAGGAGCCAGCACGGCGATGCTCCGGTCGACCGAGCCCTGCAATCCGGCTTCAAACAAAATGGCGCTCTCCAAAATCACGTAAGGACCCTCCTGCCGCTCGGCCCACGCCTCGAAATCGCGGATAACGACGGGATGCACCAAAGCATTCAAATCGGCAAGCGCCCGAGCATCGGAAAAGACGCAGGCGGCAAGCCGTGCGCGGTCGAGCCTACCGTCGGGATACGTATCGGCGCCGAAACGCGCGATGACGGCCGATCGCAAATCCGCGTCGTCCGACATCAATCGTTTGGCCTCGCTGTCCGAATCGTAGACCGCAATGCCGCGCTGTGCGAAAAGGCGGCAGACCGTACTTTTTCCGCTGCCGATGCCCCCCGTAATGCCGACTTTCATCATGGTTTCGCCGCGGGTTCGAGTTCGGGAACCTCCCCGACGGAGATGATCTTTATATCGCTGTAACGCAGCGAGATGGCACTCTGCAAGGATTGCGGATCGATCCGGATTTTTCCCGCATGCCCCTCCTCCTGCGCGACTTCGTAACGCAGTTCGGACAAGGGAATCCGCAGGGTCTTGTTCGAATAGACCTTGTAGCCGAACAGATTGGTGCCGAGCCCCTCGACCAGACAGGTTACCTCGACCGGCCGGCCGTCGATAAGCAGCTGCACCTTCTGTTCGGTCATGTAGGTATAATTCAACTTGGCGATAAACCACAGGATGAACGACGCGACGAGCATCACCAGAAAAACCGGCGAAACATAACGGTGCATCCATTTCCAGAAATTTTCCATAACCGTCCGATAATCGTTTCAAAGTTAATGAATAATCCGTTGAATTACAAATCGGGCTGCCGAACCTCCGGAACAGCGCATCCCGAAACGGCCCTCGGGCCCTCGGCGAACCGCCTTCACACCTCTTCCGCACACCGAAAAGGAGACGGATCGCCGCATAGCCGACAATCCGTCTCCTTGATCACTGTCTTTAAGAGAGCTATTCCCGATCGATTTTGGCCCGTTTGGTCATCAAATCGTAAGCGATCGGCGTCGCGATGAAAATGGTAGCGACCGTACCGACGATGACGCCGACGATCAGCGCGAAGATGAACGCGCGAATCGATTCGCCGCCGAAGAAGAAGATCGCCAACAACGTAACGAGCGTCGTACCCGACGTGTTGATCGTACGCGACAACGTCGAATTGATCGCATTGTTGACATTCTCTTTCAGATTGCGTTTCGGATAGAGCACCAAGTACTCGCGGATACGGTCGAAAACCACCACGGTATCGTTGATCGCGTAACCGATAATCGTCAGAATGGCAGCGATAAAGGCCTGGTTCACCTCCAAGTTGAAAGGCATGATCCGGTAGAACAGCGAGAAGATGCCGATGATGAAGAGCGCATTGACGGCCAATGCCATCGTGGCGCCCGATGCCCACTGCCATCGTTTGAACCGGAACGTAATGTACAAACCGATCGCGATCAACGAGAAGAGCACCGAGTAGACGGCGTTCCACGTCATGTCGCTTGCGATCGACGGGCCGATCTTGTCGGCGGTGAGGATACCGTTCTCGTCGTTCTGCGTATTGCTGAAGTTCTCGAAAGTAATATCGTACGAATAGAGCGGTTTCAAAGCCTCGTAGAGAAGCTGCTCGACCTCGGCCGTCGCCGTATCCGACGTATCGTCGAACTTGTACTGGGTAACGATCCGCATCTGACGTTCATTGCCGTACTGTTTCACCTCGTAGCTGGTCTTCGACGCGTCGGCATCCGCCACCTGGCTGAATACCCCTTGCAGACCGGCACGCACGTCCTCGGCCAAAACCGGCTTGTCGAAGCGGATGACGTAGGCACGACCGCCCGTGAACTCGGCACCGAGGTTCAAGCCCTGCCAAGCGAACGAGATGCAAGAGACGACAATGACCGCAGCTGCAACGATATAGGAGGTCTTACGCTTGCTCAAGAAATCGACATGCGTGTTGTTAAGGAATCCTTCCGACCACTTGCGCGAAAAAGAGATGGCACCCCACTTCGCAGCGACCCAATCGATCAACAGACGCGTGATGAACACGGCACTGAAGAACGAGGTGATGATACCGATAATCAACGTCGTAGCGAAACCGCGCACAGGGCCGTTGCCGAAGATCATCAAGACGATACCGGTGATGATGGTCGTCAGGTTACCGTCGATGATCGCCGAATAGGCCTTCGAGAAACCGTCCTTGATCGCCAGCGACAAGCCCTTGCCGCCGCGCAGCTCCTCCTTGATGCGTTCGTAGATGATCACGTTGGCATCGACCGCCATACCCATCGTCAAGACGATACCGGCGATACCCGGCAGGGTCAGCACGGCGCCGAACGAGACGAGAATGCCCATCAACAGGAAGACGTTGGTCAACAACGCGATATCGGACATCCAACCGGCCGTCTTGTAGAACAGCCCCATGTACAGCAGGACGAGGATGAACGCGATGACGAACGACAACAGTCCGGCATTGATCGATTCCTGACCCAATGACGGGCCGACCACGGTATCCTGAATGATTTTCGCAGGAGCCGGCACTTTGCCGGATTCCAGCACGTTGGCCAAGTCCTTGGCCTCCTGGATAGTGAAATCGCCCGAAATCGACGAAATGCCCTTGTCGATCTTCGTCCGAACGACCGGAGCCGAATAGACGGCACCGTCCAGAACGATCGCGACGCACTTGCCGATGTTCTCGCCGGTCAGACGGGCCCAACGCTGCGCACCTTCGGAATTCATCGCCATCGAGACCTCGGCCGTAGCGCCATGCTGCTGGTACTGTTCCGAGGCTTCGGTTACGACCGAACCGTCGAGCGGCGCCTTGCCGCCCTGCGCCTTGATCGCATAGAGGTAGTAACGTCCGTCGATCTTGTCGTCGCCCTTGACGCTCCACATGAAGCGTACATCGGCGGGGAACAGCTGTTTGATCTCGGGACGCGCCAGATATTCGTTCACGGCCGCCATGTCGGATTTGTAAAC
Source organism: uncultured Alistipes sp. (assembly GCA_947629705.1). GTDB lineage: Bacteria > Bacteroidota > Bacteroidia > Bacteroidales > Rikenellaceae > Alistipes. Next base: position 38,558 of record CANREN010000011.1, on the reverse strand, counting down.
GGCACCCATGACCGCTCCGCCGACAAAACTCGGATCGAGCAAAGCGAAGAGCGGGTTGCGCGCCCGATCGAAACGACCCGGTTGGGCGGGTTCAGCGGCATCCTCGGATGCGATTTCCGAAAGCAGACCGGCAGCGGCGACCGAATCGGCTTCAGCGACCGGCTCGGTTGCCTCGGCAACCGTTTCGGATGCTTCGGTCGTCTCGGTCGAGGCATTCGCTTCACGTCCTAACAGGGCGTCGGCCTCCTGGAGCGGCCGCCAAAGTTCGTTGGCATCATAGGTCAGCCAGAACTCCAACTGCGCCGTCCGCTGCAACAGATCGCGCACACGCTGCGGCTCCTTCACACCCGGCAACTCGACCAAAATACGGTGCGAATTGGGCAGACGCATGATATTCGGCTGCATGACGCCGAAGTTGTCGATACGGCTGCGCAGCACATTGAACGAAGCGCCGATCGCCTTTTCGACATCGGCTTTCAAGACCTTGGCGACATCGTTGTCGGAGCTTTCGAGCGTAATATCGCTGCGGTCGGGGCTGACGAAAATGGCCGCCAACGGACGATTGCCGGAAACCTGCCGATAGGTCTCGACGAACACATCGACATAATCTTTCGACGAACCCTCCTTGAGAACCCGATTCGCCTCGTCGATCGCGGCAATGAACGCGGGATCGTTCTGGCTGTCGCCGGCCAATGCTTTGATCACGCCGTCGACCTGCACCTCCATCATGACGTTCATACCGCCCTTGAGATCCAGACCCAGATTCAATTCGTTGCTCTTGCAATCCTTGTACGTGAACTTGCGGAACCCGAGGTTGTAGACCGGCAGGTTCTGCACCGAATCGAGGTAGTGCTGCTCGGCAGCGGCCTGCTGTTCGGCAGGGAACTGCGCGGCATACCGCACCGCCTTCCTCTCTACGCTCCGTGTCTTGAACGTAAACGAGAATTGATAAACACATGCGATCGCCAACAGCACCGCGATGAGTTTAATGAAACCTTTGCTTTGCATTTTTATTTAACTGTTATGTTTGTTATTCATCTCCGTCTCCGTTTCGATTCGATGTCCGTTTCGGCATTCGCCGCATTTTTCATCGAAGCGCTTTCGACCGGCGCTCCCGACAGGTTTCATCGACGTTTCTAACCTATTTATATATAGTCCGGTTCCGGTCGACAGTTTCCGCCGTTACGCTTTTCAATCGAAAAGTGGGCATAATAGCGCACAAAGATAGAAAAAAAGAATGAATATTAAACGAATCGCCCGCAAGAATTGCATCGGGACGACAAAAAAATCCCGCCACGGAAATCCGCGGCGGACAACATACACAAGCGACTAAATGATGCGAAAAATAAATTGCATCACGATATCGACCGATTGGAATCGGACGCCCGTAAGCTGATACGACGGTTTTATTTGTCATAAAAGAACGATACGCGTGTTCGGATATCCGTGGCCGAAGCCGCGACGAGCGCTTCAAAACGGCCGGGCTCGGCAACCCAAGCATGTTGCGCATCATCGAAAAATACAAGCATCGACCGATCGATCGTGAAAGTTACCGTCTCCGTTTTCCCTGGCTCCAAGTGCACTTTGGAGAATCCTTTCAGCTCTTTTTCGGGCCGGACGAGCGTCGATTCGACGTCGCGGATGTAAAGCTGCACCACCTCGTCGCCTGCACGGTCGCCCGTGTTCGCAATCGGAACCGACAGGGTCAGTTTGCCGTCGCCGGAAAACCGGCTGCGGTCGAGGGAGGCTTCGCCGTAACGGAACGTCGTATAACTCAAGCCATGACCGAACGGGAACAGCGGAACGATCTTTTCCCTGTCGAACCAACGATAACCGACGAAGAGGTCGTCGGCATAAGTTTCTTCATAGATTCCGTCGTCCCGCTTCGTACCCGGGTATTGTCCCGTGGCCATGGCGCCGACGTCTTCCAGTCGAACCGGGAACGTAAACGGCAGACGGCCGGACGGATTCGTATCGCCCATAAGCACCGCCGCCAGTGCCGTGCCGCCTTCCGAGCCCGCATACCACGCCTGCACGACCGATTTCACGCGGCTGATCCACGGCATCGCCACCGCATTGCCCGAAACATTGACCACCACGAAACGAGGATTGGCCGCAGCCAGTGCCTCGATGACCCGGTTTTGGCCATAGGGCAGCTCCAGCTCCGTGCGGTCGCTGCCTTCGCAATCCTGGTGGTTGCTCTTGTTCAGCCCGCCTACGAAGATCACGCAGTCAGCTTTTTTCGCTTCGGCGACCGCTTCGGCGATCAATTCGTCGGGCGTGCGGCCGTCCTCCAGATTCTGGCCCGATTGCACGCCGTTGTACGAGCTGTCCGTATCGCCCACATAGCCGCGGGCATAAACCACCTCGACCCCTTGCAACCGACGGCGCAGCCCTTCGAGCGGCGAGATTTCGTACTTGGTTTTGAGCGACGAGCTGCCACCGCCGACCGACATCATCTTGACGGCGTTCTCCCCCACCACCAACACGCGGCGCAACGCATCCGCAGGCAGCGGCAACAGCCCTCCCTCGTTTTTGAGCAACACCATGCCCGCTTCGGCAATGCGGCGGGCCGCATCGAAATGCGATTCGGAGCAGAGCGAACCATAGGGCCGCGACGGATTGAGCTCCGTGCGATAGATGAGGCGCAAAATGCGGCGCACCTTGTCATCGAGCTCCGCCGTGCCCACTTTGCCCTCCGCAATCAGACGGGCATAAGGCTCCGCCAGATAATAGTTGTCGTAGGCATTGCTCGTACCCGAGGAGAGGCCGTTCGTCCACGTGCCGAACTCCAAATCCAGCCCGTTGCGGATGGCCTCCTCGGTATCGTGCGTGCCGCCCCAGTCGGAAACAACCGCGCCGTCGAATCCCCATTCGCCTTTCAGAATGTCGACCAGCAGCCGTTTGTTGTGGCAGGCGTGCTGACCGCGATAAAGGTTGTACGCCCCCATGATCGTCCACGTGTGTCCTTTTTCGACCGCCGCGCGGAACGCCGGAAGGTAGATTTCATACAGCGCGCGGTCGCTGACCTCGACATCGGTCGTATGGCGGTTGAGCTCGTGGTTGTTGAGCGCATAGTGCTTGACGCAGGCGGCCACGCCGTTCTCCTGCACGCCCTGCACATAGGGAACCACCATTTCGGAGGCGAGAAAAGGGTCTTCGCCCATGTACTCGAAATTGCGTCCGTTCAGCGGCGACTGGCAGATATTGACGCCCGGGCCTAACAGCACCGTCTTCCTGCGGTAGCGGGCCTCCTCACCGATGGCGCGGCCGTAGCATTCGGCCATCGCCGGATCCCACGTTGCCGCAAGGCAGGTCAGGGCCGGAAAGTTGACGCACGAGTCGTTCGACCAGCCGGCCTGCTCCCATTCGTCCCACAGCACTTCGGGTCGAATACCGTGCGGGCCGTCGGTCATCCACACTTCGGGAATGCCCAAACGCGGCACGCCCGGCGACGAGAATTTCGATTGCGCATGAATCATCGCGATTTTTTCGGCGGTCGTCATGCGGCGCAACGCATCTTCGATGCGCTCCTCGACCGGTTTCTGCGGGTCGAGATATACGGGACGGCGCTGTGCCTGCACGGAGAGCAGCGCGAACAGTCCGAAACCGAAAACAAAGAGTCGTTTCATGGTTTTTTAGTCTGGAATTGCCTGCTTACGTCTTGCAGTCCGTTCGATATTCGCACTTCAACACCCCTGCCAACGCCAGCGACTCCACGTGCTCTTCTCCGGTCCCTGCAAATGTATCGCAAAGATAAAGAAACTTTATTCACAGATGAAAGGATTCAGTCGACTTTTTAGCGCATGACTAACATGGATATTTCCGTTTTAGTCTATCTGAAGTTCGATGGAACGGATGCAGCCCTTTTGCGGAGGGCAATTTTCAGCCTTGCAGCATTCGATGAAATACAGCATCGCCCGCCGTGCGGCCGCCGGACGACACGGTAACATTACGGCAGACGCCGCATCAGTCATGCAGTCCTTTGGTGCGTAACCATGCAATCAAGTATTCAGGCCGATCCGTCTGAATCATCGTTGCACCCATATCGAGCAATTTCCCGTATACGGCTTCCGGATTCTTTGCCGCCCATGCCGTATCGTCATCGAGCCCGCCGCACAATGAGGGCCACAACGAATTGACCCACAATTTGGCCCCCTGCGCCACTATCTGCTGCATACAGGCGTCGACCTCGGGCGTCATCTTGTCCCAGCACACTTCATAAGCTATCGGAACGGTACCCGCCTCTTCGTATTCGGCGAACAAGGCCTTGCCCTGCGGTTTCAGAATGTCGATAATCGGCATATACATCATGTTATGGGAATGTTCCGCCATTTTCGCAGCAACCGTTGGGACAGGCCGTTTCCCCTTGATGAGAATTTGATCGGTAATCCCCAGCTCTTCCGTAATGGCCAGTACCAAGTCATAATATTCATATCCCTGATCCACATTGACAACAATCCGGTCCTTGCATACCGACAATGCCTCACGCAGCGTCGGCATCCGCATCGAATCCGTCTTGACGCCGTGCGCCCGCTTCAACGTACACTTGCAAATGGAGTCATAAGTAATGTCGCATACCCGTCCCTTACCCGTGGTCGTGCGGTCGATGGTGGCGTCGTGGCAAAGCACCAATACGCTGTCGGCCGTCAGTTTAAGATCGAGTTCCATGATATCGACCCCCATGTCGATGACCGATTCGATGGCCGGCAGGGAGTTTTCAGGCCAATTCCGCCAGTCGCCGCGATGCGAGGCAACCAGCACTTTTTTGGAGAAGGGATTGTGCATTTCAGCCACGATTTCCTCGGCCCGGTTCGCAGCCGGCAGGTCATTCGTTCGGGGCGCCGTACAGCCCATCGTCATAAGCACCATGGCCAACAGGCCCGACACCTGTATATTCGTTCGTTTCATATTTCGTGATTTTAGAGTTTCTACTTATTATCGTTGGATACGGTATTTTGCCTCGTTTCCCAACACCGTCTGCTCGGCTACCGTGCGCAGATAGGCGGCGTGGTCAGCATTCAATCCGCAGCAGGGTACTTCGCCGGCGAATTTTTCGCCGAACAGCACCAAATAGTTAACGCAGGCTTTCAGATAGGCACCCTCCGGGGACTGGTGTTTGGAATCCGTGTGATACAAATTAATTGCGCTGTTTTTGCGCGCCTCGCGGAAAGCGGCACCGATGGGCGACACCGAGAGCCGGGTCTCCTCGGCCAAGGCAAGCACACCCTGCTCATTGTACCGATCGAAATCATCGTAATTGCTGAATCCGCCGTAGGAACTGTTGCTGAAAGCCCACGTTTCCTCCAAAATCATCCGGCACGACGTCGAACGCTTCCCGATTTGGGAAACAATCTGCTGCAAACCCTGTAATACGGAGGCGTTTGCCGCAGGGTCTTGTCCGTATTTGGCGGGGCTTTGGCTTTGTTCCTGCAAAAGGGCGAAGTCGTAATCCCCATAGCCGATCACCTCGGAAGAGAGTGCCAGATCGCAATGCTGTGTCAGCGTCTGCGAGCCTTTGAGATGGGCGCTGATACGCAAATAGTGGCCCTGACTGTAGGCAATCTCCTTCAGCATCCACACCGGAGCGTTGTAATAGGAAAAGCTGTTGCCGAGACAGAGTACCCGTTTGGTATCTTTGGGCTTTGCGGTTCCCAAATTCTGAATATAGCAGGCGGTAAATCCGAAACGCGGGAAGAGCGAACGGCCTGTCTTATCGATGGCCTGAGGTTTGTCCGATGCGGTCATGTCACCCACGGCGCGACAGCGTATTTGCAGCGTTCCGTTCTCTATCGGTTTTTCGAGCCGAAAAGTCTGCATTACCGTCGCATGTTGGTAGGTACTGTTGTCGATGTCTCCCGAGGATTTGTACGTGTAGCGTACGGAGGGGGCATCCGGCGCCGTATGCAGATCCTCCGCGACGGATTTCCACTCGCAATCTTCGAGATATTCGACGATGAAATACTTGGGAGCTCCCGAACCGCCACCGATGGTCGCATCGAATTCAATAGCCGTGCCGGCTTCCAGATTGGAAGCCGGCACCGTATAAAGCCAGTAATCGCCATCCACCATGGTGGACACCGTCGGTTTGTTGTTGTACACCGTGAAGTCCAAGGGAGTATCGCTGTTCCCCTCGCCGCGCACTGCCGTGATTTTAGCCAAAGAGCCGGAGGTTGCCGAGAGGGTGTGCGACGTAGTCCACTCGTTCTTCATCGCCGCGGCATTGGTGTCGGAAAAGACCCATTTACTCGGAAACGCCGAAGGGGCCGGCACCGAGGCAGACAAATCCGTAATCTCGAAAGGCTTGTCAATGGCCTTGCGGGCGGCCGATATCGCTGCCTGATAATTGTCGTCGGTAACCGGTGTTGACCAGCCATTTTCCGCAGTGCTGGAAACCGTATAGCGGAAAGGATTGGCCTCTAATGGGGCGGCCTGCGGATAGGACGGGGCGATAAGCATATCGAACACCGTGCAGGCCGCCGCATAGCGCGCGAGGCCGTAGTCCATGTGGTAGCCGTCACGGGTAAGATCCATCGCATTGTTAAGCGGCGTGGTGCGCAGATTCTGCAAGGTCGTGCCCGTAGGAATGACCGCATCGATTTCGGTTTCGGCGAGTACCTGCTGCGCCTGTGCGGCGATCACCGCGAACATCTCCTGCTGCGTACTCCATGTCATGTAGGGTTTCGAAGCTATCGCGATTTTGTCCATGTTGAAGTAGGCCTGCGAGAGGATATACTTGAATTTCGGCACATTGCCGCCCTGATCGGCCTTGATTTTGTCGATTAGGCCGGTTATGGCGTTTTTCTCCTCCGCCGTCCAACTCCACGCCCGATAGTTGCCCGTATGCTCCTGTATGGTTACGATATCCCATTTGTCGGATTTCACCATCTCCTCGATGGTGCGGTTGGCATAGGAGAGCCATAAATCCGAACCCGTGTTGAATACGTAACAGGTGTAGTCGCTCGCTGTCGAGTAACCGTTCGTGTACTCGGGGATGGTACGGCCTCCATAATAAAGATGCACGATTTTTACGGTGTTGATACCCGCCCCGGCAATCAGTTTAGGCAAATGTTCGACGGCATCTTTCGTAAACGAGTTTCCGATGCAGAGAATCCGCAATTCGGGTTCCGGGCCCTCTGTCGGGCCATCGCCTTCGGTTGAGCCGATTTGGTAGGTAATGTTCGAGAGATTGGCTTGTTGGCCCTCTTTTGCCCCCATAGGCCCGAGATAGCTCTCCTTTTTCGCCTCCTCGAAAGCGTCATAAACATAGGTGCCATTGTTGTACACGCCCTTGATACCGGCAGCCAGGCAGTTCACCCAATTGGATGCCACAGTGTTATAGCCAAAGAATACCCCGCGGTAGCTGCTGTTCGTGATAACTTTGCCGTAGTTCGAGCAACTGGTAAAGGCGTTCGAGGCGTGGTTGGGCAGGCTGATGAGTCCGCCGCAGCGGGCGCCATCGTCCGAAGTGGAAATCAAATCGCCGTAATTGGTACACTCGGTCATGGCACAGCCCGTGCCCATCAGACAGGTAATGTTGCCCAAACGGCCTGTTCCGCCGATGGAGTTGGTCTGATTGCCGTAGTTGACACACGAATTGAACTCCGTGTAGTTGTTGGCTGCCGCAACGATTCCTGCCGTGCGGGCCGCATTGGATACGATATCGCCGTAATTGGCACAGTAGTCAATGCGATTCACTTGCTTGTTCCCCGTGTTCGAAGTCGCTATTGCACAAATGCCACCAACGTGGGGAGCATTTGCGAAACCGTTGTTTGTACACCCATGCACATCGACCGTCAGGGAGCCGTAGTTTCTCAAGTTTTCCAGCTTCGAGGCAGACCCATCGCTCGTGCAGAGCGCGACCATGCCTACGGCGATCCGTGAGGAGGGTGCTGTGCCGCTGTCGTAACGAATGGCTGCATAGGAGGTAATGTCAGCGACCTTGGAGTCGATGACGGCCCCGGCTACAACGCCTGCCCATACGGACGCGGCGGTTTCAACGGAGAGCGCGCTTGCATCGTCCTTTTCATCCCCGATAATCAGATTGCGCACCTCGGCATCTTTCAGCACGCCAAACAGACCGTAGACCGCATCGTCGCCAGCCTCTTTTAAGGCGAGGTGCAGATTCTTGATCTTGTGTCCGCCGCCGTCGAACTGCCCGGAGAAGGGATGCCCCTCGATTTCAACCGGTGCGAAGTTCCCGGGCGTAATCGTAGCCTGACCTATCGGTGTCCAGGCTTCCTCACTGTTCAAGTCGATGTCCTGCGTCAGATACACCTGCATACCGGCCGGCATTTGGCCTCCATTGACCTCTGATGCGAACCGAAGCATATCGGCAGCCGACGCAATGTCGATACGGCCCGACGATGCAGGCCGGAAGAAAACGGGCTTAATGACCGTATGGTCGCCCCCGTCATAGGCCACGACGATGAGGTGGGCATCGGAATCCTCCGCAAAGGAGCTGTCGAACTGCACGGAAATTTTCTGCTTCTCCCTGTCGATGTCCGCCACGACGCCTCCCGTTGCGGAAGCAATGGCCACAATGGACTGTTCCGCTGCCGTACCTGTTACCTCATAGGCGATTTCGCAACCGGCCGAAGCATCCAGCACCGTAACGGTCGCCATGGATTCCAGTTTCAGATTGAGCGTGTCGAAGACCGGAAGCATCAGCGTTTCGCCGTTGCCGAGCGTCAACGTGAAGATGCCGTTCTCGTAGGAGGCTGCGCGGAATACCGCCGACTCGGCGTCGTTGGCTGCAATGGGCGTCCCGTCCGACGTACAAATCCGCTTGCCGTCGACGATCCAATATCCTGCCTCATCGACCGACAGCACCGGCATATTGCCCCGCACGGGAATGCGTTCTTCGGTATTCTCACGACGCAACCAGTCGACCGTGCCATCGGTGTACAGTGTCCAGTAGTAGACACCTTCCGTTTCGTCGAGTTTCACCCCTAATATGGGGACATCAAGGAGATCATCCGTCGTAGTGATGACCACGGCATGTTCAGCATCCGTATCATCCTTGTAGGTGAGCACATAGCGCCCGTCCGAATTGCGACTGACGGAAGTAATGACATTTCCATTGGTCAACAGGCTCAAATCACGGAGCTGCCGATCGATTTCGGCCGCCTTGGCCTGCAAACCCTCTATGCGGTTCTTCGCCGAATCAATGCGGTTACGGAGTTCCGCATCGTCGAACGTGCTGCAACAAACAAAGGAGATTGCCGTGAAGAGCACAATATGTTTAATAATCTGTTTCATGGTTTTGTGTGGTTTTCATCTGTTCGAATCAGTTGTTTTTCGCAGCATCGAAATACTCGTCGTTCTTGTAGGCGAAAGCATTGTGCACGTTGGCATCGGGCGCGCCCTGCGGATTATCCTTGTAGACCGAATAGTCGCCGACCTTGCCGCCCATCGTGCAGCCGCACACATTCGTATAGCCTCCCGAAGAGGCGGCAGAGTAGCCACATGCCCAGCCGGGGCCCTGTCCGTCCGTCGCATCGGAGAGAATCACGCCGCGGTTCTCGCAGCCGACGACGCGCACTTTCGAGTGGCCGATAAATCCGCCCGTGCGGCATCCATGGTGTGCGAAGACGTTGCCGTAATTCGTACACGACTCGACAATGGAACTTTCGAAGTTTTCCTCCTTGTTCAAGTCGGCCGTACCACCGACGATGCCGCCCATGCGCTTGTGGTTGTAATTGAGTGCCGGCTGGTCGAAGAGGTCGTCCTCGATAAGTCCGTAGTTGTCGCAGTTGCGCACCGCGCCGCACAGCAGCGTACCCACAATGCCGCCTGTACGGCCTGTCGGACAACTGATGTGGCCATGATTTTCGCAGTATTGGATGACATTGCCGGCATCGTCGGCCATGTAGGCGCAAATGCCGCCGTTCTGTATGCCCGAACCGCCACTTTGGGTGTTGCTTACAATTCCCGTGTACACATCGCCATAATTGATGCAGCCCAAATCTCGGGAACGTCCGCCGATCGTCGAATTCTTCATAGCGGCAGCAATGCCTCCCACGAAAGCAATCGAAGATTCGGCAGCATCGCCCGCAAAGTCGATGTCGTAGTAGTTGACTACATTCTCAATCTGGGAGTTCAACGCATATACCACCAGAGCAGCCACGCCGGTTCCTTTGGGCGCGAGGCCGGTAAAGCGCCAGGAGATGTCCGTTTCGGCATCGCCCAGCACCAAATTGCGCACGACGGCATCCTCGACAGAGCCGAACAGGGCATAGCCGTACTGTCCGCCGCTCACGTCGGCCGTATAGTGCAGGTTCCGGATAGCGAAACCCTTCCCGTCGAACACGCCCTTGAACGGATGCACTGTGCTATACGGTTTGTTCGTGGAGGTACTGCTGCCGTCCACGCCTCCGATAGGCGTCCATTGCTCGACCGCATTCATATCGATGTCATTCAGAAGCACAACAGCGCCCTCCTCATTCTGCCAGCGGGCCGTACTTGCTCCCATATTCACCGCATTGGCGAAAGCCATCAGGTCGGAGGCATTGGCGATGCCGCCGCCCGTACCTTCCGGAGTCTTGGGCGATTGCCGCACGGTAATCGAGGCGGAAATGTCGTAAAGTTCATTGGCGAAGCGGATGGTTCCGCTGCGCACCGCGCCCGAAGCATCTTCGTAGGCATCGGCCACGAACGAATAGGTCGTGGTTGTCATGGCTCGGGTTTCACGCTGCCGCAACCACGATTGGGCCTGCTCCTCAATGGAAACCGTGTAGTCGATGTTGGCGGAAACCGAAACATCGAACGTCGTGGCATCCCCTTCGAGTACGATGTCCCCGGTCGCCCCATTGTGCGAGGGGTCTGCAATCGCAGCCGTGCCGAAGGTGAAAAAGAGCGGTTTCAGCACTGTGCCGGCCGCCGAGTGTGCCAGAACAAGGATATTCCCTTCATCACCCTCCTGCGACGAGGCATCCATAGAGACCGAGATCGTCGAAGCGATGGGGTCGAGTTCGGCTTTTACATTGTAGGCGGTAAAGAGCTCGACCACCGCCTCATCGGCCATCGAACCTCCGACTTCGTACCGGATACGCACGGGCGTAGCGGCATCGGGCACCGCAGTGTACACGGGCGTATCGAAAGCAAGCGTGAGGGCTTCGAACAACGGAATCCGAAACTCCGTGCCGCCGACCAGCGTAAAGACCGCCTCACCAGTGGTTTCGTCGGCTTCGACTTTCTCAAACAGCCGGTTGCTGACGTCGTCCGCCAGTATTTTGCTGCCGTCCGGACGGGTCAGCGGAACCCCATTGACCGTAAAGTATCCCTCGTCATCGATACCTATCTCGGGCTTCTCTCCGCCGACTAAATAACGCGAGGAATGCGTATCGTCCGTATATATCCATTCCCACGTTTTGCCATTGTCGGACGTCTGGCACCAATAATACGCACCCTCATCCTCGTCGATACCGATCACGGGCTGCGTAACGATCTTGTCGCCGGTAATCAGTGTAACCGTATGGGTCGTTCCATCGGGCGCCATGTAGGAGATGACCTGCTGCCCGTCCGCATCTGTCGAGAGCAGTGTAACATAACGGCTTCCCAGCAGGGCTGTGAGACTCGACATTTGGGTGTCAAGATCCTTCATCTGGTTTTCGAGGTCGTCAAGTTGAGCCTCCACATCGTCTAAATCTTCACGAATGCGTGCATCGTCGTACTCCGAGCAACCGGTACCGGCCAGTAGTACCGCGCAGAGCCATGCATTCAAATATCTTCTCATGATTGTTGTCGGTTTTTTACATTGGTTTATTCGGTGATGCGCACATGCATATAATTCATGCAGCTGCGTTCGTCGCCTTTCGAATCGCACGACTTGCAGACAACACCCCCATCTTCGATCCACATCGAGGTCGAACCGCCACCGTCGAAACGAATGGCATTGTGCATACCCAGCTTTTCCATCACGCGGTAGAGCTGATAAAAATTCATGCCGGATCCGTCGGATTTTGTGCCGTCTACGCAGACGATTTTCACGAGGGTACCCGCCGCATTGGCTCCCATGACGGTCGCCGGTTTCTCGTCCGTGTTGTTCACATTCCCCCATGCGCCGTTGTTCAAGAAACGGTACATGCTGCCGTTGTGCATCGTAATGGATTTGGACGCACTGCCGATCGTAACATCCGCCCGGATGGAAATGGGGTCTCCGGCTTTCAATCCGGCGAACTTATCCGCCGTTTCGCCTGTCAATTGCAGCACCCACTCGTTGCGCTGTTCGACGAACGGAATCTCAATGTTCTGTCCTGCACGACCGTCCGTCACTCCGACGACCTCGCCTTCGATATAACCGCAATTGGCCTTGAAGTCGGAACGGCTGCGGCCTACCACGAAGAGTGCGTGCGGCGACACGTTGTTGAAAATCCCCGGATGCGGCTCTTTTTTGAAACGTGAGGTATAGAGATTCGCAGCCTGATAGCGTTTGGCGTCAACCGGTATCTTTTCGCTCAAAGCGACAATCGTGTCATTGATGGAATAGTATTCGATTTCATTATCGCCGGCTTTTACCTTGCCCGAAAAATCGCGATTATCGAAACTGATGCTCCGGTCTGTGAAGAGGGTGAATCCCGGCCGATGATTGGTCAGCGTATTGCGGACGTAGGGATTGTTGATATACACCGGTTCATCGTACTCGATATGGAAAGCCCGAGGGAATCCCAAATCGCTGTTGAAGAAACCGGTATTCACACCCGCCACGATATGGCGGCCCTCCTGTGTCCGGCGCAGGCAGGTCTCCGAGAGCGTCTCCCGCAGATTCTTTCCATTGTTACTGTTATTGTTCCTGTTCGGATTGAGGCAGAGTTCATCGGCCATGACCGTTTCCAACACGACCTTCGGATTGGTGAGGTCGACCGTGAGTACATAGATGTCCGAGGCGTGATTCGTCAGATCGTAATGCGTATAGGTAACGCCCGGCCCCAGCTCCTTTTCATCGGACACCGTCCAGTCGTAATAGGCCTCCGACTTTTCGTTAAGGCCGTTCAGCGCCGCATCGAATTTCCCGGCGCAGACCGCTGTGGCATACGTCGCATCGGGAGCCGTTTCGGGCGCATCCTTGTAGGGAGTGTAGTCGCCCACCTTGCCGCCGATGATGCACTCGGTCAGATTCTCGGCGGTTTTGTTGTATCCGCAGGCCCAGCCGGCTCCATGCGGTCCCGAGGCAGTGTAGTCCGACAGGATGATGCCCGTATTCCGGCACCCCTTGACCGTACCCTCGTTGTGGCCGACGAATCCTCCCGTGCGGCAGCCCAGCTGCGAGAAGACATTGCCTTCGTTCGTGCAGGAAAGCAGCTTTCCGTCGGCTCCGAGACCGCCGGCGAGACCGCCCATGCGTTTGGGCGACGAATTGGCACCGAAAAATCCATTCACGTCATCCTGTATCAATCCCCGGTTGATGCACGAGGTCAACGTACCCGCAGCCAATACGGCACAGATACCGCCGCTGCGCCCTGTCGGAGCGCTCAAATTTCCGGTGTTGATGCAGTCGGTCAAAGCGGAAGTTCCGAAAATGTAACCGCAAATTCCTCCCTGATGAAAACCGCCATTCGTACCGTTGCCGGTATTGGTCAGTTTCACGGGGCAGGTCAGCTCCCCGTTGTTGGTGCAGGAGGCAAGGACGGCATCGTGTGCCACGCCGACAATGCCGCCGATGCGCACCGAGATATTTTGTCCGGCATCACCGGAAAAGGTTACTGCCGTTTCGGAGACGCAGTCCGTGATTTTCCCCTCGGCATATCCGGCAAACGTACCGACAGCCGCACCTTGCGGGGCATTGCCGGAAACGGTAATGGTACCCGAAATGGTCAACTGCCGAATTTCAGCATCGCTGCCCAAGTAGGAGAAAAGCCCGTAGGCAATCCGTCCGTCGGAGAGATCGAACGTCCACTTCACATTTTTCAGCGTATGGCCTCCTCCGTTGAATACGCGGTTAAACGGTACGGCCCCCTCGGGCAGGGTATACTCCACGCTCTTGTTGGCCGTGGTCGTACTCGGAACAACCGGACCGCCGATGACGTATTCGCTCCAATCGACGCCCGACAAATCGAGATCGTCCATCAGCAGCACCTCGCCGTCGATCACATATTTGGCGATGCTTCTTCCTCCGTTGACCGCAGTTGCGAAGGCTTTCAAATCCTCCACATTGCAGATACCCGTCGGTTTGCCGATCAATGTCGTGAATGAAAGAATCTTGATAATCACATTGTCCTCGCCGTCATAGAACATAACGGTCATACGGCCCTCCTCGAAATTCTCGGGGAAACGAACGGTAATGGTGCGGGCCACAAGGTCGAGAATCGGTTTTTCGATGCCGCTCCACGCTTCTATCGAGAGCACGGAAGAGTCCGTTTCGCCCTTCAATGTATAGGTGATGACGAGCGGTTGGGTCGTGTCCTGTATAACGGTTTTGGGCTCCACCGAAAAATCGACATTGAACTTATCGGAAATCGGAGCCGTTACCATTACGCCGTTGCCGAGGGTAAAGGTGACCTTATCCCCTTCGATCTTCACGTCCGTAATGACGGAGGCCGTCTTGCCCTCGGCACGGACCGGATTCCCTTTGGCATCCGTAATGCGTTGGCCGAAAACCATCCAGTATCCCTCGGCATCGACATCAATGGTCGGCGTGCGTCCTTCCACGGGGATCTTTTCCCCGTCGGTATCGGTCAGCCAGTCGGTAGTTCCGCCGACCGTGAGGGTCCAGTACCATACATTGCCCTCCTGCTGCATACCGACAATCGGCTGCGTATCGGCGCGAGCGGCCAATTCGATGCGCTGCTCCACATTTTCCGCATCCTTGTAGGTAATGACGTAGTTGCCCGCTTCATTTTGGGTTACCGAAGTAATGGCGCCGCTGCCCGATACAATCGCCTGCATCGCCTGCAATTGCTCCCTCATATCGGAGATTTGCTGACGCAGGGCATTCAAGTCCTTATATATCTGGTCTATATCTTTCCACAGAGCCGAATCGTCGTAATCGTCGTTGCAGCTGCTGCCCGTACATAGAAGAAATACGGTAACGAAAGAGAGTATTATCCGTTTCATAAGTCGCCTTGTTTTTGTGTTTCGGTTTGCGGTTCATCGAAAAGATCGTTCAGCAGAGCGGCCAGCCGGTACCCCGCTTTCCTTATCTGACTCTCCACCAAAGGCACAGCTTCATTCAGAAAATCCTGGCCCAGATGTTGATCCGGCTTGGCCATTTCGAACTGTACTTCACACGATACGGCGGCATCGTGCAGCCACTCGCGGGGAGTGCCGGCCGCCAGCGCACGCTTCTCGGCCTCGGAGCAGCGGTCGAGCTCGTCGGCCCACTCCGATACCGACCAGATACGGGTCGCATTGATGATTTCATTGTCCCATACATGGTGTACATAGAAATTGCGCGAGTTGAACTGCACGTCATATTTCATGTTGTGGCCCGCATACTTGACATGAGCCGGACAATGCATATCACCCACCAAGTGGATAACATATTTCAGATTGACGTTCACGGCCGAGTCGCTCAACTCCCGATAATGTTTCAGATTGCCGATAGCCAGCTCCAACCCGTAAATGGCATTTCCCTTTGCGGGATTGAGCAGGGTGTCTTCGTAACGGTTGTCCAGATTCACCGGCGCCGTATGCCAGCCATCGGTAAAGCTGTATTCGGGCGTATTACGATAGTCGTCCATCCATTTGGCATAATAGACAATCGAGTGCCCGCCCAGATAGTGTTCGATTTGCTGCTTCGCGTGCTCCGTGAGATTGCGTTCGGCAATTTTGGCCACGGTATCGTGCCCTTTGCGGCCCCATGCCGAGAGGGTTTCTCCCGACATGAGGCAAAGGGCTGCTGTCAGTATGAATACGAGTTTTTTCATCGTTGGTCTTTTTTTAATATTGGGGATTTTGGGTGAGGATGCCGCCCGTAGCGATGCACTGGCTTTCGGGTATGGGCCACAAATAATCCCGTTCTTCATTCCATACATAGGTTTCGTTGTTGTACATCAAGACGTAACCCCGGTCGCCCTCCGACAGGGTGATATCCTTGTCCACATCGTAGGCTGCCAATCTTGTAGAGGGTTTCTCGCCCCGATAGAGCAGCACGTCGGATTTGCCGTCGCCATTCATGTCATATTCACCCAAAGCGGGGAAATAGACCCCTTCGAACCCCTTGCTGGCATAGGCGTTCGGGGTGAAGAACCGCCCCTCGTGCCAGCGAATCAAATCCCACTGACGGAAGCCCTCGCCGACCAGCTCCACCGTGCGTTCACGGCGGATTTCGAGCAACACGCCCTTATTGGCGCCCTCCGCAACATGGGGATAGTATTCGCTCATCAAGGCATCGGGCGCGGCATTGGCCTCCTGCATGGAGAGTCCCGGCATCTTCACGCGGCCACGGATAACGTTGATGCTCTTGTCGACGTCTTCCTGCGTCAGGGTGCCCAGCTCGGCTTTCGCCTCGGCGTAATTGAGCAGCACCTCCGGATAGCGGAAAACCGACCAGTCGGTCGTCGAAGTCGTGGCCGTATTGTGCGAACTGTCCGAGATGTACTTGATGATGGCATAGCCGCTCATGGCGTTCTCGAACGTTCCCACCGTCTCCTCTTTTTCGCCGACCTGCACATACCCGGGCGCAAGCAGCGTCTGGGCCATACGCGGATCACGGTCATAGAAAGAATCGAAATAGCTCTCGGTTTCCCACCCTGCACGCTCCTGAATCTTTGCGCCATTCGCCTGCAAATAGTGATTGACGAAACGGCGGGTAGCCGAGATGCGCAGGTTCTTCATCAGATAGAACTGCAAGTCGTGCCGAATCATTGTCGTCGTTCCATCGTAGCGGCGTGCCAGAATCGTCTCGGTATCGGAAGCATCCTCCAAAATGAAGAAATCCCGATAGGCGCCCGTTCCCGATTCGTTCTTGCTGTAAACGCCATATTTCCCGGAGTTGATGATCGTACCGGCTGCATCGGCCGCCTGTTGGAGGAACCATGCCGCCGAAACCGTCGTGCCGTCTACCGACTCGTCGGCGACCGCATGGTATTTGCGGAAGGTTCCCTCGAACAGGGCCGCACGCGATTTGAAGGCCAGCGCGGCATTTTTGGAGAGACGATACAGCGGATCGGAGTCCCACTTGTCGGGCAGAAGCTCGCAGGCCTTGTCCAAATCCTGCATGACGCGGTACATCACGTATCCGCGGCTATCCCGCGGCTTTTTCAGCGACTCCATATCCTGGTCGGAGATAACGTAGTCATAATACGGTATATCACCGTATTTCTGCACCTTATCGAAGTAGAACCAAGCCCGGAAGAAATGGGCCACCCCTTCGTACTTCTTTCGGACGTTTTCATCCGGACAATTGCTGTCGTATTCGAACAGCTGATTGATCCAGCGCAAATCCTGCCAGGCCGAAATTCCCCATTTTTCGTTTTGGGGCGTGCGGGTTCCGCGAGCGATACTGGAAAGCGAGGAACCGACGTAGTCGTCGGCATACTGACGCAACATATCGTTCGGCGCAGAGAGTTGGAGATAAAAGCGGTTGGTCCACAACTCAAGCTCCGCATCGCTTGAATAGAAACTGTTGGGAGAGAGCTGCGTTTCGGGCTCTTTCGTAAGGAAATCATCGCACGACGACAGGCCCAACGCCAATGCGACACCCGCCGTAACAAATAATATCTTTCGCATAATCGGATACATCTTTTTAGGTTAGAACGTGATATCCAAACCGACGGAGAAAGTCCGCGAATAAGGATAGAGTGTATCGTCGGCAGCGGAGGTAACGGCGACCTCGGGGTCGACGGTCAGCGAGTGTTTCTTGAGCGGCGACCAGTAGGCCAGATTCTCGCCTGATAGATAGACGCGCAGTTTCTGAATCGCCTTCGTTTTCAGCGGCAGCGTGTAACCGAGCGTGATATTTTTCAGACGCAGATAGCTTGCATCCTGCAAATAGCGGTCGGTAGGCACACCCAATGCGGCCGACGAGCCGACCGTATAGCCGCGATGCCGCGGGAAATAGGCATTCCGGTTATCCTCGGACCACGTCTTGGCAGGAAAATTCGAAGCGACGAACGAGGTGCGCGGGAACTGGTAGGTATTCCAGAAGTAGGCGGCGTTTTGAGCAGGCTTCCAATCGATTTTGCCGACACCCTGGAAGAAGATGCCGAAATCGAAACCCATCCAGTTGATATTGCCACGGAATGAATAGGTGTAGCGCGGGAGCGAGTTGCCGATGATCGACTTGTCCCCCGGGTCGTCCACCGTGCCGGCCCCTTGATCGATGCGGTTGTCGCCGTTTTTGTCGATGAACCGCACATCTCCGGCCATCAGTCGGTTATAGGGCGCTGCGGCGCTGTATACGCCGTTGTTCACCGCATGGTCATCGATGACCGCCGCGTAGCGGGAGGCCTCCTCGTCGGTCTTGAAGAGCCCCGCCACGGAGTAACCCCAGATTTCGCCAAGCGTCATGCCCACGTATTTGTCGCTAATCAGCCGGTCCGGATTGTTGTACTTGGTGATGGTGGATTTGTAATCGCCCAGCGAGGCGCTGACCGAGTAAGTGAACGGACGTCCGGACACCATGCGTGTATCGTGCCACCCTACCGTAATCTCATAGCCTTTGGTGCGCAGATCCGCCGCATTCGTCTTGGGCACAGTGGCCCCATAAACATCGGGCAGCGTCATCGACGTCGTGAGCATGTCTTTCGTGTCGCGGATATAGAAATCGGTCGAGAGATTCAGCCGGTTGCGGAAAAAGCCCAAGTCCAGTCCGAGATTGTAGGTGATGACGGTTTCCCAGGTCAGTCCATCGGTTATGGGAGCGGACATCGAGGCATAGCTGGCTTTATCCTTGCCGTTGAAAGTATAAGAGGCCTGACTGGTCGAAATGGTATCCAAATAGTAGTAATTGGACACCTGCTGGTTACCGAGCGAGCCGTAGGAGAGCCTGATTTTAGCATTGCTCCACACGTCGTTAAGACGCGAATCTTTCCAAAAATTCTCTTCGGAGAGACGCCAGCCCATCGAGGCCGATGGGAAGAAACCCCAACGGTGCTTGGCGGCGAACCGTGAGGAACCGTCATAACGTCCGGATAGCTCAACCAGATAACGCTCCTTGTAGTTGTAGCTCATACGGGCGAAGAAACCCAATGTGCGATAGGCGGTATTGCTTTCAACGGCCCTGGTGATCTCTCCCTGTGCCATGTTGACGAATCCCAGTTTGTCACTGAGCGAACCTTTCTGGCGAATGGACATGGAGGACTGCCGATAGTCTTCGAAGTTGCCGCCGGCGACAGCCGACAGATTGTGATCTCCCCACGAATGGTCGTAGGAGAAATAGGCATTGGCCACGTGTCCGTTGTAGTAGAAACGGTCTTCCTGATACATGTCGTATACCGAACCGTTCGAAAACAGCCCCCCGGTCAACCCGTTGCCCGCATACATCCGTTTGTTGACATTGTCATACGAGTTGGCCGTCGGGAGCGAACGGTAAGTTCCCACTCGGTCGCGCCGGCGGTAGGTATAGTCGGCAATCAGTTTCAACTCCCGATTCGGCAGCAAATCGAAGGTCAGCCGGTTGGAGAGCATCCAAGAGTTGGTCTTGCGGGCATTCCGGTTGCGGTCGTCCATGAAGACACCGGCCCGGCCCGACCCGAGCGGCGAGGTGGCATCCGCCATATAGCCAGGCACCATGTTGACCGTACCGTCCGGGTTGAAGGGGACGAAGGTCGGCGAGATGTTCTGCGTCAGATTCCAAAGGATGCCGGCATCCGCGATATCTTCCGAGCCGTCCTGCTCCCAGAAACCGCCATAGGAGTAGTCCGACGATTCAAGGCTCAAATTGCCCGAATAGGTCAGCCAATCGCTCACCTTCGCATTGATTTTGGAACGCATCGAGTAACCGGTGTAGGTATCGGCTGCGCCGGCATTGAAGAGTCCTTCGCGCCAGAGGTAGCGGCCGCTGACATAGTAGTCCACACGGTCGTTGCCGCCCGAAAGCGAGATGTTGTGCTCCGTTTCGGAGCGCTGGCGTTTGAAAAAGTAGCCATACCAGTCGAAATTGCCGAGATAGACGTAGGTGTTGGTTCCCGTTTCGTCGGGAACGACCCATGGACGATCCGGATTCTCCCGCACGTCGTAGCGCCGTGCTTCAAGCATCGCCATCTGTTCATCGGTGTACGTCCATGCGTTGTGGCCACGAGAAGAATAGAGGTAGAAATCATTGGTGAAATTCACGTAATCGTAGCCCGAGGTGATGAAATCGGTGGAAGTGGTGTTCCACGAAAGGCCGAAACGACCGTTGTAGTTAACCGTCAGCTTGTCGGCACGTCCGCTCTTGGTCGTGATCAGCACGACGCCCGCCGAGGCCTTCGCGCCATAAATCGAGCAGGCCGATGCGTCTTTCAGCACCGAAACCGATTCGATATCATTGGGATTGACCTGCGTCAGATCCGCCTCCACACCGTCGACCATAATCAGCGGGTCGCCGCTGTTCAGCGACACGGCGCCACGGATCGAGACGGAATAGTTCTTGCTCTCGATAGAGCCGCTGCCCAATGTCAGCAACAGCGAAGGATCGGCACCCTGCAACGCGGCGGCGGCATTGGTTACAGGCCGGTTGTTGAGGTCTTTGCCGTCGATGACACCGATGGCGCCGAGGACATTCACCCGTTTCTGCTGGCCGTAGCCCACGACTACCACCTCGTCAATATCGGAGGACTCTTCGGTCAGCAGCAAATTGAGCGGCCGATAATCCGAAACCCGAACCGAAAGCTCCGAATAGCCGAGGAACGATACCGTAAGTGTCGTCGGCAACTCCACACCGGAAAGATTGAACGATCCGTCGGTCGATGTGGTCGTGCCGATTTGCGTGTTGTGCTTGTCCAAAATCGTCGCTCCGGCGATCGGTTGTCCGGACGCATCTTTTACCACGCCGCGAATAGCCTGTTTAACAGGCGATTTTGCTGGGGGGGGGCGGACAGGCCTTTACCACCGAAATGTTGTGATCGTCGATGGTGTAGGTTACTTCCTGACCGGCGAAGATGCCATCGAGCACCTCCTCGATCGTTCCGTCCTGCACGGACACCGTTACCCGGCGCATCATATCGATGCTTTCGGCCTTGATGACCACCGAATAATGGGCTTGGCGGTTGAGCGCCGCCATAGCCTCTTTCACCGTGGCGTCGTGTACCGAGAAACTGATCTTTTGGGCTGCGGCACCCAGCGGAACCGACAGCAGGAAGAGGAGCATCAGGCACACGAACCGCAATGGGTTGCGTAGATTCGTCTCCATAGATTAAAGTTGTTAGATTGGTTTGTTGAATTTATTGAATTGGTTGATTTGTCAGGTTCGCAGCATTCGGCAAAGCGGTCCGTTCCGCAACGGTTATTTGTGTCCGCCCTCTTTGCCGACGATATACACGAGGCCTCTCTCCTCGTAAATGCGGATGGAATTGTTCATCGCCAAAATTCTCAACACGTCATCCAGCGATGCGGAACGGGAGAGAAAAACGTAGAACTCCTCCTTTTGCATAACCGGGTCGGGTAGGATGATTTGACGGTCAAAACGGCGGGAGAGCAGCGATACGATGTGGCCAAGCGTCTCTTTGAAGAAACAGAGTTCGCCATCCTTGGCCCATGAATAATAACTTGCTACATTGAACCGCGTCTTGTCGACACGACCCTCGATGCGGTTGTACCGGATTCTTTCACCCGGCGAAAGTTCCACCACGCCATGATACGCCGAGCCGTTGATTTCAAAATTCACCCGTCCGTCGACCAACAACAGTTCCGTTTCGCGGTCGTTTCCGTAGGCGCACAGCGAAAAGGTCGTTCCGAGCACGCGCACGTTTGCATCGCCTGTTGCGAAGACAAACGGATGATGCGGATCGTGGGCCACCTCGGCATAGATTTCGCCATTGACGAAAACTTTGCGCTCCCGCCCTTTGAAATGCAACGGATAAATCACCTGCGTGCCGGCACCTACCCACAGCCGCGTACCGTCCGCAAGCGTCAGCTGCTTACGCTGTCCATAAGGCACGGACATCTGTTCCCATTCGACGGAAGCCGCACTGTTCCAACGGGTGTAGAGCAATGCAGAGAGGCTCGTAATCACGAGTACGGCAGCTGCCGCCGCTATCGCCCAGCGGCGAATGCCCGCAGTCGCACGCATCGGCCGCGGCTGCCCAAACATCCGTCTGTGCATATCCGCCAATGCCGATTCAACCCGGCGGCTTTCAGACGAACTGTGCGCCCACAACTCCGACAGGGCTTTCTCCTTATCGTCGTCGGTGTTCGCTGCGGCCAACCAGCGATAAAACAGCCGTTCTACAGAAGCAGAGTAGCTGCGGTGTGCGAACAGGTCGATGATGCGCTGGGCATGGCCCTTTTTCGCGTTTTCGTTTTTATTCCCTCTTTCTCTCATATATATAAAATAGGTGAATACGTCGTTTCTACTGCCTGTGCGGCAATCCGTTTTTAAGAATAGACGCAAAAACTTCCGTTTGCCCCCAAAGAGCAACCGTTTTTTCTACGAAACATGATTTTTTCTCCCGACGCACCTCCATGCAACGGCACAAGAGATCGACCGAGGGTCGACCTCCTGTGCCGCCGCTGGCCGCTGCCGAATTAGGAAAGAATAAAAAAGGCGGCCAGCGCAGCGATGATTTTTTTCAGATCATTGACAGCCAAATGAATCTGATTTTCGACTGTTTTTTTAGAAATGCCCAGTGCTTGCGCAATTTCGGCGTTCGACATGCCTTCGAACCGGCTCATCCGAAAAATCTGACGCCGGCGTTCAGGGAAAGTTTCGACCGCCATGCGTATCAACAATTCCTTTTCCAGGGCAAAATATTGTTCGTCGGTCAGCTGGTCGGATGCGGTTTCGGGAATTTCGGAGATGATGATTCGGTCAGGATGAGAACGGCGCAGATAGTCGATAACCAAATTACGGGCCGAGGTGTAGAGATAGGCATTGAACGATTTTACTTTCGACAAGCCCTGACGCGAATGCCAAAGGTGGCAAAAAAGGTCCTGCGCCAGATCCTCTGCTACGGCATCCTTCCGCAACAGCGAGCGGATAAAATTCTCGACTCGTCCATAGTAAGTCCGAAACAACCAATCGAATGCTTCGCAATCCCCTTCGGCGATTCTTTCGGCAAGCAACCTGTCATCTGAACCATTCATTTGCTTCCGTTTTTGACAATACAAAAATAAAGAATTTTTTTTGCAAAACCGCAAAAAAATGTTCCGTGTTGGGTGTATCGCCTCTCTTTTACGTCTCTATGTATAAAGAAAACTAAAACCCGACTTGAACCGATGGCAAACTTCTTGATCGATTTTTACAAAATCAGCCAGCCTGCCGCGCCGCGCACACAGGATAGCGCAGATGAACAGCGCCGCTACCGGAAACTCAGTTTACAGACTTTCACAGCCGCCACGCTCGGATACAGTTTCTACTATGTCTGCCGGACGAGCCTCAGTGTCATGAAAAAAACGATGCTGGATGACGGAATGTTCGATGCGTCCCAACTCGGCATCATCGGCTCGGCGCTGCTCTTTACCTATGCCGTCGGCAAATTCGTCAACGGCTTCGTCTGCGACCACTGCAACATCCGACGTTTCATGGCCACGGGACTGCTGCTTTCCGCACTCGCCAATGCCGTGATGGGATTCACCGGCGTCGTTTCCGGCGCAGGGAGCAGCCTTCTGACCGCGCTTTTCATCGTCTGCGCAGTGATGTGGGGCCTGAACGGCTGGGCTCAATCCATGGGAGCGCCCGCTTCGATCGTTTCACTCTCCCGCTGGTTCCCGCTGAACCGGCGCGGAACCTATTACGGATTCTTCAGTGCCAGCCACAACATCGGCGAATTTCTCTCATTCATTTTTGTGGGGCAGATCGTGGCTGTTGCCGGTTGGCAATGGGGCTTTTTCGGGGCGACCCTCGCCGGCATCGGAGGTGTAATTATCGTGCTGTGCTGGATGCACGATACCCCCGAAAGTTGCGGCTTGCCACCCGTCGAGGTTCTGGCACACGAGCAGAAACACGATTCGCAGCACTCGACGAAAGAATTGCAGCGCCAAGTGCTGCGGATGCCCGCCGTATGGATTCTGGCGGCCGCGTCGGCTTTCATGTACATCGCCCGCTATTCGCTCAACAGCTGGGGCGTACTGTTCCTGCAAGAGGTCAAAGGTTTTGACACCGTCGATGCGACCTTCATCATCTCCATTAATGCCCTGTTCGGCATTCTCGGCACGGTGTGTTCGGGTTGGCTCTCCGATGTGCTTTTCAAGGGCAACCGCAACGTACCGGCGCTGCTGGCGGGCATCCTGCTCACCGTCTCCTACGTCATGTTCATCTACGGAGGCAATTCGTGGTTCATCAATATATTGAGCATGGTGCTTTTCGGCATTTCCGTCGGTGTGCTGATCTGTTTTTTGGGCGGGCTAATGGCTGTAGACATTGTGCCGCGCAGAGCCTCGGGAGCAGCCTTGGGTATCGTCGGCATCGCAAGCTATGTGGCAGCCGGCATTCAAGATGTAGTCAGCGGCACCCTCATTGACCGCAATCTAACGGTGGTCGTCAACGAGTTGGGCGAAACAGTAAGACATTATGATTTTCATCAGGTGGCGTTGTGCTGGATTGGCGCCTCCGTGATATCATTCCTGTTACCCGTGTTGAACTGGAAACGCAAAAAAACGACAGACTGATCTGTCCGCGTTCGAGGAAACAGGCCTTAAAACGGGATGCCGTAGTCGTGTTTGACCTCGTCCATGACGAACGTACTCATGAGCGAACCGAGGCTGTCGATGGTTCCCAACACGTTGAGTGTGAACTCCTGATAGTATTTCATATCGGGGGCGTGTATTTTCAGCAGATAGTCGTAGTCGCCCGAAATGTTGTAGCACTCGGTTACCTCGGGAATCCCGCGCACGATGCGCGTAAATTCGGCGGCGATATCGCGGTTGAGGCGCCGGAGCTTTACGCTGCAAAAGACGACGAAGCCGCAGTGGAGCTTCTCGGCGTCGAGCACGGCGACGTACTTGCGGATATAGCCCTCACTGTCGAGCCGCTTGAGCCGTTCGAATACGGGCGTGGGCGAGAGATGCACACGTGCGGCGAGTTCCTTGGTCGTCAGGCGGGCGTTCTCCTGCAGGATGCGCAGAATCTGCAAATCGGTCTTGTCAAGTTTGTCCATAGAATAAATTTCTTTCCGGAACCGTTTTTCGGCGGTCGGCATGCGTCCGTTTTCTGTATTCCGGCATAAAAATAGTGATATTCTCCATATTTTGCGAAGTTCTTGTTTGAAAAATTTGCATATCGTAGCTTTGCAAGTGTCGAACAATATGAATTCTTACGGCTATGAAACGCGAAAATCTCCACTTCGAAACGCTGCAACTCCATGTGGGCCAGGAACGGCCCGATCCCGTAACCGACGCGCGTGCGGTACCAATCTATCAGACCACCTCCTATGTCTTCCGCAACTCGGCGCATGCCGCCGCCCGTTTCGGATTGCAGGACCCCGGCAATATCTACGGACGCCTGACCAACCCGACGCAGGCGGTCTTCGAGGAGCGTATCGCCGCGCTCGAAGGCGGCGTCGCGGCGCTGGCCGTCGCCTCGGGAGCCGCCGCCATCACCTACGCCTTTCAGAATATCACCCGCACGGGGGAGCATATCGTTGCAGCCAAGACCATCTACGGCGGCACCTACAACCTGCTGGCGAATACGCTGCCGACCTATGGCGTGACGGCGACCTTCGTCGATCCGTCGGACGTTGCGAATTTCGAGCGGGCCGTCCGTCCCGAGACCCGGGCCATCTTCATCGAGACGCTGGGGAATCCCAATTCGAACATCATTGACATCGAAGCGGTAGCCGCCGTCGCACACCGCCACGGAATTCCGCTGATCGTCGACAATACGTTCGGGACTCCCTACCTGATCCGGCCCATCGAACACGGAGCCGACATCGTCGTGCACTCGGCGACGAAGTTCATCGGCGGACACGGCACGTCGATGGGCGGCGTGATCGTTGACTCGGGCCGCTTCGACTGGGCGGCCTCGGGCAAATTCCCGCAGCTCTCCGAACCCGATTCCAGCTACCACGGCGTGCGTTTCACCGAAGCGGCCGGCGCTGCGGCCTATGCCGTGCGCATCCGGGCGATCCTGCTGCGCGACACGGGCGCCACACTCTCGCCCTTCAACGCCTTCATGCTGTTGCAGGGGCTTGAGACCCTCTCGCTGCGTGTCGAACGGCACGTACAGAATGCCCTGAAAATAGCGGATTACCTGTCGCGCCATCCCGGAGTCGTCCGGGTGAACCATCCGGCACTGCCCGGCCATCCCGACCACGCGCTGTATGAAAGGTATTTCCCGCAGGGAGGAGGCTCAATCTTCACCTTCGAGATTCTCGGCGGTCAGGAGGAGGCACACCGTTTCATCGACTCGCTGGAGATATTCTCGCTGCTTGCGAACGTCGCCGACGTAAAATCGCTGGTAATCCATCCGGCGACGACCACCCACTCGCAGCTTTCGTCCGGGGAGCTGGCCGCGCAGGGCATCACGCCCGCCACGGTACGTCTCTCCGTCGGCACGGAACATGTCGACGACCTGATTGCCGATATCGAACAGGCGCTGGCCGCCGCCATAGGGAAGGGGTAGCGAAAACAAGCATAGAAAACATAAAAGCAAACAGAGTGTAATCGCTTGAATTACACTCTGTTTGCTTATTGATATCTTTCGATGCCTGGTGGAATTATTTCCAGCAAAACCATTTGAATGTTCTGTTCATCATATCTAACCAATAGTTTGTGTACAAAGGTAATCATTTTCTTGAGAAGATTATTCAGATGAGTCATAGACAAAATCGATATGCAACCGCCTGTTATTTGAACTATTATTGTTATCTTTGCATGAATCAGAAGCAGAAAAAGAATATGAACGCAGGGAAGAATATAGACAAGCACATCATAGCCAATGTTGCGGAACGTATAGAACGGCTGATTGCCGATGCACGGACTCATGTCGCACGGTCGGTAAATATTACCGAGGTCATCACCAAGTATGAGATCGGGCGAATCATCGTGGAGGTCGTGCAGGAGGGCGAAGAACGCGCTACATACGGCAGACAGATGTTACGGGGTGTATCTGATATATTAACAGAGCGATTAGGTGAAGGCTGGTCGGTAGAGACATTAAAAAAGTGTCGGCAATTTTATCAAATATATTCAGTCAAGGCAATTGGGTCTACACTGTCTACCCAATTGCCCGCAACAAATTCGGTCTACACTGTAGACCAAATTCAAAAATCCGCGACAGTGTTGCGGAAATCTGATACTGCATACCCGTTTACCTTGTCTTGGTCGCATTATGTTGTACTGATGCGCATCGAGTCCGATGATGAGCGCAACTTCTACGAAATCGAGTGCCAAAAGCAGGATTGGAGCGTACGGCAGTTGCAGCGGCAGTATAATTCGAGCTTGTATGAGCGGCTGGCTTTGAGCCGCGACAAAGATGCCGTGATGCGATTAGCGCAGGAGGGGCAAACCGTCGGCAAGCCCGAAGATATACTCAAAAATCCATTGACGCTGGAATTTCTCGGCTTAAAGCCCGAAGCGGTCTATTCGGAGAGTAAATTAGAAACCGCTATCATAGACAAGTTGCAGCAGTTTATGCTGGAACTCGGCAAAGGATTTTTGTTCGAGGCAAGACAGAAACGATTTACGTTTGACGAGGACAACTACTATGTCGATTTGGTGCTTTACAACCGCCTGCTGCAATGCTTTGTGCTGATTGATCTGAAGGTAGGCAACCTTACACATCAGGACTTGGGACAGATGCAAATGTATGTCAATTACTACGATCGCCATGTAAAAGAGGATTTCGAAAGCCGACCATCGGTATTTTGCTCTGCAAGGAGAAAAAAGATGCGCTGGTGGAACTGACTTTACCTAAAGATTCCAACATCTATTTGGTTTAGACCAATCCAGA
The DNA here is from genome assembly GCA_947629705.1 of uncultured Alistipes sp. GTDB lineage: Bacteria > Bacteroidota > Bacteroidia > Bacteroidales > Rikenellaceae > Alistipes. The sequence continues at coordinate 10,588 of CANREN010000011.1, read as the reverse complement.
TTTAATACTTATATGACTAACATTAACAAATATAGAATAGATGCACATGCAAAAGATATAAGTGACGATGAGATGAGCGAATTTAGGGTCAGTGCTAGAAATATGGAACAATATATATCTGATTATTTTGATTAACTATAATATATTTATGCAAACAGAATGGTTTTGTAGTCTCTTACTGTAAATTCTTATTTATTGGATGCAGATTATTTATTTCATACTGGCAGTTATTCTTATAATATGGTGGTGGCCATATTCTTTAATACTTATAATCCTATTGGTTATAATTGCTTTGCTGTCAGCATATTCTTCCTCAAATAACAAGCCTGTAAATCAAGTAAAAAACAGTCTAAAACCCATACCTGCAAAACAAGATCTCTCTTATTATGTGCCCAAAAGCTATCTTGAAGTAAGTCTGCAACAGGGCACAAAGATTCAATCCGTTATTGACGCTTTGAAGACCTTGGAAGATGCCGATATGTATAAAATCATCAATCGGTTACAATCCTTTCATCTCAAATATTTGGAGAGAAATAATATCTATGTATCCGATTTGTATGACTACATATTGAGAAGTGCAAATGAGCGTATCAATACAGCCAAACGAGACTTTGTAAAAAGGGAATGCAGGATAGTTATACAAATTATTACGCAACTTAAAGATGGTGTATCAACCGATGATATAGTTCGTGCAATACTACCACCAAAAGCAAATGTGGGTAATGACGTCAAGGAAGAGGGCGTTGCAACAGACTCCGTAGACAACATAAGTGAATCTGCCAATGAGCAATCCGACGACCAGCAAGATAACGGTTGGGAGGTCGTAGAAGATTTGGAAAATCATCCTTTGCTGGATAGGGAGTATTGTCAGCAGTTGCACAAGAGGGTTGAAGTCCTCCATCAAAATGGGGAGCTGGATAAAGAAATAAGATTTATTCGGGAGACTATCCAAAGTTACGAATCGGTTGGATTGCCGTGCAAGTATTGGCGTCTGTTATTGACGGTTCGCACTGCTGAGACAGCAAAAAGAAAAAATATAGAATTGATAGTCCCTGCTGTATCGCAAATAATCGATAGATTAACAAATACTGTTCCTCAAATCATTAATGGATTGACAGTAAATGCTATCCGTCGAGAAGCCAAGCAGGCAATCGAAGCGAAATTATCCCTTTCATTTGCAGACAAAACAGAAAAAACTTTTAATAGAGTAGAAATACCTATACATGACCAATATGACGACGATGTACGCCTGCCAGAAAGTGTACCTTATTGGGAACATATTTATGTTTATTCTGTCACTGATTTGCAGAAAGCGACTCTCCAACAGAAACAGTTTTATCGTTATTTCAAAGCACAATTTCTAAAAAAATGTTATCCTGGATATAGAAGATAATTCAAACTATGCCTTTGTGCTAATGTTTGACCTTGCAGCGGATTATACAATGCACAAAGATTATGATTTGCTCGAACAGCAACTTAACACATTGGCAGAAAAATATCCAGTAGTAGCATCATATATCAATAGAACTATATTGCAGGTGGTTAAAAGTGTTAAACAGAAAGATGTTGCAAATACACTGCAATCCTATGACAAATCTCGTGGCCAATTGTGTAGATGGGTTACACCAAATGAGACAATAGAGGTACAAGGTATCAAACTAACACGTGGAAATTTTTATATTGGCGAATGTTTCCGCCTTCCAGATAATTTCATTAGAGAAAACAGCTTTTCCAATACAAGATATCAAGGTGCCTATATTTATGGCTCTGTTCTGAATTCAGATTTGCCTGTAACTAATATAGAGAATACCAAAAATGCATTTTGTTCATAAAATGATATGTGCCCGGCATGGCGATACGAATATTTGATGTGGTTGTCAGGCAAATGTGTAGCATCGGATGTATCTATTGAGATTCTTTTGTTCTATCTTTATGGTTGCGAAATACGGATGTTCATTGATTCTCAAACTAATAAATCAGAGCGGAGATCTATCTTATTAGAAAGTATCGAAATGCTCAAATCTCTCAATATGAAACCTCCTGAAAATGGGGCATCGTTGCTGCGTCGGGAACTATGCGATTTTATTGGATGCGCTATTATTAAATATTTTTGTGATGAAATAGAAAAATTTAATCTAAAAGGATTATTAAAGAATTGTAACATATATCAAGAGTATTATATCGCACATAAAATTGAAGGTATGTTATCTTCAGAAGATGCTTTTAATATTGCCAATGATATATACGATATTGAGCAACTTGTTACGCCACAATATATTTCGTTTGCCCGAAAATATTTTACGGATGACTTCATGGGATTATATAAAAATCTCAATATGGATTTTGAAACAACAACAGCTACGTTGATTCGGTCTGTTTGCAAAGATAACGGTTATTTCAAATCAGAAAGTATAAACTTATATTATACAGTAGATTCTCTGTGTGGCTTTTGGAGGATTCATAATGTTATTAATAGCTGCTATTGGAGTGTTGAGTTAAAATTCCGATACTATAATCGGGTTAAAGAGCGTTCAGGCGGCAAAGAAACCATTGCAGCAATACTGTTGTTGCCAAATGATATAAATATCAAAGAGGTGTCCCCAATACAAGCGCTTATCACTCATATTGAAAACGAGATACAAGCAGACCAATATTTGATCAAACCAATTGATTGGCTCCTTGAACTATGGGAATATAAATGCAAAGGAGAAAAAAGTATTCTTAAAGAATATGTCGATTCCATTATTGGTGGTCTTCGTCGTCTGGGATATGGTATTGTGCCCAATTATGAGATAGACAGGAGGCGTTTTAACTTTGGCGATATATGCGTGATATATAGGAACGAAGAACATCATCCTGTTAAGTCCACTACGAAATATGACAGGGCTGAACTATTTATAAAATTAGCTTCATATATTGTGCATGCAGACAAAGTGGTCGACAATGATTTCGTATTCGTTGAGCAACAGTTGAAATCCTATGATAACACGATCGGCAACCATCTTCATTTGATGGCAGTTACCCGATGGAGATTTTTGTCAAAAAGGCAGTCGATTGATAAACTCACTCAAAACGTTATTACCACTTTGACAAGTGAACAGCGAACAACGATGGGAAATGCGTTGATTCAACTCGCCTGCATAAACGGAGATATTCACCCGAAACGAATAGACAGTCTTAAAAAAGTGTTGCCATTACTGGGTATCAAGTCAGAGAATATACATTCCCAAGTTCATCGATTGCTTACCGACGGCGATGGATTTGCTGTGATGGAGAAGAAATCGGATGCCGTAGAATTTACTATAAATGGCAAACCTGCATATCCACAACAATCTGTTGCGCCAAGTGTTACCATAAATCCGAAAAAACTCCGTATCTTTGAACAGCAAACAAAGGCTGCACAGGAGTTGCTTTCGGATATATTTGTCGAGGAAGAATCTGCGACACCTCAAAACGCGGAAACAGACAACGCCGCAAGTGCGTGGATGGAGGTATTGAAGTCGCTGTTGACCAAAGAGATGTGGGAGCGCACAGAGGTCGAGACAATGTGTAAAGAACGGGGATTGATGCTGGGCGCAGTATTGGAACAAATCAACGATTTCGCTTACGAGAAAGTTGATGATACTGTTATCGAAGACGACGGCGAGAATATATATGTTACATTGGATTATAAAGAACAGTTGATATGATAAAACCCAAAGAACGAGAGACCATTATCCAATCTTTGAAGAGCGGTGTCGTGCCGCGACTCGGATTGCAGCATATTCAGGTAGGGCGAAGCGAAGAGTTAAAGTCGTTTGTCAATGATGTAACCACCATTGCGGAAGGCGGCACATCGTTTCGTTTTGTCATCGGTGAATATGGCTCCGGCAAGACATTCTTCCTATCGCTTGTGAGAAGTATTGCTTTGCAGAAAGGATTGGTAACAATGAATGCCGATTTGTCGCCGACCAAACGACTGCACGGCACAGACGGCCACGCCCGGGTTTTATTATCGGAGTTGATTTCATCTATATCGACCCGTACCAAACAGGAGGGAAATGCTCTGCCGAACATTCTTGAAAAGTTCATATCGAAAGCCAAAGCAGAAGCTGAGCAGAACAACCGCGAAGTTGCAACGGTCATATATGAGCAGTTGAGCGACTTGAATGAATATCCGGGCGGATATACATTTGCACAGGTAGTTAATAAATATTGGACTGCGTATGAATCCGGTGATGATATGCTGAAAGACCGTGTTTTACGTTGGTTGAAAGCAGAGTATACGACAAAGACCGACAGCCTGCGCGATTTGGGCGTGCGTGAATTTATTAACGATGCGTCATTTTTTAATACGCTGAAACTCTACTCTATATTGGTGCAAAAAGCTGGATATAACGGGTTGCTTGTTTGTATAGACGAGATGGTCAATCTTTACAAAATATCCAACAGCATTTCCCGTAAAGCCAACTATGAGGAGATATTGAATATCCTAAACACTACACTTCAAGGAACTTTGTCGCATATCGGATTTATAATGTCGGGAACACCGGAATTTCTGACCGATGGCAATAGGGGGTTGTATAGCTACGAGGCATTGAAATCCAGATTGGCAGAAAACAGTTTCTCCAGAAATCTCGGATTGATAGACTACAACTCAACTGTACTGCGACTGGCAAATCTTACGAAAGAGGAGTTGTATCTACTATTGAAAAATTTGCGCAATGTCTTCGCGGGTGGTGATGAAAGTAAATATTTGGTCCCGGATGATGCGTTACTGGCATATTTGAATCATTGCGCGAATAAAATCGGAGACAGCTATTTCCGCACACCTCGCAATACGATTAAAGGTTTTCTGGATTTGCTGTCAATGCTTGAACAATATCCTAACCTGAAATGGTCGGATATGATTGAACAAATCGAAGTTGTGCAAGATGTCGAACCGACCGAAGTCGGAGAGATTATCGCACAACAGGGTAAATCGCAAAACAATACAGATGATGATGCCTTTGCGTCATTCAAATTGTAGTTTCTTATGTCAAGAGCTTCTGCATCTTTTGACCTCCTCGATGAGCGCGTCCGCCGATGGATTTGGCGGCAGGGTTGGACATCACTGAAAGATATTCAGGAGAATGCTATACCTGCTGTGCTCGCCGGTAACAGTGATGTTATTATAAGCGCATCGACAGCAGGAGGAAAAACAGAAGCTGCATTTCTGCCTATTCTGACATCTATACTGCAAAACGGCAAATCAATCGGTTATCAGGTCTTGTATGTAAGCCCGTTGAAAGCCCTTATCAATGACCAATATCGCCGACTTGCAGATATGACCTCCAAGATGGGAATAGATGTTATTCCATGGCACGGCGATATAGATGCCGCCCGAAAAACACGGTCGCTGAAAAATCCAAACGGCATAGTGATTATTACACCCGAATCACTCGAATCATTCTTGATAAACCGAGAGAGATTTGTGATGGGGGCTTTTTCATCCCTGCAATATGTGGTCATTGACGAGTTGCATTCGTTTATAGGTACGGAACGTGGCAAGCAGTTGCAATCACTTCTTGCACGAATCGAACAGGTTACCCGCCGTCATATACCCCGTATAGCTATGAGTGCAACATTCTCGGATTATGACGCTGTGAAATATTTTCTTCGCAACGATTGCTCAATGCCGTGTGTCATACCGCCGCAGGGAGAGAGCAACCACGAAATAAAGATACTCGTTAAAGAATACGTCAAGTCAAAGGATGTTGATGTAACTACTCCTATATCACAGGAAATATACAACAATCTGCGTGGGAGCAACAACCTTGTCTTTACCAATAGTCGTGGCGCAGCCGAGGAGTTTGCTGTGCAGTTGTCAGATATGTGTGAAGATAATGGCGTCCCCAATGAGTTCAGAGTACATCACGGCAGTATATCCAAGATAGAACGGGAATCTGTTGAACGCGATTTACAGCGAGGCGAGCATCCGGTAACTGCTCTTTGTACCTCGACATTGGAATTGGGTGTCGATATTGGCAAAGTTAAATCTATAGCCCAGATTGGCACCGCCATATCTGTTTCAGGACTTAGACAGAGACTCGGTCGTTCAGGCAGGCGAAATGAGCCTTCCATCCTGCGGGTATTTTCAATAGAAGAAAACGATGACGGGTTGTTGCACGATTTAAGAAGCAGCCTTGTGCAGAATATTGCTATTATCGAATTGATGCGCGAACACAGATATGAAACACCTTCTATAAACAGATATCATTTCTCGACCCTCATTCAGCAAATATTGGCTGTTATAGCTCAATTCGGAGGATTCTATCCAAAAGATGGTTGGACATTACTATGTCAAAATGGAGCATTCAAGAATGTAACGCCCGAACTTTTCCTTGAACTATTAAAGTCATTGGGTGAGAAAGATGTTATTTCGCAACTTAATACCGGGCAGATTGTAGTAGGTAAATTAGGCGAAAGAATATTGAAGTCCCCGGCTTTCTATGTCGCATTTGTATCACCTGTTGATTTGACTGTCATAAACAAGGCGACCTCCAAACGCATAGGAATGATACAGTATGGTCCGCAGGTGGATAAAGTTATTATCCTATCGGGAAAGCGTTGGCTTGTTGAGAGTTTTGATGAAGCTACATCAAAGGTATATGTATCACATATTAAATCTGGTGGAGCGACCATGTTTGCCGGAGAAGGCATAGATATAGACCACATTATTGTTGAAAAAATGCGGGAGATATACCTAACGGATACGATATACACATATTTAGATGAGCGTACTGATGCCAAAGAGCACCTGAATCAGAGTCGTATATTCTTTCATCACAACAACCTTGGTGAAACATCTTTTCTGCAATATGGTAATGAAGACTATTTTTTTACATGGGCAGGAACGAAGGTGAATAGGACATTGGCTCTGTTGGCACAATATTGTCTGAATAAACAATGTGATTACGGAAGCTTCTATGTATCAAACTTGACTGCGGAGGATGTTGTACTGCTTCGGCAAGCAAATAAGCCCGATTTGGTTGAGTTGGCATCAATACTGCCACGCCAACTCAAAACATCTCAAAAATACGATTACTTGTTGTCAGACAGGTTGTTGAATATAGAGTATGCTAATACACATTTAGATATCGATTCTATAGAATGGTCATTGTTTAATTCTATGGAAAGTCCAACTATGAAGTAAGATGTGCTTTAGCTCTGATGTAAAGTCTGTTTATTACCGTTTCCGCCCTGTATTCGTCTTGCCGTCCCAAGGTAGGTCAGAGTGCGAGCCGTCAGCACCTGTGCCGATGCGGGTTTGTGCCGGACCGCCGGTGGCGAGGATAAGTGTTGCGCCAAGCAGGTCTGCCTGTGCCTGACTGACCTGTTCCTGCGGTGCGAAGACAGCGTTCACCAACTCTTCGTCCGTTATTTCATGGTTGAAGTGCTGTTGCGCGAGGTTGTAGTCGATCTGAAACTTGACATCATCGAACCGTTCATTGCCGACCCGCGTCCAGATATGCAGCGACGGGTTGTTGTAGTTCGGGATATTGACTTTGACAAGCTCTGCACCCGACGAAAGCCGATAACGCTGCGGATTGGCTTGGCGGTCGAGTTCGGCAATGCGCTGGGATTGCTGCTCTATCTGCGCATCTTTTAATTGTATGGTCTTACGCAGCGATTCCGCCTCTTTGATTGCTTTGTTTATTTCTGCCTGATAACCGTTTCGGAGTTTTACTATTTCCTTTTTGTGGTGTTCCTGTAAATTGGCTTTTTCGGTTTGCAGGATTTTTATCTGCTCTTTGAGTTCGGTTATCTGCTCGTCTTTGGCGGATAGGTCTTTCTTCGCTTTGGCGAGGTCGCCTTTGCCGAATAGCGACAGAATGGCACTGCGTCCTTCGTGGGCTTTCTCCACTTCGGCACTCAACCGGACAATGTCGTTCTCGTATTGCAGCATCTGTTGCCGGTAATACTCGCCATTGGACTGGTGTTTGGCGGTCGAGCCGACCACGCCGCGCTGCAAGCAGAATTCGCGCATCGCCTCGGCGTAGGTGTTCTGGTAATTGGACAACCGAGCCCGTCCCATGACGTCATCGGCCGACAGTCTTGGTCCCGTCTGTGTCCGATACTTTTTCTCGCCTCGCGGGACTTTCGTTTGCGTTCTCCCGTAACAATCGGCACGACCGTCGCATGGAGGTGCGGCGTCTTCTCGTCCATATGCAGTACGCACGAAACGACATTCTCTTCGCCGAGGGTGTCGCGCAGCCATTTCAGATTGGCAGACGTCCACTTATCCAGCCTACCGCTTTGTTCAATCTTCATCATCTGCTCGTGTGAGCCGGTCAGGATAATGCGGACAGCCTTTGTCTGATTCTTGCCGACCTTGCGGTGAAGACCGACATGGTCGATGCGGTATTGGACAGCCTCGGTGCGGTTGTGCACTCCGGTGGGGAAAGAAATAAGCTCCCGATTGAGGTGTGTTCTTGTCTTGTCGGCATTGTCGGGTGTGTACACTTTGCCGTCGGCGGTCTTGCGCTCGATATGGCACGACATTCCGGAATCGTTGCCGCTGCCTCGTTGCAGGTGGCACACGGCGTATTGGATATTATTCATAGTCTGATTCGTTGTTTGATGTATAACTGTTGTTCTGTTTGAGGGTGAGTTCGCTTTCAGCGTTCGTTTTCTCGTCTTGGCATAGCCCGAACAAGTTCAACTTTGCCCTCGACTTATCGAAAACGTTGTAAATTTCCGTCATAGCACTGCCGTAAGGCAATAGGGAGTCGGGAGGGCGAGCCATTTCTCCTATGGGCTTTTTTTACTGCCACTCGGAGAGTGAAAGCGGTGAAAATGCCCTAATAGGCTACGGAAACATCTTAATTATTTTCTATATTGCTGAATATTAAATATGTATATTATAATAATATCAGAAAAGTAACAACACAGAAACAAGAAACATTTTTATTCTTACCTATTCAGATTTGCTTGCCATTTCTTTTCACTGGTTGCATATATTGACATCTCTTAGTTATAAAAGACCTTCCTCCTTTTTTATAGAATCGTTTTGCCGCCAAAAGAGAAAATACGCCGGACGGATTATTTTTTTTAGCTGCAATCGCTATCATTATACCTATCCCTATACGCAGGTATAGATACCTGCATATATAGTTTAGTTTGTTTTAGTATATATAGACTAAATATGTAAACTAAACTGAATTTCGGACTGCTTTCCCAATGACAAGTCTAACCGCTAAAAGAGAAAATATAACGACCCGTATTTTTTTCTTTTGGCTGCGAGAATCTCTCTGTCGGTGTAGTTTGCGGTATGTCGATTCGACCGAACAATGCTATCTATGTATTACCGGCTTTTTTAAGGCAAGATGGAACGGATGAAGAAAGATGACACTCGAACTGTTCGAGAGAATATCTGTCGCAATAGAGGATAAAACGCACTATTCCCGGCCAAATCTATCGTACATTGCCCGAATATTTCTCTTTTCGCCAGCAAAAGTCGTTGACAGTGGGAGTGTTGACGCAGGCTTGCCGGTTGTGTACAGCTCTCATCATCCAGGGAGCTCAATACCCCGTGTTAGTTAATGCCTTCACGGGAGCGTACAATCCAACAGCAAGCAGGAGAGCCTTTTATAGCCATTAGAACACAAATCGAAAGTGGCAGCATAGAGTTTCGCTTTGAGGATAAAGGGCACCTGTACGCCCTTTATAAAGCACGGAACGAATACGTGCATATATTACCATGCACCAGATATCGTTGCAATGGCACTCTGTTTCCTTTATATAGCAAATCCAATGGTTATTCAGCCGAAATATTCGGGATATAGCCATTCTGTTTTATGAACTGCTTAACCATATAATTGAGATATACCTTGTGCAATCTGGCAGTGAGATTGTTGAAGCGATTAAACAAATTCATTAATTGCCATGCCTCCATCACCTCCTTGCTCTCGTTTATTTCTTCATGTCGCAGTTCATATAATTTTGATGCGTCTATATGCACTTCCGCATCCCGTTCATCTTTCCACCAGGAGTTCCGCGAGACTTGTTCTAAATCCGACAATAGTTCTTCAAACTCCGGGTTGAATCCGGGAAACATTGGTATGATTTCCCCCAGTCGTGCGCAATATGAATCCTTATGTCCTTTTTTACCAAACCCGTATAATTTCTTAAAGCCTTCATTAAGTTGAACTTTCAACTTGCCTCTAATAAAACTTTTCTCATACGGGTTTGTCGCTCGAATAAATAATTTCGTCAATACGATGCAATCACAGAAAGAATAACCAGTATAAATCCCGATATGGATTATCGTATCGGTTATCTTTTTGTAATCCGAGTTGTCAGACGCCGGAGCAGACTTCGCAAGTTGGCACATGCCGTCAATAGCAACAGAAAACTCGTCTATATATTCATCCGATATCCTGCAAAATTCGTCGCGTTCCTCCGCAGTAAGAATCCGGTTGTTATATGTGAGTTCGCGAATCATATGTCAGTCTTCCGCAGTATCTGATACAATGTTCCAGAAACGATTAAAGAACGCCGTCAGTTTTTCGATTACCGTTTCGCGTTTCTTTGTTCTGTCGCCCGTAGGAGTGAAACGCGACACCGG
>CANREN010000010.1 GCA_947629705.1 uncultured Alistipes sp. | reverse complement strand
GCAAGGCGCTGAAGCGGGCGGGGTACGACTATGTGCCGGTCATCTCGATCAACCGCAGCGTCTCGGGCCGTTTGGCCATCAACAGATCGCGCATGTGGCGGTTCAGCCCCGCCATGAAGGTCTGCCCCGAGAAGCCCTTCGCGAGCACTGCATCGAACTCCACCAAGACGCTCGCGTAATCGCCCGCGAGCAACAGATCGGTTACGCGAAAATAGGTGTCGTAATCCAACACATTGAGCGTCTGCGCCACGCTGCGGTAATCGAGCGTCGTGCCGCAGAACGAAACGGCCTTGTCGAACATCGACAGGGCATCGCGCATTCCGCCGTCGGCCTTCTGGGCGATCAGGTTGAGCGACTCCTCGTCGGACGTGATTCCCTCCTGCGAAGCGATGTATTGCAGATAAGCGACCCCGTCCTCCACGCGGATGCGATTGAAGTCGTAAATCTGGCAGCGCGAAAGGATGGTCGGAATGATCTTGTGCTTTTCGGTCGTGGCGAGGATGAAAATCGCATGAGCGGGCGGCTCCTCCAGCGTCTTCAGAAAGGCGTTGAACGCTGCGGCCGAGAGCATGTGCACCTCGTCGATGATGAAGACCGAATAGCGCCCCACCTGCGGAATGATGCGCACCTGTTCGATCAATGTGCGGATGTCTTCGACCGAGTTGTTCGATGCGGCATCCAATTCGTGGATATTGAGCGAGCGACCCTCGTTGAACGAGCGGCACGATTCGCAGGCGTTGCAGGCCTCGGCGCCCTCGGGATGCAGGCAGTTGATCGCCTTGGCGAAGATGCGGGCGCAGGTGGTTTTACCGACGCCGCGCGGGCCGCAGAAAAGGTAGGCATGGGCCAACTGTCCGCGCTCGATAGCATTGCGGAGCGTGGAGGTGATATGCTGCTGGCCGACGACCGAAGCGAAGGTGGCCGGACGGTATTTGCGTGCGCTGACGATAAAATCACTCATAGCAGCGTCAAAGATACAAAGAAAATCGGAGAAAACGGGCAATCGGGGTGGAATAATGTAAGTGATTGAAGCGTAAAATCGTAACAAGTGAATATTCTGCTGTTTGCCGAATGGTCGAAAAGTAGGATTTCGAGAGGTTGAGCAAAGGATTCATTACTTATCCTTGCCTTTTCAAAGGCTGGGGAAAGGCTGGGGAAAGGCTGGGGAGAGGTTGCAGAAAGCCTCACTACTTCTCTCTGAAAACGGTTCTGCATTTCAAGGAACGCCGGTTTTCTTGCAAAACTTCACGGTAAAGGTAATTGTTTTTCGCGGAGGTTTGCGAAAAGACGGTTTCGGAGCTGATGGCATATCCGTTTCGTTTTTCACGGCTTCAAATAGCTCTATATCTACTAATTTTGTAAACGGTTAATAGAGTTATGAATCAAAAGGATGTATAAGGTTGCGTTCTACCTTAAAAAGAACGTTTTCGGTAAGTCGAGGGCAGAGGCGAACTCGTTCGCACTATGCCGAGGCGAGAAAAGGTGCACGAATGTGAACGAATCAGACAGTGCGGGTCATTGCCCCGTCATGGGTCGATTGACTGTCGGAGTGTCGGAATGCGTGTTCAGTGCCAAGATGCTCGCGCCGCGTTCGCTGTGGATGTCGGGTCGTGCCAAAGGCAAAAGCGCCGAAGCGGTCGAAATCAACCGACAATTGGACGAGCTGCAGGCTTCGGCACTGGCGATCTATCGCGAGCAGTCTGCCGTTCGCGAACGGGTAACGGCCGAGGAGGTCAAAAGTCTGCTGTTAGGTATGGCTTTCGGGCAGGAGACGTTACTCAATTACTTTGGCTTGTTCATCGAACATTTCGAGAAACGGATGGGCGTAAACCGCACTATCAAATCGGCACATACCTATCGTTGCGCCTACGAACATATTGAGCGATTCCTGTCAGAGCAACTTCAGTTATCGGATATACCTTTCTCGGCGTTGGATCGGTCGTTCGTCGACAAATTCGATCTGTACCTGCGCACGGAGCAGAAATTAGCGCCGGACGGCAAATTGCTCCCTATGTACGGAAACTCGGAGTTGAACAAAGGATTGAAATGGCTCGCCGCAGTTAGCGGCATCGACCGCAAACTGGCGTTTCATATGGCACGCCATACCTATGCGACGGAAATCACGCTCTCGCACGGCGTGCCGATGGAGACCGTCAGCCGCATGATGGGACACAGACGACTGATGACCACCCAAATCTACGCTCACGTAACGGAGACGAGAAGAACAGAATGTTGAACTGAAACCCCGAATAAAATTCAGCTCACTTTTTGAGTTAATTCATAATTATTTTGTTTGCATAATTTATATTGAATAATTATCTTTGCGAAAACGACGACTGTATGGCAAAGGCAATGAATCCGTTCATCGTAACGGGAAAGATAGAACCGGAATATTTCTGTGATCGCGTGACGGAATCCGCGCGGCTCGTCAAATCCGTTACCAATGGCAATAATCTGGTAATCATATCGCCTCGACGCATGGGCAAAACGGGGCTGATTCAATTCTGCTACGACAAACCCGAAATAGCCGACGAGTACTATACGTTCTTCATCGATATCCTGCATACGTCGAGCCTGCGGGAATTTACCTATCTGTTGGGGCGCGAGATATACGAAACCCTTCTGCCCCGCAGCCGAAAGATGGCCTCGCTGTTCATTCAGACCATCAGGTCCATCAGCGGCAAATTCGGCTTCGACCCTATCACAGGCATGCCGACCTTCAATGTGGAGCTGGGCGACATCGACCGACCGGAATATACACTGGATGAAATTTTTCAATACATCGCTCATGCGGACAAGCCGTGTATCGTGGCCATCGACGAATTTCAGCAGATAGCCAAATACCCGGAGAAGAATATCGAGGCGCAGCTGCGAACCCATATCCAGAAGTTATGTAACTGCAACTTCATCTTCGCCGGCAGCGAGCGCCACATGATGCAGGAGATGTTCACGTCGGCGGCACGTCCGTTCTACCACAGTGCGGATATATTGGAACTAAAAGCGATCGTGCCGGAAATCTACATTCCGTTCATCGTCGGCCATTTCGAAAAACGCAACCGACGCATTGCCCCCGATGATGTAGAGCGGGTTTACAATCTGTTCAAGGGACATACTTACTACGTTCAGAAGACGTTCAACGAGGCGTTCGCCGATACTCCCGAAGGCGAGGAGTGTACGCTCGAAACCCTCCGGGCAGCGATCGACAACATGATCGCCTCGAACGATATGATTTTCCGCGAGATTCTGTCGAACATACCCGAAAAACAGAAGGAGTTGCTCTATGCCATCGCCAAAGAGGGCGAAGCGGAACGGATTACTTCGGCAGCGTTCATCAAGCGGCACAGTCTGGCGTCGGCGAGTTCCGTACAGTCGGCAATGAAGAAACTATTAGAAAAGGATATCATCACCGAAATCAACAAAGTCTTTTCCGTGACGGACAAACTGTTCGCCATGTGGATGAATAGGCTGTACGGATATAGAAATTTTTAAGCGGATATTGTGGAGTTGCGGCTCTGCCTGTTCCTCTATGGTGCCTGCAATGATCGGCAGTTCAAGTCTATACCGGGCAGCCCCGCTATATCCTCGACCTGCGGCTGTCGGTTTTATTCTGATTTTTTGTTTGGTTGTGATACTTTGTTGGATTTTTTTCATATCTTCGCGCCTGTATATTTATCTCTTGAGGGCCGGCGGTTTTCGAGCGTGTAATTATACTAAGGTTAGGTTGTATGAAATACCACAGATAGTGGCTGTATTTTAGCGCACAGATTGCAAATCGGCGGCAATTAAATTTGCATGCCGGTTAACTATTATTCAATCATGAGAATATGAGAGCGTCTTATTTATTTTTATTGTGTATGGCTTTCGTGTCGGGCCTTTCGGCTTGTTCCGAAAAGGACGAAGGTATCCAGTCCGAAAATGTCATGCGATTGTACGGGATGCCGTACCATGTGCAAAGCGGCGTAATCTGGCAAAGCAATCCGAATGTCGTAGTATCCAGTATCCCCTATGTGTACAAGGATATGCATGACGGCGAAACAGACGAAATAGAGGGATTCCGAGCCGGAACAGATCGTATCGAAACAGGCAATTTTCAGCTTTCCATGTATGAATCGGGGCTCTCTCACGTTCCGGGCGTCGAAAGCGCCCAGGGTAAGGCTGCATGCATTTGCCTTCACCTCTCGTCCCCTGAAACGAACAGGCTGGTGCCCGGGACTTATCAGTTCGGAGCGGAGAAGCACCCTTTCACATTTGTTGGATATTGTGCCTGTGATTATAGCACACAAGAGAACAATGGCGTGGGAGCCGAGGATTATACGCCGGCCGCCTTGGCCGAGGGTGAAGTGACCGTTGCCGAAGAGGGGGGGGGAAATTATCGGGTCTCGCTGCAAGCTAAAACGACGGCCGGAGGAGCGGTCGATTGCGTTTACTACGGCAAACTTGATGTGTGCCAGGTTTCACAAATCGTTTCCTCGGAATACAAGGACGTCTCATTGTCGGGTTTGCTGCCTGAAGTGGAGCGAATCTATTGGACCGACGAATACATAGTCAATCAATACGCCCCAATGGAGGATATGTCCTTGGAGGAATTCGTGGATGCATATGGCCTGATAAAATACGAGGACGGAGAAGGTTATTTATGGCCGGATGAGACCTATTTGGGTCCCGATCTCAATTACAATGGCCGTGCGTTGCTTTCCTTATCTACAGGCCTTCCGCAAACAGCCAGAAATTTTCGCGACAAGTTAGATGATGTAGACCTCGCACTGACGTGGGACGAAGAACAGCAGTCGTTTCTGTTCGAATCGCCTATTCGCCTGCGTGGTATGCTGGGCCGCTCGGCCAAGTACGACTTCCGTAGCCATACCGTATATATGAAAGCGCCGGACACCTTTACGGATGCGGATTTCGAGAACCTGACGACAGAGAGCTTTTCGTTTGTAATAACGAATGAAGAGCCCGTCGCCATCCCTACGCGGGATTTCCGGCCGTCCTATGTCTTTTTCCAAACAGGGAAGGGCGTACAGGGTATTATTAAGGTGAAATCCTATACACCCCAGAAAATGCAACTCGATATAGATTGGGACTGGGGTTATGGCCACGAAGGAGAACTCGGACCGCTGAATCCCTCGTTGCTGCTGGACATCAAGTGTCCGACAGTTATAGCGAACAAACAGATTAGGTAACAACGAAAATATACGCACTCTTATGAACGGATATGATATTCGCAATTTACTGCTTGCTGCGGTGATGTCGTTATGTTTGTCGTCTATTGCGCATCGTGTGTCGGCGGCATCGCAGGCCCCCGTGGAGCAGGATGGGAAAGTGACTTTGGCAGGAAGGGTGGTTGATACGGCCGGCGCACCCCTGCCCGGCACGACGGTAACGTTGCGGGGGACGGACTATCTGACAGGAACTGATGCCGGCGGGAGCTTCTCCATGAGGGTTCCTGAGAGCGCCAACGGTTATACGCTGGAATTTTCATTCATCGGGATGGAAGTGCAGACTCGCCATATCGACACTGCCGGGAAGCCCATGCGGATAGTCATGCGTGAAAGCAACGAGGCGGTGGAGGAAGTGGTCGTTACGGGTATGGAGGTTATTCGGAAGGAACGTATGACGGGTAGCGCCTCTGTCATCACTTCCAAAGACTTGCGGATGCAGGGCATGACCTCCATTGACCGTATCCTGGAAGGCCGGATTGCCGGACTGAACAGTGAAACCGTTTCCGGCGCGCCGGGCATGCGCGCGAAGATAACCATCCGTGGCGAGAATAACCTGAGCGGCAATTCCGAACCGCTGTGGATTGTCGACGGCTTGCCCATGACGCAGGGTGTGCCGCAGAGCAATACGGGCGATTATGCAGGCACCATCATGCAGGACGGCGTGGGCAATATCATGCCTGAAGACATCGAGTCCATCAGCATTCTGAAAGACGCCTCGGCGGCGGCGATCTACGGAGCCAGGGCGGCGAACGGCGTCATCGTCATCACGACGAAGAAGGGATTCCGGTCGAAGATGCAAGTCAATTACAGCGGGACCTACGAGTGTTCGTTGGCCCCTGCCAACCACATGGATTTCATGAATTCGGCCGAGAAACTGCGGTATGAGCAATCCATCGTTGACCATTTCGGGCTGGACTATGCCTACAATACGGGCCGCGGAGGTTACAGTTACAAGCGTATGGTGAACGGATTCATGACCCCGGCAGAGTACGACGCAACGATTCAGCGGCTCTCACACATCAATACCGATTGGTTCGATGTCTTGTTCCGTACGGCGCATTCGCATTCGCATAACGTCAGCTTGCGTGGCGGTTCGGAGGAGGTGAGCTATTACACTTCTGTAAATTTCCAGCAAAAGAGCGGTATTCTCTTGTCGAACAGGTATCAAAGTGCCGGTGCGTTGATAAAACTGGATTATCGGCCCATCAAGAATCTGATTATTGCGATGAACGTCTCCGCCAGTATGCGGAAAAACAAGGATCACGCGTCGGTCATCAATCCGTTCACCTACGCCATGTTTGCCAATCCCTACGAACGGCCGTATGATGAAAACGGCAATTACGAGGCGGACCTCTCCTATCTGTCCGATAATTACACGACAGAGCATACCTCCGGGTATAAATACGACAAGCTGAATATCGTGAAGGAGATGACCGATACGCGCAGCGTGCAGGACGGTTCGGATGTGGAACTGACATTCAATCTACGCTACGATATTCTGCCTGGCCTTTCCGTGGAGTCTATCTTCCGGAAAGGGGTAAGCTACAATACCTCAACGACAGAGGTCGAACCGGAAACCTATACTTCGTGGGTGAACGAGAGCTTTGCACGCAAGGCCTATTCCGATTACACTATCATGCCCAGTGATTACGATAACGGCGAACTTTCGGAAATGTCGGGCAAGAATCACAGCTGGGCGATTCGCAATCAGATAGATTATTCATTTT
Source organism: uncultured Alistipes sp. (assembly GCA_947629705.1). GTDB lineage: Bacteria > Bacteroidota > Bacteroidia > Bacteroidales > Rikenellaceae > Alistipes. The sequence goes on along the minus strand of CANREN010000010.1, from coordinate 59,110 downwards.
CCATCAAGCAGGATCATCTGTTCAGCCTTTTGGTCGCCAACGAGGTCGTTTCCCGAAAGTTCACCAATTTCGGATATACATCGCCGATTTATTATGGCGATTATCGGATAACAGGCATTCCGGTATTCGACAGGGACGTCTCCTATGAGGACATGGTGTCAGCCATTCAAAATATGTTCCATACGTCAGATGGACAGGACAGAAGCGTCTCGTTCCTCGGATCGTTGCGCTACGGATATAAAGACCGTTACATTCTCAACTTCAACTACCGGGCCGACGGGGCGGATATCATCGGAGATTCCAACCGGTTTACCCCTCTGTGGTCGGTAGGGTTGCGTTACAATCTGCACAAGGAGAAATTTTTCGCCAATTCCGTCATCAATGAACTCTCCTTGCGCGCATCGTATGGATTTACGGGAAACATCGACCGCTCGGCCTATCCGTTCTCGACCATCTCGTTCGGGAGCAATATGTATCAGGGTGACCGTTTCGCTACGCAGCTTACCTATCCGAATCCCTCGGTCAGCTGGGAGAAGAAAAGGGATCGGAATATCGGCCTTGACATGTCGCTGTTCGGCAACAGGATCTATCTTTCGGCGGATTATTACTTCAATGAGACAACCGATATCCTGGAGAACCTGGAGATTCCGGAATCCACGGGCCGCACGGAAGTGAAAGCCAACGGTGGTGTCGTAACGAATAAGGGAGTTGAATTGTATGCCAACATCAAATGGGTGAACAACAGTAATCTGGTGTTCAGCACATCATTCAATATGGCATACAACAAGAATGTCATCAAAAAGTCGTATTACAATTACGCCTCTTTCCAGGAAGCCATAAAGAGCAATCCCGGCAAAGGCGGCGTTATCAACATCATCGGATTGGAAACCGGCAGCATATATGGATGGAAGTTTGCGGGCGTTAATCCGAAGACGGGCAATCCGCAGTATTATCTTACCGAAGAGGGGAAAAGGGCCTGCGGCACGATTTTCGACCAATGGGATAGCTATAGTGACAGCGACAGGCAGTTTTATGAGACCATTATCGGAACGCCAGAGCAGGGCATTCCGGATGTGGTGGATTTCATGCGCAACGACGATACCAAGCAGAAAAGCCTAATGATGTCGTCCATGCAGTATTTGGGACGGAGTAACCCCCGCTTTGTTGGGGGCTTCAATACCTATCTGCGATACAAGAACCTTGAATTCACGACTTCATGGACTTTCAAGACAGGACATATTGTCCCGAATTTCAACGATTATCAGAACGCCCCCGGAAGCGGTACCTATTCATCGGATTTGGCCGTTTCGTCGACCAACAGGGAGAAGAGGTACCTTTATTACTGGCAGTTTCCCGGCGACGTTACGGATATTCCGAGATTCAATTCTTCGGGCAATGACTACTGGGCCACGATGTGCACTTCGGCCAACTATTCGAAAGGCGATTATCTGCGCCTGACCAACCTCTCGCTGAGTTACCGTTTTCCCGCCCGAATTATCAGACGCTGGGGCGGCATACAAAATCTATCCCTTGGGTTTAATATCCGCAATCTGTTGACCTTTACCAAATACAGAGGCCTGGATGTCGGGACGGGCGGCACGTTCACCTATCCTGCTGCGCGAGAATTTAATATCAAACTGACAGTCGGATTCTAAAATGCGTATATCTATTATGAAGAAAATCAGTATAGCGCTCGGTTGCGTGTTCTCGCTCCTGACCATCTCATGCGACAAGTTCCTAAGTCTTACACCCCGCGATACGAAGGTTGTCAGCACGATAGAGGACTATCGGGATATCATGGCCAGTTTTATGTATGTTCTGAAGACTCCGAATACGGCTTTTCAGGTATCGGTCTTTGGCGTGGGTCTCGAGGCTGTGCCATTCCATGAAACGGTGGACCTGAATTTGGCCGTTTATACAGGGGAAACGAATATCAACAACACTTCGTCTCTCTATTGGAATCGGACAGCCGCCGATTATACACAGACCGGGAAGAAAATGCTTACGTGGATGATGTTCAACACGGAGGCATGGAGCCGGTATTATGCCTTTTTGGGCCCAATCAATTTGATCATTTCGGATATCGATACGGCGGAAGGGAACAATGAGGATTTGCGCCATTACGTAAAGGGAGAGGCCCTTGTATGGCGGGCGTATGCACTCTATAAACTGTTACAGTACTATGCGCCTTATACGAACGGCGACTATGGCATTCCGATCTATCTGACCCCACAATTGGATGCGGGAACGACCATGCCGCCACGTGAGACGCAGCAGCGCGTTTTCCGGCAGATTTTCTCTGATTGTGATGAGAGTCTGGCCCTGTTGGAACAAACACGCACGAACGAATGGAATGTTGCATGGCGTGCCGATTTCATTCATGCCATGTTGGCAAGCGTCTATACGTGGAAAGCCATGTCGGGAGCCGCCGAGGAAACGGACTGGGCACAGGCCGAAACCCATGCCTCGGCAGCCCTCAAAGGCCGCACGCTGTCCCGCACATCGGAGGAGTTGAAACGGATTTTTGACTGCTCGGATGAGGCATATGCCGGCGAGGTGATCAGCGATGAATTTTATGTTCGAATCATGGATGGCCGCTACACCTATATCAGCAATTTCTTTACTGCTTATCAGGAAGGGGATGACAATGCCAGTGACGGGAAGGTTACTGCGGCCTATGCCTCACTGTTCAGGGAGGGGGACATTCGGCGTGAGGCATGGCTTGCCAATGACGGAACATACAACAATAAATACAACTTGTTGGGCAGCAACGGACGTGTCTGCAACGGCTGCCGGATGCCGTTCCGGCTGGCTGAGATGTATCTTATCAAAGCGGAGGCATTATGCCGTCAGGGCCGTGCCAGTGAGGCCGCTTCCGTCCTGGCGGAGTTTTGTGCGTCCCGTTATGCGGCCACGCCTCAGATTCCCGCTGATCCGGAAAACCTATTGCAGATGATTCTCGATGAACGTACCCGGGAATTTTATCAGGAAGGCGATTTCCGGTGGCTGGATATGAAACGTTTAGGTGTGCGTGTGGAGCGTGTCGTCAACAACGAACGTCACGTGCTGGAGCCGGATGATTTCCGCTATACGTTCCCCATCCCAGCTCGGGAAATGGAGCACAACAAGAATATGCAGCAGAATCCAGGCTGGGAAAATATCATCATTTACTAGGCAAATCCGTAAAACAGTTTTTATGAATACGCAACTTATTCAAGGTATCGGGCTGGTATCATTGTGTACGGTCTTATTTGCTTGTACACCTGATGACTATACCTATCATGACAATACGCTGATGCAGGTCACAGACATCGAGCACGTAGAACTTGCAGCCAATCATAAATTGGTCCTTGCCGACGGGTATGCCAGATTGGAGCTATATCCCCGTTTGTATACTTCCGATGGCCTCCAGATTCCTGATGACCGTGTACAAGAGGAGTGGCTGGAATATGTTTCTGAATCCGGAGCAAAGGTGTCACGTTATTTTTCCACCTCGGATGCCTCGCTCATTGGCCAAACCATCACCGCAAGGTTGAAGATCAAGGGGACGGATTTGGAATCCGAACCGATCTCATTCCGCATTGCGGCGCCACTGGGGCAAGAATATACTTCGGATATTCGCATTCCGGTGATTTTCCATATCATTCAGACGACGGAAGAGATTGAATCCTTGGGGGGGCCATACAAGGAGGAGCAGGTGGAACAGATTTTCCGGAAATTGAATTATATGCTTAGCGGCGAGACAACGCGGAATCCAGTTGGAACAGATACTCATATACGTTTGGCGCTTGCAGAATACGATCCGGATGGCGGCCGGTTACTTGAACCGGGCATTAATCGCTTGACAATCCGTGAAATAGATGCAACGGATAATTATGGGCCTTTTTTGGCGGATCACCATTTGATATGGCCGGAAGATGATTATCTGAACATATGGCTTATATCTGACCGAAAAAGTGTCAGCGGAACATTTGAATCGGTCAGTGACGGCTGTCGGCCGCGCTATGTATTGCCCGGAACCGAAGGGGAGAGGCTGCCGGGAATCGAATGGAAGGAAGTTTCCGAAACGGAGCATTTGCAGGCAAACGACGTCGGCCTGCTATACAAACTGCAGGAACTGGATAATATAGACCGTACTTTCTGGCAGAACGAGCCGTATGAACGATCCTACAATGAGATAGGTTATTATTTAGGACTTTATCTGGGCTTATTGCCGACGTGCAATTATATGGAGGCGGAGGATTACACCGATTATTGTGATGATACGCTGGATTATTCCAGGGAGAACGATTCATGGTACAAATCGGTCGGAGAATGTTATTTTCGTTCGGAGAATATTATGGATGACCCTACGGGCGGTCATTGTTCCGTATCTCCCGCGCAATGTGCAAGGATGCGTTGGGTCTTGCAACATTGTGCCGGCCGTTCCGCATGGCAATCGAATTATGCATTCGATGGGAAAAGATAATTCCACTGCTATTAGGCGTACATATAGATATGAAAACCATCTCATTCTTATCAATCGGATTTTTTACAGCGCTCGGCCTCTCTTGTACGGATAACCCGGAATATATCATTACCGGAACGATTGAGAATGCCGCAGAGGGAGATACCGTGACGCTTCATGAGGTCGTTGACGGGGAGTTGTCTCCTGTGCAGCACACAATGGTTCGGGATGGATGCTTTTCCTTTCGGGGAAGGCAGGATTCTGCCGTCGTCAGATATGTTGCGTGGCGTCTCGGCTCCCGAGAGGAGGTCACAGATTTTATTCTGGAAAATGGAAACATCCATATGTCCTTGGGTGAAAGGAATGTTTCCATTACGGGAACGGCCGACAATGATATCCGGCAGGAGGTGCGTGAAATTCTGGACGGCGAACTGTCCGAGATTCAAGAGATTTATGCACAGATGGCCGATACGGCGCTTTCGGCGGAACAAAGGGATGAAGCGGGGCGGATGCTCCCACAGAAACGAGAAAATTATTACGCGCTGATTAAGAAGTGCATGAAAAAACACATCTCGAATATTGTTGGAGTCTCGCTTTTCAAACAGTTATACCGCAACAACACATTGGAGGAAAACGACTCGCTGTTGCAACATGTTCCGAAACAATATCAGTCGGATCCGACTGTTATAAGAATCCGTAACAAAGTAGAAAACGGGAAAAATACGGTTGCGGGCAGCCCGTTTGTGGATTTCGAAATGCGAACACCAAATGGTCGGCCCGCGAAATTGTCGGACTATGCTGGTCATGGCAAGGTCGTACTGTTGGATTTCTGGGCCAGTTGGTGCAACCCGTGCCGTGTCGAAATACAAAATCTTGCCGCTTTGTATGAACAGTATGGCGGGCAGGATTTCGAGATTGTGGGAGTTTCATTAGATACTTCGGAAAAGGCATGGAAAGGAGCAATCGCACAATTGCGTGTCCGGTGGCCGCAAATGTCGGACTTGAAGGGTTGGAAAAGTGTTGCTGCACAATTATATGCTGTACAGAGTATTCCCCATACCGTATTGATTGACGCCGCCGGGACGGTCATTGACCGGGGGCTTGAAGGTTCGGAACTGCGGAGAAAACTGTCCGAAATTTTCGACAGTCGGCAAAAAGAAGAGGACACAAAATAACTTTGACATGCCTCCCAAAAGGTTGGACGGTTAATATTTATCGGAACTATCCTATTCAGGCTTGAAACCAGAAAGCAAACAGAAATTTCAGAATTTGCAGCACACGTAAGAAACGTAGGGGGGGGGTGGAGCCACGGGTTGACCGAACAATGAAACGCGAATGTTTAATCGGGTGCATGCCCAAAATGGATTATTCTGATAGTTTTATATCTGCAAGGGTTATTAGAGGTTGTGTAAATGAAGTAAATTCAAGCACTTTATAATTACTTATCCGTTGCCCTCTTTCATGCGATTCTCTTCTAAATCGCTTATGCCCAAATAAATATCTCCGAGCAATCTCAAAGATACGAATAAGCGAGGGTAATGCCAAATTTATTTACGCATTGCCGTTTTTTATTAACTGGTACGGGGCGAACCGTTATCGGGAACAATTGGGTGGGCAGCGAAGATGACGATCGGGAGCAAATCGAACGCGCTGCCGCATTAGGAAGGCCTTTCAAAAGGCGCGTCATTTTGTCGCACTGCGACACAAATTGACACGCCGCGACTGTCAAAATCGGTCAGGATGACGGGAATCGGCGGCGTGGCAAGCGCTTTGCGGGAGAGCCCCTCGAACACGCAATCGAAAAAACACAACGATATGAACATCAACACACTTACCGTAAAGGCCCAGGAGGCGTTGCAGGCAGCGCTTCTGACGGCGAAAGAGCACGGGCAGCAGGCGGTCGAGCCGCTCCATCTGTTGAGCATTCTCGTGCGTGAGGAGGACTCGCTCGCAGCATTCCTGCTGGGGCGCACGGGCGTCAACGTGAAACTGCTGCGCGACGAAGCGCAGCGGGCCGCAGCCGCCCTGCCGCGCGTGGAGGGTGCCGGCGAACAATTCTTCTCGCAGGAGTGTTCGCGCGTCATCCAGAGAGCCGTGGACTTCACCAAGACCTTCAACGACAAATATGCGTCGATCGAACACCTGCTGCTGGCGCTCGTCGCCGAACGCGGACAGGCCGCCGATCTGCTCAAACGCCACGGAGCGACGGAAAAAGAGCTGATCGAAGCCGTCCGCACCTTCCGCAAGGGAGCGACGGTCGATTCGCCGACCGCCGAAAAGGAGTTCAATGCATTGGGCAAGTATGCTATCGACCTCAATGAAATGGCCCGATCGGGCAAACTCGATCCGGTGATCGGCCGCGACGAGGAGATCCGCCGCGTGCTGCAAATTCTGTCGCGCCGCACGAAGAACAACCCGATTTTGGTCGGCGAAGCGGGCGTCGGCAAGACCGCTATCGCCGAAGGCATCGCCCATCGGATCGTCGACGGCGACGTGCCCGAAAATCTGAAATCGAAGATCATCTATTCGCTCGACATGGGAGCGCTGATCGCCGGTGCGAAGTATCAGGGCGAATTCGAAGAGCGGTTGAAAGCCGTCGTGCAGGAGGTGATCGCCAGCGACGGCGAAATCCTGCTCTTCATCGACGAAATCCACACGTTGGTCGGCGCGGGCAAGTCGTCCGGCGCGATGGATGCCGCGAATATTCTGAAACCGGCCCTGGCCCGCGGCGAGCTGCGGACGATCGGCGCGACGACGCTCGACGAATTTCAGAAATACTTCGAACAGGACAAGGCGCTGGAGCGCCGTTTCCAGAAAGTCATGGTCGACGAGCCGACGCAGGAGGACGCCATCTCGATTCTGCGCGGGCTGAAGGAGCGCTACGAAAACCACCACCAGGTGCGCATCAAGGACGAAGCCATCGTCGCGGCCGTCGAGCTTTCGACCCGCTACATCACTTCGCGTTTCCTGCCCGACAAGGCGATCGACCTGGTCGACGAAGCCGCCTCGCGGCTGCGATTGGAGATGAACTCCGTGCCCGAAGAGATCGATTCGCTCGACCGCAAGGTGCGGCAGTTGGAGATCGAACGCGAAGCCATCCGCCGCGAGAAGGACACCGAGCGCATCGAACAGCTCTCGCGCGAAATCGACGAACTGAAAGCCAAGGATTCGGAGATGCGGGCCAAGTGGCAGGGGCAGCGCGACCTGCTGAAAAAGATCCAGACGAACAAAGACCGGATCGAGCAGCTGAAAGTCGAGGCGCAGCAGGCCGAACGGCAGGGCGATTACGGCAAGGTGGCGGAAATCCGCTACGGACGCATCCAGGAGGCCGAAAAGCAGATCGGTGCCTTGCAAGAGGAGTACAAATCAGCGGCGGCCGGCGGTTCGATGATCAAAGAGGAGGTCGACGCACAGGATGTGGCCGAGGTGGTTTCGCGCTGGACGGGCATTCCCGTGGCGCGGATGCTGGCCTCCGAGCGCGAGAAGCTGCTCCACATGGAGGCGGAGCTGCACAAACGGGTCGTCGGTCAGGAGCAGGCCATCGCCGCCATTTCGGATGCCGTACGGCGGTCGCGGGCCGGGCTCAACGATCCGCGCAAACCCATCGGATCGTTCATCTTCCTCGGCACGACGGGCGTCGGCAAGACCGAGTTGGCCAAGGCGCTGGCCGAGTTCCTGTTCAACGACGACACGATGATGACCCGCATCGACATGAGCGAATACCAGGAGCGCCACAGCGTCTCCCGCCTGGTGGGAGCGCCTCCGGGATACGTCGGCTACGACGAGGGCGGCCAGCTCACGGAGGCCGTGCGCCGCAAGCCCTATTCAGTCGTACTGCTCGACGAGATCGAGAAAGCGCATCCGGATGTCTTCAACATCCTGCTGCAGGTGCTCGACGACGGCCGGCTGACCGACAACAAGGGCCGCACGGTCGATTTCCGCAACACGATCATCATCATGACCTCGAACATGGGGTCGCAGCTGATTCAGGAACGCATGGGCTCGTTCGACGGCGACGCGCTTTCGCCCGAGTTGGTCGCCCGCACGCGCGACGAAGTGATCGACCTGCTGAAACAACAGCTGAAACCGGAATTTCTGAACCGTATCGATGAAATCGTACTGTTCGAGCCGCTGACCCGCAAAGAGATCGAACGCATCGTCGACATCCAGTTGGGCACCGTGCGGAAGATGCTTTCCGAGAACGGCATACGGCTCGAATACACGCCGGCGGCCCGCGAATGGGTGGCAGCGGCCGGATTCGATCCGCTCTACGGAGCAAGGCCCGTGAAACGGACGATCCAACGAACGGTCGTCAACGAGCTGTCGAAACGCATCCTGGCCGGTGAAGTCGACCGCACGAAGCCGATCCGGATCGATGCCGCAGCGGACGGTCTGAATTTTACCAACTAACACTTCGCACAGGCCAACGCAGTACCGATACAGCACTTCGGCCTGTTCATAAAAAAGCGATTGCAGCCGGCTGCAATCGCTTTTTTCCTATTCCGCCCGAAGCAGAACCGGCCGCATGCGCCGGCGGCCTCCGACAAGCGGCTACTGCTTCTTGCTTCTGGGCGCAAGCATCATGTTCATCTTTTTGCCATCCAATTTCGGCATCATCTCGACTTTGGCGACCTCCTCCAGATCGGTAGCGAAGCGCAACAACAGAATTTCGCCCTGCTCCTTGAAGACAATGGAGCGTCCGCGGAAGAAGACATAGGCCTTCACCTTGGCCCCCTCCTTCAGAAAGTTCTGCGCATGTTTCAACTTGAAGTTGTAGTCATGGTCGTCGGTCTGCGGACCGAAACGGATCTCCTTGACCACGACCTTCGTCTGGTTGGCCTTGATCTCCTTGGCTTTCTTCCGCTGCTGGTAGAGGAACTTCTGGTAGTCCGCAATGCGGCATACGGGAGGGTCGGCTTTCGGCGAAATCTCGATCAGATCGAGTTCGAGCTCATCGGCAAGCCGAATCGCCTCGCGGATCGGCATGACCCGCGGCTGCTCGACGTTTTCACCCACCACACGCACCTCGGGAGCCGTAATCTGCTCGTTGATGCGATGGGGATTCTCTTTTTCGGGCAGTCTGCGCCCGAAACTGGGATCTTTTCCGGCGGCCGGTTTCGGCCGGTTATTCCCGGGAGCGAACGGTCTCGGCGGGAATGGTTTTGGTGCTGCGATAATGGTAAAGTATTATTAAATTAGTCAATTTTCAATTTATGGGCTTCAGTCTCACAGGCGACCGATTCGGCGATCAGGTCGCAGAAGGCGTCGAGTTTCATCCGACCCTTGTCGCCCTCGCCCTGCGCACGTACCGATACGAGCCCCTCGGAGGCCTCCTTTTCACCCACGATCAACAGGAACGGAATGCGTTTCAGTTCGTTGTCGCGGATTTTGCGGCCGATCTTCTCGTTGCGGTCGTCGATCTGTGCACGGACATCGCGGTCGTTCAGGTACTTCACGACCTCTTCGGCGTAATCGTTGTACTTCTCCGAGATAGGCAGCACGACAACCTGGTCGGGCGACAGCCACAACGGCAGTTTCCCGCCCGTATGCTCCAACAGCACGGCGACGAACCGCTCCATCGAGCCGAACGGCGCACGGTGGATCATGATGGGCCGGTGCAGTTTGTCATCCGCCCCCTTGTAGGTCAGGTCGAAACGCTCCGGCAGGTTGTAGTCCACCTGGATGGTGCCCAGCTGCCATTTGCGGCCGATGGCATCCTTGACCATGAAGTCGAGCTTCGGGCCGTAGAAAGCCGCCTCGCCGTATTCGACGATCGTTTTGAGCCCCTTCTCCTTGGCAGCCTGCATGATGGCCGATTCGGCCTTTTCCCAGTTTTCGTCCGTACCGATATACTTTTCGCGGTTGTCGGGATCACGCAGCGAAATCTGTGCCGTATAGCTGTCGAACTTGAGCGTTTTGAAGATATAGAGCACGATGTCGATGACCCGTTCGAACTCGTCGAGCAGCTGGTCGGGACGCACGAAAAGATGGGCGTCGTCCTGCGTGAATCCGCGCACACGGGTCAATCCGTGCAATTCGCCCGACTGTTCGTAACGATACACCGTGCCGAACTCGGCCAGCCGAACCGGCAGCTCCTTGTACGACCGCGGTTTCGACCGGTAAATCTCGCAATGGTGCGGGCAGTTCATCGGTTTTAACAAGTACTCTTCTCCTTCTATGGGCGTATGAATAGGTTGGAACGAATCCTTCCCGTACTTGGCATAGTGGCCCGAGGTAACATACAAATCCTTGTTGCCGATATGCGGCGTGATGACCTGCTGGTACCCGTATTGTTTCTGCACGCTGCGCAGGAACTGTTCGAGCCGGTCGCGCAGTGCGGCGCCCTTGGGCAGCCACAACGGAAGGCCCTGGCCCACGCGCTGCGAGAAGGTGAACAGTTCGAGCTCCCTGCCCAACTTGCGGTGGTCGCGTTTCCTGGCCTCCTCCATCATCGCTGCATACTCGTCGAGCATCGACTTCTTGGGGAACGAAATGCCGTAGATGCGGGTCAGCATCTTGTTGTGCTCGTTGCCGCGCCAGTAGGCACCGGCCACGGAGGTCAGTTTGACGGCTTTGATCGCCCCCGTATTGGGAATGTGCGGCCCGCGGCAAAGGTCGGTGAAGCAGCCGTTGGTATAGAACGAGATCGTGCCGTCCTCGAGGTCGGAGATCAGCTCGACCTTATACGGGTCGCCCTTTTCGGCGAAGGTCTTCAAGGCCTCGGCCTTGGGCACTTCGCGCCGCACGAGCTCCTCCTTGTTGCGGGCGAGCTCCGTCATTTTCTGTTCGATCTTCGGGAGATCGGCCTCGGTGATGGGCACCGGAGCATCGACATCGTAATAGAAGCCGTTTTCGATCGCCGGCCCGATACCGAACTTAATGCCCGGATAGAGCGTTTCGAGGGCCTCGGCCAGCAGGTGCGACGAAGTGTGCCAGAAAGCGCGCTTCCCTTCGTCATCCTCCCATTTGAAGAATCGGATCGAGGCATCCTCCTCGATCGGGTGCGACAGATCGACCGTCGCGCCATTTACCGAAGCGGCCAGCGAGTCGGCAGCTAAACGAGGGCTGATACGCTCTGCGACTTGGTAAGCGGTCGTCCCTTTGGCAAACTCCTTGACCGAGCCATCGGGAAAAGTGATTTTTACCATATTATTATATAAACTTAACATTTCGGGGATTCCGAACGGCGGACGAACCCACCGACGAAGACGTTTCCACAATTACGAGACGGAATCCGTCTTCGGGAACTCCCTGTTTTTCCTTATCGTTCCTCCTTTTCGGTCTGGGGCAGATCCTTGACCGAGAGATCGCGGTTCGAGCGTTCGCGTTCGGCCCGCTGCAACGGATCGGCCGTCCATTCGGCCCAGGCCCGACGATGCCCGACGATATCGCAGGCCATATAAATCGCATTGCGCATCGACTGCGGATCGGCCTTGTCCCGGCCTGCGATGTCGAACGCCGTGCCGTGGTCGGGCGACGTGCGGACTACGGGAAGTCCGGCCGTGAAGTTCACCCCGTCGGGCGACAGGCTCTTGAACGGAGCCAGCCCCTGATCGTGATACATAGCCAGAATGCCGTCGTACCGGACGTAATCGCCGCCTGCGAACAGTCCGTCGGCTGCGAACGGCCCGAAAGCCAATACGCCGGACTCGAACGCTTCGACGATCGCCGGACGGATGATCTCCTCCTCTTCGCGGCCCAGCAGACCGCCGTCGCCGGCATGCGGGTTGAGCGCCATCACCGCGATACGCGGCTCGACGATGCCGAAATCCTCCTTCAACGAGCGCCGAAACAGATGCAGATCACGGACAATCGCCTCTTTCGTAATGTGCGATGCGATCTCCGACACGGGGATGTGTTTCGTAACCAAGCCCACGCGCAGCACATCGCTGCACAGGATCATCAACGGTTCGCCTCCGAACTCGGCGCCGAAGTATTCGGTGTGGCCCGTGAACCGGAAATCGTCGCTTTGAACGGCCTGTTTATCGAACGGCGCCGTTACGAGGGCATCCAATTCGCCGGACTTGAGGTCGGCCGAGGCCCTGCGCAACGCCTCGACGGCTGCACGGCCCGCTTCGGGGTCGATCCGCCCGGGATTGACACCGGACGTCCGTCCGCAGGCCACCAAATTGACGCAGCCGCGGCGCGCTTCCGCAGCCGATTCGACAAGATTGAATGCGACGGGCTCCGTATCGTGGAGCGTATGTTGGTAGCAGGCGGCCGTTTCGGGCGAACCGTAGACGACCAGCGTATAGAGATCGGCCAAACGCGGATCGGCCAACGATTTGAGAATCACCTCCCATCCGATCCCGTTGGGATCGCCCTGCGCGATACCTATCTTCTTTCTGTTTTCAGTCATAAACTTCCTGATTTCAAAGGTCAAAGTTAGGAAAAATTCGAATAAGTCGCCTTTTTTCGCGGGTAATTTTATACGAATCCGGCTGATTCATAAAAAATCGTCGGAAAATTTGGTGGATTGCGAAGAACCGACTATCTTTGCAGCGCGAATGACGCATGAGGTGGATTCATCTAAGGGTTAGGATACATGCCTCTCACGCATGACATAGGGGTTCGAATCCCCTATCCACTACACCAAAAGGGCTGTCTAACAAGTCTAATTTAATGTTTTACCCCTGCCAGAATGAATTCTGGCGGGGGTGATTTTATTTCGGAGGGGGGGGGTAGACAGCCTTTTGGTCGGAACTCGCAATGTTCTACGGTTTTGGATTACCGTCGGTGTATATTTGTATATAATTGCCAAATTTTTTACTTCGAAAAACATTTTCTATCTTTGGAGCGTCCGTTCGCGGACAGACATATTGATGAAAGTGTTTTCGCTTTTTTTCTTATTGAGAAATCTGGAAAATTTCACAATGCGTAAGGAGAGCAACTCACTCGTCGCCTGGTATCGGTATGATTCGGCGTTTGGCATTTCTTGTGCCACCCCATACTCGTTACGGGTGTGGGGTTTGTTTATTTACGCATGGGCATTCCAGAGCCTCTCAATAGGTAAACGATTCGACTCCACACTTTTCTTTTTGTCCAACCACGAAACCGTCAACGCTCGGAGCCGGCGTCGGCACAACAGCCTCAAAGGCTGTCGGGATATGGAACGCATACACATCGGCAAAGCGATCCGTGCGGAGCTGCAGCGGCAGGAGCGCGGGGTCAGTTGGCTTGCCCGCCACCTGGCTTGCGACCGTTCGAACGTCTACCGCATCTTCCGCAAAAAGAGCCTCGATACGGAGCTGCTCTCGCGCATCTGCACGATCCTGCAGCACGATTTTTTCGCTGATCTCTCCTCCTCGATCGATGAGCTGTCGCCAAATCCGCCATAGTTCTGTGGACAGATCGGCAGCGGTCGGATCACGGTCGGCCAAAAGCGTTTCGCTATCTTTGCAGGCGTGAATTTTTTAACCCAAAAACAACATGCAAAGATGAAAAAATGGATCAAAAGATTGGTGATGTCGCTGCTGGCAGCGGCAAGCCTGGGCCTTACGGCCTGCAGCAGCGATGACGAGGGTGTAACCGACCCCGCAACGCTTATTTCCGACGACTATGCGGGCCGCCTCGTCGAATTGGGATATTCGGATGAGTATACGGCGTATGTAACACTCATCCGGAAATCGGCTATGGCGGTTGCCTGCGAAGTAACCTGCGAGGAGGCGGATCTCAAACCGGAATCGATCATTCTGGATATTACGGAAGATGGAAGCACGTATCGTCTTTCGTCGAAGACCAAGGCTGTAGCAGGTTCGATTGCCGGAGGAATGCTTTCGCTTACGTTTGAAGTAAACAACGCATATTTCAAGTGGAACTATAATTTTACGGGAACCCGCCAATAGATCGGAGTGCCGTAAGAAAAGGGGGCTGTCCGACAAGAAAAGTCAGGCGGCCCTTTCTCTTTTCGTCTCCGGTGTATCATCCTGAAAAAGCGATACTGGATTTGATACAAAAACAGTAAAAGATTCCTAAAAAGGGTTACATTCTGCGGCCTAATGAACATTTTGGGGAGGGTAAAAGGCCTCACAATCCGTTTTTTCGGCAGTGTGCTACCCTACCCTGCACCTTGCTATTTTGGTGCATTCGCTTTTCCGGCACCGTATTTCTCGAAAAACAGTTTTTCGTTTTTCATCCCCCATTCGAGCATGGCATCGATAATCGGAATCAAGGTCATTCCGAGCTCCGTGATGGCATATTCCGATCGCGGCGGCAATTCGGGATAGATGGTCTTTGCAACTAATCCGTCATCCACCAACTCTTTCAGCTGCAAGTCCAACACGCGCGGCGCAGCCTCGGGCAACGCCTTGTGCAACTCGCTCGGGCGCATCGGCCCATGCCGCAATTCATCCAACAGGCAGGATTTCCATTTGGAATCGATCAGACTCATCGTCAACCGCAACGGACAATCGAGGTCGACCGGTATCTTTCGTTCGTACATGATTCGATATTTCAGTCGGAAACAAAGATAGGTATAATTGTCCGAACGGAGTATACCATGAATAAATTTTCAATACCCGAATAATTTTTCGGTACTTGCACGAATAGCGGATACTCCGTAATTTTGCAAATCAAACCATAAAACAGCAAACCATCATGCGAGATTCGATCAAAGAGTACGAGGCCGTGCAGGAAGCCGCCATGAAATTCGTAAAAAGCGTAGCCGAGGGCAACAGCCGATATGCCCGCGAATTGTTCACCGACGATGCCGTCCTGTTCGGCTTTCTCGACGGGAAGTTGGAGCACGGTTCCATCGAGCAGTTCTACAAAAACGTGGATACGGTCAGCGGCGGCGAAGGATTCAAGGGCCGCGTAGATGTCGTGGCCGTCGAAGAGACGCTCGCCGTCGTCCGTGTGCTCGAAGAGGGCTGGGGCGGACGCATCGACTTCACCGACTATCTGCTGCTGCTGAAAATCGAAGGCGAATGGAAGTGCGTCGCCAAAGCCTACAACCAAAATTCGAATACCATTCAAAAACCGACGGAAAAATGAAAATCACAGTTTCGCCATGACCGATGCGTTCATTCGGGCGGCGGAACAGCGCGGAAACTCGATCCAGCGGCTCGATGCCGCATTCATGCGGATCGGCGGAGGCCAGCACGGCTTCCGCCGATCCGCTGTTATCGGCGAACCGGCCGGCAACGAAAATCTCCGTGCGATTGTATTAAAAGGGAAAAATTTTCCGACTTTTGCAAATTATCCTTAACTTTGCAAAGTTATAAAGTATCGAATAAAGCTACTATCGATGAAAATAGCCATTGCCCAGTTGAATTACACCATCGGTGATATCGAAGGAAACCGGTCGAAAATCATCGAAGCCGTCAACAAAGCCAAGGCTCAAAACGCCGACTTGGTCATTTTCGCAGAACAAGCCATCAGCGGCATCCCCGCTTTCGACCTGCTCCGCAAGACAACTTTTCTCGAACTCTGCGAAGACGCTCTTTCCGAAATCGCGGCCCACTGCCAGGGAATCACCGCCATCGTCGGTTCGCCCATGCTCACGGCCGAAGGCACTATCAGCGCGGCTGTCCTCATGCAAGACGGCGCGATCCGGCGCGTCATCGGTAAAAAACACATCACGGCCCGCCGCGAGATGGGCTTCCTGATTCCGTCGAAAGGATTCGAATACATCACCATCGCCGGGCACCGCTGCGCCGTCATCGTCGGCAGCGACCTGCGGTATGAACACGATTTCGACAAGTCGGTCGAAACCATCCTTTCGATCAACGCCCGCCGCTATGGCAAGGGCGCCCTCTCCTACCGCTACGAACACATGCGCCAATTAGCCTACGTCGAAGGCAAAAACATCGTGATGGTCAATCAGGTGGGCGGCTCGACCGATTTGGTCTACGACGGCACCTCGGGCGCGCTCGACAGCCGCGGCGAATTGGTGCTGATGATGAAGCGGTTCCAAGAAGATTTGCAGATATTCGATACCGAAGCTCCGGCAACTCCCATTACGGCCCCCACAAGCAACGAAGTCCGGACACAGATGCTCTACAAGGCGGCCTGCTGCGGAGTGCACGACTTTTTTCATAAAAACGGCTACACCAAGGCCTGCATCGGTCTCTCCGGAGGCATCGACTCGGCCATCGTGGCGGTCATCGCCGCCAATGCGTTAGGCCGCGAAAACGTGCGGGCGCTGTTGATGCCGTCGCCGTTCTCCACCGACCATTCGGTCGAGGATGCCCGAATTTTAGCCGAACGGCTCGGCATCGCCTACGACGTCATCCCCATCACCGGAATCTACGAAAGCGTGGTCGACGCGCTGAAGCCCGTTATCGGCGGTACGGAGTTCGACGCTACGGAGGAGAATATCCAGTCGCGCATCCGCACGATTCTGCTGATGGCCTTGCAGAACAAGACGGGGCACGTGCTGCTCAACTCATCGAACAAGAGCGAAAATGCGCTGGGACTCTGCACGCTGTACGGCGACACGGCCGGAGCGTTCAGCCCCACGGGCGACCTCTACAAAAGCGAAATGTACGACCTCGCCCGCTATATCAACCGCACACAGGACAACGTCATTCCCGAAAACATCCTCGACAAGGCTCCGTCGTCGGAGCTGCACCCGGGCCAGAAGGACACCGATATCCTTCCGCCCTACGAGGTGGTCGACGCCATTCTCTACCGGATGATCGAAGAGGGGCAGCACCGCGAAGAGATCATCAACGCGGGATTCGACGCCGAGGTGGTCGAGAAAATCCATAACATGATCATGCACAACGAAAAGAAACGTTTCCAGTTCCCGCCGGTGCTGCGTCTTTCGATGTGCTCGTTCGGCCACGAGCGACTGATGCCGCTGACCAACAAATACGGCGATTGATGGCAGCTCCGATCGAACATACGGGACGGGTCGACCGCGTCGAAAACGGGACGGTCTTCGTAACCATCACTTCATCGAGCGCCTGCGGCAGCTGCAAGGCGCGGCAGGCGTGCGGTTTAGCCGAAACGCAGGAGAAGAGCGTCGCCGTGAAGTGCGCCGATGCCGCCGCCTACGCAACGGGCGAGACGGTCGTGGTAGGCATTCGCCGCAGCGCCGGAGCGTTAGCCGTCGCATTGGGGTACGTCGGCGCATTGATCGTCCTGCTGGCGGTGCTGCTGACGACGATCGGCGTACTCGGATGGAGCGAAGGCGCAGGCGCATCGGCCGCATTGGGCGGCGTGGCGCTCTACTATCTCCTGTTATGGGGCCTGCGCCGCAAGATAGAACACACCATTCAATTCACAATCACTAAAAATCAATGAACGAAGTACTACTTTACACCATCCTGACGCTGTGCGTGCTGGGCGTGCTCGCAGCGGTCATCCTCTACTTCGTGGCCCGGAAATTCCGGGTCGAAGAGGATCCCCGCATCGACGAGGTGGAGAAGATGCTCCCGGGCGCCAACTGCGGCGGGTGCGGATTCGCCGGCTGCCGCGCGATGGCCGATGCGCTCGTGAAGAACGACGACATTTCGTCGCTTTTCTGTCCGGTGGGCGGTGGCAGCACCATGAAGGCTGCAGCTGCCTATTTGGGGAAAGCCGCTGCGGAGAAAGAGCCGCAGGTGGCGACCGTCCGATGCGGCGGAACCTGCGAGAAACGGCCCCGCACGAACGAATACGACGGGGCCAAATCGTGTGCGGTAGCCTCCTCGCTGTATGCGGGCGAGACGGGTTGCGCATTCGGATGCGTCGGCTTCGGCGACTGCGAGGCCGCCTGCGCCTTCGACGCCCTGCGCATCGATCCCGCTACGGGGCTTCCCGTGGTCGATCCCGACAAGTGTACGGCCTGCGGCGCCTGCGTCAAAGCCTGCCCGAAACACATCATCGAACTGCGCAAGAAGTGGCCCAAGAACCGTGCGGTCTATGTCTCGTGCGTATCGAAAGACAAGGGCGCCGTGGTGATGAAGGCCTGCAAAGCCGGCTGTATCGGTTGCGGCAAATGCGCGAAGGTCTGCGCGTTCGGTGCTATCACGGTGGAGAACAACCTGGCCTATATCGACCCGCAGAAGTGCAAATTGTGCCGCAAGTGCGTGAACGAATGCCCGACCGGCGCCATCAGGCTCGTCGGCATGGAGCCGCTGCCCAAGGAGCCCAAGGCTCCCGCGACGCCGGCTGCACCGAAAGCCGCGCCCGCAGTCGAGGCCTCCGCAGCGAAACCGGAAACCCCGAAGGCGGCTGCCGAATAAACCCACGTAAATAATTTATTCCGAAATATGAAGACATTTCCCATCGGCGGAGTTCATCCGTCGGAAAACAAGTTGAGCTGCTCGAAGCCCGTCGAAGTGCTTCCGTTGCCGGAGGTGGTGCATATCCCCCTCGCGCAACATATCGGCGCTCCGGCCGTGGCCAAAGTCGCCAAAGGCGATCGGGTGGTTACGGGGCAGCTCATCGCCGAAGCGGGCAGTTTCATGTCAGCGAACATTCACTCGCCTATCTCGGGCACGGTAACGGCTGTCGACCTCGTGGCCAACGGACAGGGCCTGCGCCAGCCGATGATCACCATCCAACGCGAAGGCGACGAATGGGCCGAAGGCATCGACCGGTCGACGGCGCTCGTCAAGGAGTGCACGCTGTCGTCGCAGGAGATCATCGCCAAGATCAAGGGGGCCGGTATCGTCGGCATGGGCGGCGCGACGTTCCCCACGCACGTCAAACTGTCGGTTCCTCCCGGGAAGAGAGCCGAGGTATTGATTATCAACGGTGTGGAGTGCGAACCCTATCTGACCTCCGACCACCGGACGATGCTGGAGCGGGGCGAGGAGTTGGTGATCGGCGTTACTGTCCTGATGAAGGCGCTTGCCGTCGAAAAAGCCGTCATCGGCATCGAAAACAACAAGCCCGACGCCATCGCCCATCTGAAAAAGATCGTTGCGAACTATCCGGGTATCGAGGTGCAGCCTTTGATGGTGAAATATCCGCAGGGCGGTGAAAAACAGCTGATCGCAGCCATCACGGGCCGTCAGGTTCCGCCTCCGCCCGCACTGCCGATCGACGTGGGCGCCGTGGTCTGCAACGCCTCGACGACCGTCGCCGTTTACGAAGCCGTTCAGAAGAACAAACCGCTCATCGAACGGGTCGTAACCGTTACGGGCAAAGGAATAAAAGAGCCGAAAAACCTGCTGACGCGCATGGGCACCCCGATTTCGGCGCTGCTCGAAGCAGCCGGAGGCCTTCCGGAAAATGCGGGCAAGGTCATCAACGGCGGCCCGATGATGGGTCGTGCGATGAGCAACCTCGACTCGCCCGTAACGAAAGGGTGTTCGGGCATCACGGTCATGAGCGGTCGCGACGCCGTCCGTCGACCGGCCGCCCAGTGCATCAAATGCGCAAAGTGCGTTTCGGCCTGCCCGATGGGTCTCGAGCCCTACTATCTCTCGAAGATGACGCAAAAGAAGGATTGGGAAGCGATCGAAGCCCGGATGATTACCTCGTGCATCGAGTGCGGATCGTGCCAGGCGACCTGCCCCGCCTATCTGCCGCTGCTAGACTGGATCCGTCTCGGAAAACAGACCGTCATGGGCATCATCCGTGCGCGTGCCGCTGCGGCCGCGCCCAAGAAATAAATGCCGTTCTCGAACAATTTTTAACAAACAGGAAGCGCATTTCAGACTGTCATACATAAAAGTATAGTCAGGAAGCGCATTCCACAGGACTATTTAATAAAAAATGGGAAACAATCATAAATTGATCATCGCTCCTTCGCCCCACGTGCAGTCGGATCGTTCAACGGCGTGCATCATGCGCGACGTGGTCATCGCCCTGCTGCCCGCGTTAGTCGTTTCGGCCGTGGTATTCGGAGCAAACGTGCTTTTCATCACGGCGCTGTCGGTATGCGCCTGCGTCGTGTCCGAATATCTGATCCAGCGATTCATCGTCCGCGGCGCCACGACCGTAGGCAACTGGTCGGCCGTCGTAACGGGCGTGCTGCTGGCCTTCAACCTGCCGGCGACCATTCCGTGGTGGATCGTCCTCATCGGCGCTTTCGTCGCCATCGGCATCGCCAAGATGACCTTCGGCGGCCTGGGCAAAAACCCCTTCAACCCCGCATTGGTCGGCCGGGTCTTTCTGTTGATCGCCTACCCCGTGCAGATGACCTCGTTCCCCGCAGTGGAGGGGTTCGATGCACTTTCGGGCGCCACGCCGCTGGCGGCCGTCAAACAAGGCACCGTCTCCGCAAGTGCCCTCGACATACAGGATCTGATGCTGGGCAACATGCCCGGTTCGCTCGGTGAGGTGGCCGCATTGGCCCTGCTGGCCGGATTCGTCTACCTGCTCTGGCGCAAGGTCATCACGTGGCACGTTCCCGTAACGATTCTCGCCACGATGGCCCTGTTCGCCGCTGTCGCAGCCGTTTGCAGCGGCATGACCGGCGCCGCCCTGTGGCAGTTCCCGCTGTTCCACGTATTGGCCGGCGGCGCGCTGCTGGGTTCGATCTTCATGGCAACGGACTATTCCACGTCGCCGATGACGGTCAAAGGCGGCATCATCTTCGCCATCGGCATCGGCGCCATCACCATGTGCATCCGCCTGTGGGGCGCCTATCCCGAGGGCATGTCGTTCGCCATCCTGATCATGAACTCGGTGGTGCCCCTGCTCAACAAGTATGTCAAACCCAAACGCTTCGGCGTCAAATAACGGAAGAGGAGGCAAACACTTATGAAAAGTACACTTTCGAACATGACGGCCGTCCTTTTCGGCATCACGCTCATCGCGTCGGCCGGCGTCGGAGTCGTCAACCTGATTACCGAGGAGCCCATCGCCGAGGCCAAAAAGGCGGCGACGATCGCGGCTCTCAACAACGTGCTGCCGACATTCGACGACAATCGAATCACCGAACTCGAAATCGACGCCCTGCCGATCAAGGTCTACACGGCGACGGCCGCCGGCGAAGTGGTCGGCTATGCGGTGGAAACGATGACCAAAAACGGCTTCGGCGGTGCGATCCGCATGATGGTCGGCTTTACGCCGACAGGCGAGGTAATCAACGTCAATGTATTGGAGCAGGGCGAGACGCCGGGCCTCGGCACGAAGATGACCGACGAAGGCAATCCGCTCATCACGAGCTTCAAGGGCAAGAATCCCGCCGATATGAAGATGGCCGTCAGGAAAGACGGCGGCGATATCGATGCACTGACGGCCGCGACCATCTCGTCGCGTGCGTATGTCGATGCCATGAACCGCGCATGGACGGCCTACCAGCATGTATCCGCCGCGGAACCGGCTGCCGACGCAACGGCAGCCGCCGAAACCGAAGCACAGGAAGGAGGTAACCAATGAACAAGTTGAAAATTATTTTGAGCGGCATTGTCAAGAACAATCCGACATTCGTATTAGTATTGGGCATGTGCCCGACGTTAGGAACCACCACGTCGGCCGAAAACGGCATGGGCATGGGTCTCGCCACGACGGCCGTGCTGATCATGTCGAACCTGGTCATCTCGTTGGTCAAGAACATTATTCCCGACAAAGTCCGCATTCCGGCCTTCATCGTCATCATCGCCTCGTTCGTAACCGTCATCCAAATGTTGATGCAGGCGTTCGTGCCCGCGCTTTATGCGTCGCTCGGCGTCTTCATTCCGTTGATCGTCGTGAACTGCATCATCCTCGGACGCGCCGAAGCCTTCGCCTCGAAGAATTCGCCGTTCGATTCGATGCTCGACGGCATCGGCATCGGTTTAGGCTTCACGCTTTCGCTCACGGTCATCGGTGCCGTACGCGAGCTGTTAGGCAGCGGCGCTATCTTCGGCTGCAGTTTCGGCATCGGAGACTACATGCCGTTGCTCTTCGTGCTGGCGCCGGGCGCCTTCCTCGTGCTCGGGTATTTAATGGTATTATTTAATAAATTAGCCAAGAAATAGTTATGGAGCTTTCCTATTTTGCCATCATCATCGGCGCCATCTTCGTCAACAACGTCGTACTGGCGCAATTCCTCGGCATCTGTCCTTTCCTGGGCGTGTCGTCGAAGGTCGAGACTTCGCTCGGTATGGGCGCTGCCGTAACGTTCGTCATGGCAATCGCATCCCTTGTCGCGTGGCTGATCCAGACCTATGTACTCGTACCGCTCGGCATCGTCTACATGCAGACGATCGTCTTCATTCTGGTGATCGCCGCGCTGGTTCAGATGGTCGAAATCATCTTGAAAAAGGTATCGCCTGCGCTCTATCAGGCATTGGGTATCTTCCTTCCGTTGATCACGACGAACTGCGCCGTGCTGGGTGTCGCCATTCTGATGATTCAGAAGGAATTCAACCTGTTGCAGAGCGTTACCTACTCGGTGGCTACGGCGCTCGGATTCGCCCTGGCGTTGGTGCTCTTCGCCGGCATCCGCGAGCGGCTCGACTTCGAGGACGTTCCCAAGGCATTCAAAGGGGTGCCTATCGCTTTGATTACGGCGGGCATCCTCGCCATGGCCTTCATGGGATTCTCGGGATTGGTTTAACGGACCGATCCCGTTCCGGACAGAGAACGAAAAGGGCGGGGAACCTTGTCGGGTTCCCCGCCCTTTTCGTTGGCGTCCGTTTCGCGGCGGTCGGCCGTCGTTCAATTCCGGCGCCTCCCCCATTCGCCCGCCGTCTGATAGAATCCGATCGCACGGTGCAGTTGTTCCGTATCGGGTTCTGCGAGCGGTTCGACCCGATAAGGGTCTTGTTCGGTCGGCACCACCCGATACTGCGACACGCGGCAGACAGGCGACAGAACGGTGAACACATCGCCGTCGAGGTAGCCCAGACTCTCATACGTGGCGATAAACGCCCGTTCGCGGAAATCGTCGGCAAGGATATTCCGGCCGTAGAATCCCGCGTCGTAGTCCATGCCGAGCAGGGCCAGCAGCGTCGGCACGAGGTCGATTTGCGACGCAATTTTCCCGACCGCCGCCGGTGCGATACGCGACGGAGCATAGATGACGGCCGGAATACGATAACGGTCGAGCGGAATTTCGGTCTTGCCGGCCGACGAAGCGCAATGGTCGGCCGTGATCAGAAAGACGGTGTTGTCGAACCACGGCTGCTCCCTGGCTTGGGCGATGAACTGCCCGAGCGCATAGTCGCTGTACATGACGCCGCCGGCGCGCGACTTCGAATCGTTCGGAATCGAAATACGGCCGGCCGGATAGGTGTAAGGCCGGTGGTTGCTGACGCTCATGATATGGGCGAAGAACGGCTTGCCCGAAGCGGCCTTTTCGCCGAGCACCGCGATCGCCTTGCGATAAGCATCCTCGTCGCACACGCCCCAAATGTTGGCAAACGTGATTTCGTCGGGCGCATAGGACTTTTTGTCGACTAATTCATAACCGTTGCCGCCGAAAAAGGCCTCCATGTTGTCGAAATAGGCATTGCCGCCGTAGAAATACGTGGCCGAATAACCTTTCGCACGCAGCACGCTTGCCGTGGTGAACAAGCCGCCGTTATCGGGCCGTTTGATGAGGCTTTGGCCCGGGCAGGGCGGCAGCGAGAGCGACACCGCTTCCAAGCCGCGCACCGTGCGGTTGCCGGTGGCGTAGACATGGTCGAACGAAAGCCCCTCGCGGCACAGCGCATCGAGGCACGGCGTCAACGCCTCCGTTCCCCCGAAGCGTTCCAAGAACGACGCCGACATGCTTTCGAGCGTAACCAGCACAATGTTGGGATGCTCCTCGGGCCGATCGCCCGCTATGTGGCGGAAGTTGCTGTCGCCCGAACTGCCGTATTCGGCGTGGACGATCGCCGCAGCCTCGCCGTCAGGCAAAGTCAGGTAGAAGCGTTTGTAATCAAGCTCGTTTTTGACGAACGCCTCGCAGAACTTGTAGGCGCCGTTGGCCTGCAACTCGTTGACGTAAACGTTCGCGCTGTCCTGAAAGCGCGTATTGAACCGCATGATCCCGAATGCGGCCACGGCCATGACACCGTAGAGCGCCCATGCGCCGATTTTCGAACGCAGCGGCTCGTCATCGGGCACCGGCCGGCGCAGGTCGCGACGAAAAACGCTCCACACGACAGCGAACGTTACGACGGTCAGACAGAGCATCCACCAGCCGATCGGATACGATTCGACAATGTTGCCGATGACCTCGTGGGTGTAGACCAAATAGTCCACGGCGATGAAATTATAGCGCACCCCGAACTCGCTCCAGAAAACGACCTCGCACGCCGCATTCAGAATGACCGATCCGACGTAGATGACGACCAACAGGGCCAGCCACACCGAAGTCCAGCCACGCCGGATGCGTTCGCAGTAAAGCCGCAGCGCGAACGACGCACTCCAATAGCCCATGACGCCGACGGCGGCAGCGGGCACGATACCGCCGTATTCGTGGAAGATCGTGTTGAAACACAGAATGTAAATCGTTGCAGCAACCAGCACGCCGAGCAGGATCGGGCCGAACGGTTTGCGGTACTTGCAAGCTGAAACGCTCGTTACGAAACACATCATGAAAACGAATCCGAGCGTCATGGCGCACATATCGTTAAGCGCACCCAACACGAAAATTTCGAACCATTCGCCGAACTCGAAGCCGAGATCGGTGGTCTGCGGGCTGAAGAGCAGCACGACACGTGTAAGCGTACCGACAGCAGCAGCCAACAGAACTAATTTCAAATAAATACGAATTAAAATCCGGAGCATTTTTATGGAAATGGATTTATAGAGACAAAAGAATGAACAGATTCGGAAATACGGATTTGCAATGCGACGCACCTTCTCGCGAACGGGCGGAGCACCCCGACTGCGGAAAGAGAGGGATTCGAACCCCCGGAGCCTTGCAGCTCAACGGTTTTCAAGACCGCCGCAATCGACCGCTCTGCCATCTTTCCGCCGACAAAAATAATATCGTTTTTTCATTCCTCCAAATTATTATTAACGGGTACGGAGCAGAAAGTCATCGGGAAACGGGCAAACATTTTCATCTGTTTACGGAATATCCGTTCGGATCGGAAGAGCATCGGAAAAAAAGCAAAGATTCCATATCGGGCCGCACCACCTTACGCCGGCAGAAACACCTTGTTAAAAAATCGCTTACCTTTGTAAAGTAATTTCATACCCCATCCGCTATGGCCCTATCTACGATCAGAGACCTCCGGTTCCCCGAATGCCCGATACGGAATATCCTCACACGTTTCGGCGACAAATGGTCCTTGCTGGTGCTATACCTGCTGCATCAAAACGGCACGATGCGATTCAAAAATTTGCAGCAGGCGCTTCCCGACATTTCGCCCAAGATGCTGACCGTAACGCTCCGCACGCTCGAAGAGGACGGATTCGTCATTCGAAAGGTCTATCCCGAGGTGCCGCCTCATGTGGAATATACGCTGACTCCGCGAGCCGAATCGTTGCTGCCGCACATCGACCGGTTGATCGGCTGGGCTGCGGAACATCAGGAGGAGATACTCAAAGACCGCCAGGCTGCACGCCGACAGTAAGCATCGCTGACGTTCGAAAGCGAGATAACGGCCTCACGCGCCAATAAAAAGAAGATACTTCCGCTCGGCAAAACCAAAACAAGTTTTGGTTTTGCCCTCGCTTATTCGTACCTTTGCCCGAAGATTCGAAACTTGCTATTCATAAAAATGGCGGCCCCATTAGCAGAACGTCTGCGCCCGCGGACAATCGACGAATATATCGGACAAACCCATCTGGTCGGCCCGAACGGGATTTTCCGCAAGTTTTTCGAGACGGGCAATGTTCCGTCGTTCATCCTGTGGGGCCCTCCCGGCGTCGGCAAGACCACGCTGGCCAAGATCGTCGCTACGCAGCTCGAACGTCCGCTGTTCACGCTTTCGGCCGTTACGTCGGGCGTCAAAGAGGTGCGCGAGGTGATCGAAAGCGCCAAACGCCAGCGATTCTTCGATGCCCCTCCGCCCTTTCTTTTCATCGACGAAATCCACCGGTTCAACAAATCGCAGCAGGATTCGCTGTTAAGTGCCGTCGAGCAGGGCATCGTAACGCTGATCGGCGCCACGACCGAGAATCCTTCGTTCGAGGTCATCTCGCCGCTGTTGAGCCGCTGCCAGGTCTACACGCTCCGTCCGATGGAGGAGAACGAGCTGCAAACCCTGCTCGACCGTGCGCTGACGGCCGACAGCGAACTCAAAGAGCGAAAGATCGAGGTGAAAGAGACGGCCGCCCTCTTCCGATTGTCGGGCGGCGATGCGCGCAAGCTGTTGAATATCCTCGATATCGTCGTCGGTTCCACGGACGGGACGGTAACGATCACCGACCGTTACGTTACGGACTGCCTGCAAGAAAATATCGCCCTCTACGACAAAAACGGCGAACAACATTACGACGTCATTTCGGCGTTCATCAAATCGGTGCGGGGCAGCGACCCCAATGCGGCCATCTACTATCTGGCCCGTATGCTGGCCGGCGGCGAAGAACCGCGCTTCATCGCCCGCCGCCTGGTGATTCTGGCTTCGGAAGATATCGGATTAGCCAATCCGAACGCCCTGTTGTTAGCCAACGCCTGTTTCGACACGGTACACAAGATCGGTATGCCCGAAGCACGTATCACGCTGGCCGAAACGACCATCTATTTGGCAACCTCGGCCAAGAGCAATTCGGCCTACATGGCCATCGAAAAGGCCCTTGCGCAGGTCGAACACGATACGACGAATCGCCCCGTCCCGCTGCAGCTGCGCAATGCGCCGACCAAGCTGATGAAGCAGTCGGGCTACGGCAAGGGCTACAAATACGCCCACGACTTCGAGGGCCATTTCGCCGACTTGGAATTTCTGCCGGAGAGCCTGGCCGGTACGAAGTTCTACGAACCCGACGTACAGAACCCTGCCGAAGCGAAGATCGCCGAACGCATCCGCACGTTGTGGAAAGGAAAGTATTAAAAAGCGGTTCGATCGCATTCCAAAGCTGTTAATAAGGGGATGAAACGCATCGGCATCATATCGGACACGCACGGAACTTTCGACGAGACGCTGCGCCTTTTTTTGCGCGACGTCGACGAAATCTGGCACGCGGGCGATATCGGTTCGCTGGAGCTGGCCGACGAGATCGCCGCTTTCAAACCCTTGCGGGCCGTGTCGGGCAATATCGACGGCGGCCTGACGCGGAGGGTCTATCCGTCGTTTCTGAACTTCCAGTGCGAGGGCGTGCGGGTGCTGATGACCCACATCGGCGGGTATCCGCGCCGTTACGACCCCCGTGCCGTGGAACGCATCCAGGCGATCCGGCCCCGCATTTTCGTGGCGGGGCATTCGCACATTCTGCGCGTTATGAACGATCCGGTTTACAACCTGTTGCATATCAACCCGGGGGCTGCCGGCGAATACGGGTTTCACAAGGTGCGGACGGCCGTGCGATTCGTCGTCGACGGCGCCGACCTGCGCGACATGGAGGTGGGCGAATGGCCGAGGAGCCTCTGACAACGGCCGAAAACCCGAAGCCGAAAATCGGGAACCGAAACCCGAAAACGGAGCAAGTCCATGTATTCGCATAAATAAATCCTATCGAAAAAGGCCGCACAATAAGTCATTCGGTTTCGTCGTTCTATTCGCGAAATGAAAAGACGACGAAATATGCAAGTGAAAATCTCGAAAACGCTCGAAGGGCTCATCGCCCGCGCCGCTTTCCATACGACGAAGGCCACCATCGGCCATTCGCTCAAGGACTTCCTCACGCTCGAAATGCTTCGCGAGGAGGGATCGCTCGCCTATCAGTTGCTTTCCGCCCGATTGCAGGATTGGGAGCTGCACCAGCTTCGTCAGCGCATCGAACAGGGGATCATCGCCTCTGATGCCGCGCAGCGGAATCAGCAGCCGGCCTCGGAACCGCTCGATCCGGAGACGTTCTACCGTGCGTGGACCGACGAGTTGCGGAGCACGGCCGATGCGGCCCGCAGCATATCGACCGGCCATGCGCTCCAGTTCATCGCCTCCGATCCCTCGACCGTTACGGCACAGGTGTTAGAGACATTCGGCATCGGGGCCGACACGATCGCCGCCGATCTGCAGAAGTTCGCCGTGGGCGAAGATTATCGCACCGAAATTCAGGTGCACATGCTCGATTTCGATGCCGACAACCGGCCCGCCGCCGAGGGGAAAAACCGGCTGCTCGACAAGTTCGGTGTCGACCTGACGCGCCAGGCCCGCGAGGGTCGCTTGGATCCGGTCGTAGGCCGCGAAGCCGAGATCGAGCGGGTCGTGCAGATCCTTTCGCGCCGCAAAAAGAACAATCCGATTCTGATCGGCGAGGCGGGCGTCGGCAAAAGCGCCGTCGTCGAGGGGCTGGCCCTGCGCATCGCGGCCGGCGACGTACCCTATACCATTGCCGACAAGACGCTGTTTTCGCTCGATATCTCGTCGCTCGTGGCGGGTACGAAGTTCCGCGGCGAGTTCGAGGAGCGTATGCAGCAGCTGCTCGACGAGCTGCGCAAAGAGCAGAATACCATCCTGTTCATCGACGAAATCCACACCATCGTGGGGGCGGGTTCGACGCAGGGCAGCTTGGATACGGCGAACATTCTGAAACCGGCGCTGGCGCGCGGCGAGTTGCAGACCATCGGCGCGACGACGCTCGACGAATACCGCGAGAATATCGAACGCGACTCGGCCCTCGAACGCCGCTTTCAAAAAGTACTCATCGAACCGACGACCCCCGAGCAGACGCTGCAAATCCTGCAAAACATTGCGCCGCGCTACGAACGCCACCACAAAGTGCACTATACCGACGAAGCGCTGCGGGCCTGCGTCGCGCTCACGGAGCGTTACGTTACCGACCGCTATTTCCCGGACAAGGCGATCGACGTGCTCGACGAAGCGGGATCGCGCGTGCATCTGCTGTCGGCCCGGGAGCCTGCCGAGTTGCGCGAAATGGAGACGGCATTGTGCCGGATTCAGCGCGAACGCCGCGAAGCGATCGACGGAGCCTCCTACGACAAAGCGGCATCGGCCCGGATGCGTGAGCTGGCGCTCCGTTCGAAGTTGGGCAGCGAACGCACCGAGTGGCGCCGTACCCTGGAAAACAATCCGGAGTCGATCACCGAGGAGCATATCCGGCAGGTCATCACCGCCATGACGGGCATACCGGCCGAACGGATTTCGGAGAGCGAGATGAGCCGGCTGCACGCCTTGCGCGACCATCTGTCGAGCAGGGTCGTGGGGCAGCAGGAGGCTGTGGAACGCATTTCGCGCACGATCTGCCGTTCGCGGGCGGGGCTGAAGGACGAAAACCGGCCCATCGGCGTATTTCTTTTCGTCGGTCCGACCGGTGTGGGCAAGACCCTGTTGGCCAAGGAGGTTTCGAAGTGGCTCTTCGACGAACGCCGCGGACTGATCCGCATCGACATGAGCGAATACGCCGAAAAGCACAACGTTTCGCGGCTGATCGGTTCGCCTCCCGGATACGTCGGCTACGGCGAGGGCGGTCAGCTGACCGAGGCCGTGCGGCGCCAGCCCTATGCGGTGGTGCTGTTCGACGAGATCGAAAAGGCCCATCCCGAGGTATTCAACACGATGCTGCAAATTTTCGACGAAGGGCATCTGACGGACGGTTCGGGCCGCAAGGTCGATTTCCGCAATACGATCATCATCATGACCTCGAACGTCGGTTCTCGGGCCGTGGCGCAGCGGCCGGTGTCGGTCGGATACAGCACCTCGTCGAAAAGCGCCGCAGCCGCCGAAACCCCGCAGACCGAATATCGCAAGGCCCTGGAACAGACTTTCGCACCGGAGTTCCTCAACCGCATCGACGATATCGTGCAGTTCCGTTCGCTGGAGTTGGACGACGTGGAGCGCATCGTCGATCTGGAGCTCGGCGGGCTGCTGCAGCGCACCGACCGGTTAGGCTACAAGGTGAAGATCACGGCTCCGGCCAAGCGTCGGTTGGCGACGATGGGTTACGAATCGCGCTACGGCGTGCGATCGTTGAAACGTACCCTGACGGATCATTTGGAGGAACCGCTGTCGGAACTGATTATCACCGGCAAGCTGCATACGGGCGACACGGTGGTCGTCGAGGACGATCCCTCGCAGGGCGTAACGCTGCGGGTAGCCTGACGGATTGCATAACGGTTCGGAGCGTATCGCATTCATGCGATACGCTTTTTTATTAACACCGTAATCAAGCCCGGCCGCACAGGGAACCGCTTGTAAAAGCGGCGCGCCAATAAAAAATTCGTATCTTTGCTCCCCCGATGTACCGTTTCCGAACATACAGCCCGCAATACGCCGCCACGATCCGGCTGGCGCTGCCGGTCGTATTGACCCAGATCGGCCAGATACTGACCCAACTCGCCGATAACGTCATGGTCGGCCAATACGGCGGCGATGATCCCCTACCCCTCGCGGCGATCGCCTTCGGCGGTTCGATCGCATTCATCTTTTTCATTACGGCCATCGGCATGACGATGGGGCTGACGCCGCTCATCGGCGAGTTGTTCGCCCAGGGCGACCGTCGCCATTCGGCCGTCCTGCTTCAGAACGGCATCCTGTTCTACACGCTGCTCGGCATCGTTACGACCCTCCTGCAGCTGCTCGGCATTCCGTGGCTCTATCACCTCGGGCAGCCGGTCGAAGTGGTCGACATGGCATTGCCCTACTATCGGCTGTTATCGTACAGTATGCCGTTCATCATGCTCTTTTTCGCCTTCAAACAGTTTTTGGAGGGCGTCGGCAACACCCATGCGGAGCTCATCGTTACCGTCATCGCGAACCTCGCCAATATCGGGCTCAACCGGGTCTTCATCTACGGGCATCTCGGTATGCCCGAAATGGGCGCCGCGGGGGCCGGCTTGGCTACGCTGCTGGCCCGCGTGATGACGCCGCTGCTGATGATCGGCTACTTCTGCTCGCGCGACCGCTACCGGCCCTATCTCGAGCGGTTTTCGCTCCGCAACTACCATCGGGAAACCGTGCGCAGGCTCGTTCGGATCGGTGCGCCGATCGCTTCGCAGATGTTTTTGGAGAGTTCCGCGTTCATCGGCACCACCGTCATGATGGGCTGGTTGGGCACGCTGGCCATCAGCGCCAACCAGGTCGCCATCACGGTCAACAACTGCGCCTGGATGGTCGTTACCTCCCTCGGTGCGGCGGCGACCATCCGGATCTCGCACTGCTACGGGGCGCGCGACATCGACCGGCTGTCGTTGGCGGCCAAGGCCTCCTATCATCTGATTCTCGTCTGGAACGGTCTCGCAACGGTGGCCTTCATCGCCCTGCGCCACTACATTCCGCAACTCTTCACGACCAACGCCGAGGTCATCGCCATCACGGCGGAACTGATGCTCTTCGTGGCGCTCTACCAGATGTCGGACGGATTGCAGAACGTCTCGGTCGGCATCCTGCGCGGTTTGCAGGATGTGCGCATCATCACGCCGATCGCCGTCCTCTCCTACTGGGTGCTCAATCTGCCCGCGGGCTATCTGTTCGGATTCACGTTCGGCATGGGGCCTTCGGGGCTGTTCCTCGGCTACTTCGTCGGACTGACCGTGGCGGCCGTGTTGATGATGCTCCGCATCCGGCGCACGGTCCGGCGGTTGAGGGCCTGACCGAAATCCGCGCGTACATACCTTCATGCACCCACGTTTTTCGGCCCTGTTTTTCAAATCCGACCGCTGTTTCTCGCCGCCTGCGGCGGCGGCGATACGATTGAGGCGGCTCCCCTTGCAAGGGAGCCGCCTCGATTCATGCGGATTCCGACGGTTACAACCGTGCCTTGATGGCTTTCGCCGCCTCTTCGTATCCGGGCTTTTCGAGCAGAGCGAACATGTTCTTCTTGTACGCCTCGACACCGGGCTGGTCGAACGGGTTGACGTCCAGCATGTAGCCGCTGATGCCGCACGCCTTCTCGAAGAAATAGAGCAAGCCGCCGATGGTGCGGGCATCGACCTTCGGCAATTCGATGCGGATATTGGGCACGCCGCCGTCGACATGGGCCAGCTGCACACCCAATTCGGCCATGCGGTTCACCTCCGAAATACGCTTGCCTGCCAGATAGTTCAGGCCGTCGAGGTTCTCGGCATCCGATTCGATAACCACCCGACGGTCGGGCTCCGCAACCGAAATGATCGTCTCCATCAAGGTGCGTTCGCCCTCCTGAATGTACTGGCCCATCGAATGCAGGTCGGCGGTCAGCGTAACGCTGGCCGGGAACAACCCTTTGCCCTGCTTGCCCTCGCTCTCGCCGTACAGCTGCTTCCACCACTCGTTGATATATTGCAGACGGGGTTCGTAGGAACCTAAAATCTCGACCTTCTTTCCGCTGCGATAGAGCGCATTGCGCACGACGGCATAGATAGCCGACGGATTCTGCCCGAACGGCGTGCCGTCGGCCGTGGCCTGTTCCATCTCCTGCGCACCGTGCACCAGCGCGGCGATATCGACGCCTGCAACGGCCAGCGGCAGCAACCCGACGGGCGTGAGCACCGAGAAACGGCCGCCCACGTCGTCCGGAATAACGAACGTCGGATACCCCTCCTGCGCAGCCAGGGTTTTCAGCGCGCCGCGGGCCTTGTCGGTTACGGCGACGATGCGTTCGGCCGCCTCCTGCTTGCCATAGCGCTTCTCGATGGTGGCCTTAATCAGCCGGAAAGCGATGGCCGGTTCGGTCGTCGTCCCCGATTTCGAGATGACGATCGCGGCGACGGAGTGCTCCTCGGCAGCGGCCATCAACGCACTGATATAATCTTCGGAAATGTTCTGACCGGCGAAGACGACCGTCGGGTCCTGCTGCTCCTTGTGCAGCGACTTGAAGGGGTCGGTCATCGCTTCGACCACCGCTTTAGCGCCCAAATAGGAGCCGCCGATCCCGATGCAGATGACTAAATCGGCCTTCGCGCGCAACTTGTCGGCCTGGGCCTGGAGCGCAGCCAGTTCGGCGTCGGAGATCGACGACGGCAGGTGCACCCAGCCTAAAAAATCGCTGCCGGCGCCTTCGCCCGATTGGAGCAGCGCATTGGCCCGTTGCGCTTCGGCCTGCAAGGCGGGCGTAATTTCGACACCCGCTTTGGTGATGTCCAATTTCAACATGTTCATGACTATCGTGAATTAAGAATCGTTCGGTTAAAATAATTTTTCTGTCAGTTCGCGCATCCGGCGCCGCGCCGACGCATTGCGGTAAAAGACGTCGTAGACCATATCGGCGATGGGCATGTCGACCTTGTGCCGGAAATTGATGTGCCGGATGCAATCCACGGCGAAATAGCCTTCGGCGATCATCGTCATCTCGTTCAAGGCGCTTTTCACCGTGCAGCCGTGTCCGACCAATAGCCCCAACCGGCGGTTGCGGCTGTACGACGAGTAGCAGGTTACGAGCAGATCGCCTAAATAGGCCGAGGCCCGCGTATTGCGTTCGGCGGGATAGCTTTCGTCGAGGAAACGGGCCATTTCGTCGGCGCAGTTGGCGATCAGCACGGCCAGAAAATTGTCGCCGTAGCCCAAGCCGACGGCCAAGCCGACGGCCAGCGCATAGATATTCTTCAAGATCGCCGCGTATTCGATGCCGTAGAGGTCGGTCGAGTAGCTCAACCGGATGTAGGGCGTTGCGAATTTCGGGCCGATGGCGCGGGCGGTCTCCATTTCGGGACAGACCACCGTCAGATAGGAGAGTTTTCCGCGCGAGACCTCCTCGGCATGAGACGGGCCCGTGAACAGACCGAGCTGCCGGTACGAAAGGTCGTAACGGTCGCGCAGGTATTCGACAACGGTCTTGTAATCGTCCGGCACGATGCCCTTGATGGCTGAAATGATGATTTTTTCCGCCAGCGATTCGGTCAGCGGATCCAGAAAGGTTTTCAGATAGGCTGACGGAACTGCCAGCACCAAAATATCGGCATCGCGGACGACGGCATTCAGATCGTCGGACGGGGCGATGCGCGAGCGGTCGAATTCGACATCGCTCAAATAGCGCGGATTGCGCCCTTCGGTGCGGAGCGTCTCCAACACTTCGGGATTGCGGACATACCAGCCGACCTGCGGTTCGTTTCCGGAGAGCAGTTTGACGAGCGCCGTCGCCCAGCTGCCGTAGCCGATGACCGCGCATCGGGAATCCGTATCTATTTTACACTCCATGGGCATCTCTTCGATAGCTTGTGTTTACAAAGATAATAAAAAGCCGGATATAAACGTAAATTTATTTGCATTTGCGCACGACTTATGCGTATCTTTGTTGGCACTATCGTTTTTGACACGCAGACGGTCGGCATTCCCATTGGACGGCATCGATGCGATAGCCAGTGGTTCATTCAATGGGGTGATTGTTGAAAAAGGCCCGCATACACACCGGCAGAGGCCGTCCGAACAAGGTTCGGACGGCCTCTATCATTGAATGAAGGAGCTTATTTCGAAAATCCCTGGCCGATGGCGAGAAAATCTCCGGCTTTCAAGGCTGCGCCGCCGATCAATCCGCCGTCGACATCCTGCTTGGCAAAAATCTCGGCTGCATTCGACGGCTTGCACGAACCGCCGTACAGAATCGGGCACTCCTCGGCTGCGGCGCCGAATTTGTCGGCCAGCACCTTGCGGATGCAGGCATGAATCTCCTGCGCCTGGTCGGCGGTCGCCGTCTTGCCCGTACCGATGGCCCACACCGGTTCGTAAGCGATCACGAGGTTTTTGAACTGTTCGTCCGTCAGGTTGTAAACCACCTCCTCGATCTGGGCTTTCACTACATCGAAATGCTTGCCGGCTTCACGCTCGGCGAGGTTCTCGCCCACGCAGTAGATCGGCGTCAAACCGTTCGCATAGGCCTGCGTCATCTTCCTGTTGAGGGTTTCGGAGGTCTCTCCGTAGTATTGGCGGCGTTCCGAGTGGCCCAGGATGACGTATTTGCATCCCAATGCGGCGATCATCGAGGCAGCTACTTCGCCCGTGTAGGCGCCTTTGGCTTCGGCGGCGCAATTCTGGGCGCCCAGCTCGATGTCCGAGCCCTTGAGCGCTGCGGCTACCTCCGACAGATGGGTGAACGGCGGGCAGACGATGAAATGCACGCACGAGCAGACTTCGCTGCGACCGGCTACGACCCCTTTGGCTAATTCGACGCCCTCGGCCGGAAGGGTGTTCATTTTCCAGTTTCCGGCAACAATTTTCTTTCTCATTTTCGGTTTGTTTTATGAAGTAAACTGTATATCAATGCAACTGCGATGGCCGCCGCAACTATTAGCCGGCTTTGCAGGAAGCATCGTTCCGGTTCATGAGCGGCAGCCCGTATTCGCTATTGTCCGCACCACGTTTTCACCTCGTCGATCGAGGGGGCCTTCAGACCGAGCCTGTTCTTCTTGTTGAAGCCGCACAGGTCGTTGAAGAACTTGCCCGGGGCGAGCTTCTTCAGCGCATCGACCGTCAGATAACCCATCTTCTGAATGACGGGCACCCACGCTTCGGGTACGCCGAGCTCCGTGTAGCGTTCCGCCGGATCGGCCACGACCCTCTTTTCGGGGCGCATCTGCGGGAAGAACAGCACATCCTGAATCGACGGCTGGTCGGTCATGAACATTGTCAGCCGGTCGATGCCTATGCCCATGCCCGAGCAGGTCGGCATACCATATTCCAATGCCCGCACGAAGTCCATGTCGATGAACATTGCCTCGTCGTCGCCCTTTTCCGACAGCCGCAGCTGCTCCTGGAACCGTTCCAGCTGGTCGATCGGGTCGTTCAGCTCCGAGTAAGCGTTGCAGAGCTCTTTGCCGTTGACGAAGAGTTCGAAACGCTCCGTCAGCTGCGGGTTCTCGCGGTGGCGCTTGCACAAGGGCGACATTTCGATCGGATAGTCGCATACGAACGTCGGCTGGATCAACTCCTCTTCGCAATATTGGCCGAAAATGGCGTCGATCAGCTTGCCCTTGCCCATCGTCTCGGCCGTCTCGACATTGAGCCGTTTGCAGGCTTCGCGCAGTTGTTCTTCGCTTTGACCGGTGATGTCGTAGCCCGTCTTTTCGCGGATGGCATCGGTCATGGTCAACCGGCGGAACGGCGCCTTGAACGAAATCTGCCGGTCGCCGATCGTGAGCTCCGTCGTGCCGTTGACCGCCACGGCGACCCGTTCGAGCATCTGCTCCGTGAACTCCATCATCCAGCGGTAATCCTTGTAGGCGACGTAGATCTCCATGCACGTGAACTCCGGATTGTGCGTGCGGTCCATGCCCTCGTTGCGGAAGTTCTTGCCGAACTCGTAGACGCCGTCGAAACCGCCGACGATGAGTTTTTTCAGATAGAGCTCCGTGGCGATGCGCAGATAGAGGTCGATATCGAGCGAGTTGTGGTGCGTGATGAACGGACGCGCCGACGCGCCGCCCGGAATGGGTTGCAGAATCGGCGTTTCCACTTCGACATATCCTTTCGAATTGAAAAATTCGCGCATCGCGGCCATGATTTTGGCCCGTTTCACGAAGGTATCCTTGACCTGCGGATTGACGATCAGATCGAGGTAGCGCTGGCGATAGCGCACCTCGGGGTCGGTGAAAGCATCGAACGTCTGACCGTCTTTCTCCTTGACGACGGGCAGCGGACGGATGGACTTCGCGAGCACCGTAAACTTGCGGCAGTGCACCGACAGTTCGCCCGTCTTGGTGCGGAAGGCGAATCCACCGATCCCGACGAAGTCGCCGATGTCGAGCAGTTTCTTGAATACCGTGTTGTAGAGGGTCGGATCGCCTTCGGGGCACACGTCGTCGCGACGAATGTAAACTTGGATGCGGCCCGTGTGGTCTTGCAGCTCGAAGAACGACGCGCTGCCCATGATGCGGCGCGACATGATGCGGCCGGCGATCCGGATATCGGCGAAAGCGTCGGGGTCGGCGTCGAACCGGTCGGTTATTTCGCGGGCGGTGGCCGTTACCTCGTAGCGGGCCGCAGGATAGGGTTCAATGCCCAGTTCGCGCAACGTTTGCAGCGACTGGCGTCGCAGTTGTTCCTGTTCACTGAGTTCGGTGGTCATATTTTCGGATTTTTTCGTTCGTCGATTTCAATCGCACAAAGTTAGCAAATTTTTATTAATACGGGCCCTTTTAGAAGGGCTTCCCGATGCGGTGGCGCGTTTCGGCGCTTTTCAAGGCTTCTCTTCGCTGCCACACCTTTTAACAAGCAGTTTTCATAAGGCAGCGTGTTTCGCTATGCGGTAAAGTCAGCTTCCCGTCCCACCCCCGAAAGCGGGCCGATCCGTACCGATCCGCACCGATCAATAAAAATGCGACCCGAATCTTCCGTTGCAAAGAGGCGTTCGGCCGCATACATGAAAAGCCGCCTCTATTATCCCTGTCGGTTCGTTCGGAATCGCTTGAAAAGCCGCCAAGCAAGATAGCCCCATGCGATGCCGACGAGCGCACCCCAAAACAAATCCATCGGGAAATGCTTGCCCAAATAGATGCGCGAATAGCAAATCAAGAGGGTCGACACGACCATCAACGCGGTGAACCATCGGCGTCGGATAGCGGCGCACGAGAGCACGGCCATCGCGACGACCGTCGCCGCATGGGCCGACACCGTGCCGTAATGACCGGATACGGCCGCTACGGGAACGTGCACCGCCCAATCGCCGGCCATGCCGCTCTTCCGGATGACGTAGAGCGAATCGGGCGTGATGGCGAGCCCTTCGAGTTCGGGCGTGAACATCGGACGCCAACGCGGCTGAAAGTCGCCCAGCAGCCCATACCGGCCCAACAATCCGTTGGCCTTGAATATGCCGCAGACGATATCCGACAGGCCGATCGCCGCGATCATCAATACCAAAAACAACAGCGTATCGCGCCATCCGCCGCGGCGCCAGACCATCCACAGAATCAACAGATAGAGCGGAATCCACATGGGGGTGCCGGAGATGGTGAACATGATGCGGTCGACCGTAGGGCCGCCGTCGAAATTGAGCGCCAGAAACAGGCTGTGATCGAAATCGTACATACGTTTAGGTCTATTAAAAGGCTTCGGAGGCGGTGAAGAGGAAAGCCGAGGAGCGTTTGCGATCCCAGGGCAGCGAAGAATTGCCGTAGACGCCCCAGCCGTAGTCCAGTCGGATATTCATCCCCTTCTTGAACTCGAACCGGTAGCCGACGCCGAAACTGTAAAGCGTATTGCTCCATTGGAAACGCTTCGTGCCCCAAACCTGCCCGAGCCCGAACCATCCGACCGCGCCGTGGCGCCGGTAGATGCGTTGACGAAGCTCGAGTTGCGTCTCGACGAGCCGTTTGTCGCGATAGCGGCCTTCGTAGTAGCCGCGCATCCGCTCCATGCCGCCCATCTTGGCGTACATGTGCCACGACGGCGTGCCCGCCAGGCAGTCGACATAGAGGTCGTAGGCCAGCACCGAACCCTTCCACAACCGGCGGTAGGTGTCGAACGTTACCGTGAAGCGGCCGAAGTTGCGCCCCGTATTGCCTAAAAATTCCGGATACCATTTGGCTTCGGCCTTCACGAAGATGCCGCGCGTGGCGTTGAAGGTTACGTCGCGCGAATCGTATTGCAGGAACACGCCGAAATTCGTATTGAACGCATTGGGGTTGTCGCCCGTTTCGCCGATATAATTCGAGAAAGGGTCTTGCAGCGACGGATCGTAGCGGCCCTCCTGCCAAAGGGCATAGAGTTCGCCCATCCCGCCGGTCGGTATCGGTTCCTTGCCCGATTGGATGTCGTTCATGTATTCGACCATGTCCGAATCGGAGTAGCTGGCGCCCGAATAGTCGATGCCGCCGCTCACGCCGAGGTAGAACCGGTTGGCGACGGCCGCACACCACGATACGCGGACGATGCCCATCGTCGTGGTGAGGCTTTGGACGTATCCCGCCTTGCCGGCTTCGTAGCCGATGCCGTAAAAGGCGCCCGGGAAGTAGACGAAAGCCCCCGAATAGTTCAGCCGGCGTTTGTTGTGTTTGAAAATGTTTTCGCCGCTGAAGCGCAGCAGTGCGAATTTTTGGGTCGTAACGTTGCCGTAGATCGAGATATTCGACGGTTCGGTGATCGAATCCGCACGGTCGAGCCGGTAGAGACCGGCGATGAGGAATCCGATGCCGAATCCGACGTCCGACGAATAGTTGGGCCCCGGAGCGATGCTCCAGTCGATTTTCTTTTCGAACGTGCGATCGATATTCGAACGGTCGAAATAGTCGAAGATCCGACGGATGAAACCGTGCTTTTCGGTCATCGCGGCGAGCGTGTCGGTCGGTTCGAGGTTTTTCCCCCTCCCTTGTCCGAGCTGCGTGATGTCCCCCATCGGGACGATCCGCTGTCTGTCATCGTCCTGAATTTGCGCTCTGGCTGTCGTTGCGCAACCCGACAGCCAGAGCAGGAGGATAACCGGAAAAAATCTTTTCATTTCCGTTCGAACCTAAATCCACCGGCTACAACGGTCCGATCAGTTCCACCCCAATTTTTTGAGGATCGCTTTCGGTATCGCGTTGCGATTGACCAGAATGTCGATCGTCTTGTACTCCACGAACGGACGCGAGAAGTACCAGTAACCGTCGTATGGCGGCCGTGCATCCCAAGAGTTCTGCACCTTGAAATAGGAGTTGCCGGCCTGATCAACCGCCGTGCCCACAATGACCATGCCGTGATCGTCCGTCGTTTCGTAGTTGTCGTAGGCTTCCTGACGCATCTCCTGCGTGATGGTGCGTTCTTTGCCCGGTTTGTCGAATTTATAAAGGGCGGACTCCTGTTCCGCCGGCGTCAGCTTGCCCCAGCGTTCGGCCTCGGTGGCATCCATGCCGTCGAGGTCGGCCTCCGGAACGATACCGATGGCTTTCGTGCGGCTGAAGCCCTTTTCGCTCACGTCGGTGCCCCAGGCGATCGTGTAGCCGTTGGCCAATGCATGGTCGATGACCGCCATCATTTCATCCAATGGGAGATTCCAAACCGAGCCCCACATCCAGTTGTCGGGCACCTCGATGATGAACGGCCGGTAGAACGGCTGGTGCGTGAACGAGGTCAGCGCCACGTAGTCGTCGAGGTCGATGGGCAGCGAAGCGGTGAATTCCGCAGGCGTGTACGTTTTGCCGTTGTAGTCGAATCGCTCGGGCACGGGGCCGAAATACTCGTCGAGAATGGCCTCGAATCCGCGCTTCCATGCAGTCGAGAGCGGGCGTTTCGAGCTTTCGGCAGCGGCGATGACGGCATCGAGGTAGGCTTTCAGTACGCACGAAATTTCATGGAAATCGGGCTTTTCGCTGCCGTAGTTCAGCCCGGGGTAGACGTCGAACGGGACGATGCCGTGTTTGCGGATACCCTCCGTTACGTCGTGGGCGGCACCGCCCTCGGCGAAGTTGAGGCTGCCGTGCAGACGAACGTATTTCTCGGCCTTGTCCATGAACGAATGGCGGACGATCCACATCTCCGACAGATGCAGTTCGGGGCCGCCGGCCTTGATGATTTCATCTTCGAGGAACGTCATCGTCGAGAAGCACCAGCAGGTGCCGCTGCGG
Organism: uncultured Alistipes sp.; assembly: GCA_947629705.1. Classification (GTDB taxonomy): domain Bacteria; phylum Bacteroidota; class Bacteroidia; order Bacteroidales; family Rikenellaceae; genus Alistipes. The sequence continues at coordinate 18,350 of CANREN010000010.1, read as the reverse complement.
TGTTGGTCTTTGACGGGCGTCGTGCGGACGGTTGCGACATCGGTGAAAACATACCCTTCGGGCGTTTTCTGTTCCGTTTCAGGCGATTGTGCCAGCGCAGCGCACACGGCGCCGCACAAAAGCAGGCTCAACAGGTTCCGTTTCATTTTTTATTCCTTTTGGTTTCTTTGATGATTTGGGGGGATTCTATTTTTTCGACGAAGCGACGATTTTCCGGCAATCTTCCAACGTCAACGCTTCCGGTTTCGAGCCGCGCGGCAAACGATAGTTCTTGCCCTTGTAGGCAATGTAGGCGCCGTAGCGGCCGTTTTTCACCACCATCTCCGGATCGCCGTCGAACGTCCGGAGCGGCTGATGGGCAGCGGTCGCCCCACGCTGCCGGTTCCGGATCAACTCCACGGCCCGATCGTATCCGATGGTATGGGGATCGTCGCCTTTCTGGAGCGAAGCGAACTGTTTTCCCAAACGTACATAGGCTCCGTAACGCCCGACGCCCACGATCAACTCCTCGCCGTCGAGTTCGCCCAACGTGCGCGGCAGCGTGAAGAGCTCCAACGCCTCCTCTAACGTGATGGATTCGATGAGCTGCCCCTTTTCCAACGAGGCGAAACGGCTCTTTTCGCCTTCATCGCCTTCGATTTCGACCATCGGGCCGTAGCGGCCGATGCGTGCCTTGACCGTGTGGCCCGTCTTCGGATCAGTGCCCAGAATGCGGGCGGCCTGCTCGCGGCGGTCGGTCTGCCGATCGATCGCCGTGTCGACCATCTCATGGAACGGTCCGTAAAAATCGCCGATCATCTTGTTCCAGGTGATGGCGCCTTCGGCCACGCGGTCGAACTCTTTCTCGACGTTGGCCGTGAAGTTGTAGTCGATGATGGGCCCGAACTGCGCCTCCAGATAGTCGTTGACCACCATGCCTATATCGGTGGGCGACAGCCGGTTTTTCTCCGATCCGAATTTCTCGGTGCAGCTTCTGGCGGCGATTTTGCCTTTGGCGAGGGTCAGTTGCATGTAGTCGCGTTTCTGGCCTTCGCGGTTCTGCTTAACGACATATCCGCGATTGATGATCGTGGTGATGGTCGGCGCATAGGTCGACGGACGGCCGATGCCCAACTCTTCGAGCCGTTTCACCAACGAGGCCTCGTTGTAGCGGGCCGGCGCCTGGGTGAATCGCTCCGTCGCGGTGATCTGGGCCGATTCGACCCGATCGCCCGGCGCCATTTCGGGCAGTACGCTCTCGCCGCTTTCCGACGTCGATTCGTCGTCCGTCGATTCGGAGTAGAGCCGCAGGAACCCGTCGAACCGGATCACCTCGCCCGTAGCGACGAATTGCTGCTCGGCTCCGCTGACGTCGATGTCGATCGTCGTGCGGTCGATTTCGGCGCAGACCATCTGCGATGCGACCGTGCGTTTCCAGATCAGGTCGTAGAGCCGCTGCTCCTGGGCCGTACCTTCGATGCCCTGCCGTTCGATATACGACGGACGGATGGCCTCGTGGGCCTCCTGGGCGCCTTTGGTCTTGGTCTTGTAGTTGAACCAGCGCGAGTATTTTTCGCCGTAGAGTTTGATTACTTCGGCTTTGCACTGGGCCAGGGCCTGTTGCGAGAGGTTCACCGAGTCGGTACGCATGTAGGTGATCAGACCCTGTTCGTAGAGCCGCTGCGCTACGGCCATCGTCTGCGAGACCGACATGCCCAATTTGCGGCCGGCCTCCTGCTGCAAGGTCGAGGTGGTGAAGGGCGGAGCCGGATAGCGCTGGGCGGGCTTTTCTTCGACCTTCGCCACGGTAAATTCGGCGCCGATGCACTGTCGGAGGAACCCTTCGGCCTCCTCGCGCCGTTCGAAACGGGTGGACAATTCGGCTTTGAAGATCGTCTTTTCGGGGTCATCGGCTGCATGGAACTGCGCTACGACCCGATAGAACGGCACCGACCGGAAAGCGATGATTTCGCGTTCGCGTTCGACGAGCAGCCGCACGGCCACCGACTGCACCCGTCCGGCCGACAGCGAAGGCCGCACCTTTTTCCACAACACGGGCGACAATTCGAATCCGACCAACCGGTCGAGGACGCGGCGGGCCTGCTGGGCGTTCACCAAATTCATGTTCACCGTGCGGGGCGACTCGATCGCTTCGAGAATGGCCCGTTTGGTGATCTCGTGGAAAACGATTCGTTTCGTCGTGTCGACCGGGAGCCCCAACACTTCGGTGAGGTGCCATGCGATGGCCTCTCCCTCGCGGTCTTCATCGGAGGCCAGCCATACGGTCTTCTTCCTGGCCAGCCGGGCCAGTTCGTCGACGACTTTCTTCTTGTCCGCCGGAATTTCGTAGACGGGGCGGAACCCCTCCCGGATGTCGATTCCGAGATCCTTTTTCGAGAGGTCGCGGATATGTCCGTAACTCGATTTGACAATGTAGTCCTTTCCGAGAAATTTCTCGATGGTCTTCGCTTTGGCCGGGGACTCGACGATGACTAAATTTTCCTGCATCTCTTTATTTCGTGGCTTTTCGGAAATGCGAAAGCACAAGGGCGCCCGCACCGAATGTTTCGCTGTGTCTTGTTTTGCCGTTACTTCACCAAATTATAGGCGATCACGAAGCGGATCGGGGCCTCGTTGCCGGCCCCCTCCTCGCCCCAGAGCCCGACGTATGCGGTCGTGAAGAGGTCGGTGGCTTCGGGGCCCAAATAGACCTTGCGCAGCGGCAGCGACGCCTGTTCGAAATCGAATCCGTCTCCCGCCTCCTGCTTCGCCTTGCGGTATTGGTCCCACATCTCCTGCACATGGCTCGTAATGTCCATCCGGTAGCAGCCGTGGCTGCGGTTGATATGGCCGCCGTAAGCGAGTTCCACGCCGTAGTAGGATTCGTAGGTGTAGTTGTAGTCCGAAATGGGAACCTTGCGCCAGTAGTTCGTGTAGATGCCCAACCGCGAGGGGGCGGCGTTCATCCGTTCGATGAGGGGCCCCGCTTGAGCGGCATCGAGGTCTTGCCAGTCGTACCGGCCGCCCGGGAAGTAGACCTCCATCAGGACTTGCGTGAAGGCCAGCGAACGGAACGCTTTTCCGGATTGGGCGTTCTCCTTGTCGATCAGCGCCTGCAAGTCGTCGAAGAAGGTCTGCGTGAAGTCGATTTCCGTTACCACGCCGCCCAAGCCCTCGACGTAAACGAGCGGCGTCTCCGGCCGGCCGGTGTTCGGCGTACCGTCCGGATTGCAGTCCCGGGCATGAGCGATATCGATCATCGAACCGTCGTAATCATGGCCGATGGTGTTGATCGAAACGTTGCCGCATTCGGTCAGTTCGGTGTCCTTGAAGTAGTAGACCATGCCGATGGTGTCCTGAATGAGCGACGGATCTGCCTCGACGCGGTTCCGTCCGTAGACCGAGAAGCCCGAGGCCGTGAGGTCGGTCGCATAGATCGTGCCTTTCGATGCGGATGATCCCGATACGATTGCCGCATCGCTCTCCGCCGGCTTGATATAGAGCCCCTTGAAAACCTCGAACCACTCGGCGATATTGTCTCGGTCATAAATTTCGTATTTGCCCGCATAGTCGCCCGATTGCAGCATCAGCTGCTTGACGAACGCTCTGCCCGCATCCGTAGGGGTCATGGTTACGGCCTGCACCGACGGCCCGCGGTCTCCTCCCAATTTGAAAGTAAAGAGCGGCGTCGTGCCGATCACCGAGCGCCCTCCGAGATAGGGAACCCGCGTCGGATCGAAATTCATATAGAACGTGCTGTCCCGTTTGTCGGAACCCGCGGCGAGCGGCTTTTTCGTCAGATAGTCGTTCGAGACGACCTCGTACACTTCGAACGTCTGTTCGGTCAGCGTATCCTTCCCGTATCCGGTGATGGAGAGCAGGATCTGGGCCGAGTCGAAGATAGGCTGGTAGCCGAAATACCCCTCGTCGACGAGGTAGTAGTTGGCGAATTGGGCGAGCAGACCGGCCCTGCGCAGGCCGACCGTATCGTTGTGCATCGTTCCCAAATAGCCCGTCGTCAGATTCGACACGACGACGGAGTCCGTCTGATAGAGCCGTGTACGGAGGTATTTTTTCGGGCTCGGCTCCATTTTGTCCGCCTGGAGCACGGCGTAGCCCGCTTTCATCTGTTGGTTGTCGGGAACCAAATTGGCTCCCAAGGTGTCGTCTTTCGTGGTGCAGCCGACGAGGAACAGGGCCGCGGGCAGAACGGCCGGCACCGTCTGCCGCGACAGACGACGGAGATTATTCACGAAGTGCTTCATAGAATCGCATGTAGTTGTCGAAAAACGCCTTGTCGACCGGCGGGCAGTATTCGAGCAGCGGTTTTCCGCTGGCCCGCACCATTTCGAGCGTCTTTGCATCGACCCGCTCCGAAGCCACTACCGCACCGTCGGCATAGTTCATAACGAAACGATAGAGGTTTTCGTATGAAGGGGTGTCGAGCAATTTGAGATTTTTGCTTTTGATGTTCTCGCCGACGATCTTTTCGCGGAGACCGCTGTCGAGCGGCTCGGGGAAAGCATCGTCGTAGAGCGAGACGACCACCTTCACGTCGCGGAAGAGCGGTTCGTCGGCGAAGACCGTCTTCAGATAGACGGGCACCAACGCCGAAAACCAGCCGTGGCAATGGACGACGGCAGGCATCCACCGCAGTTTCTTGACGGTTTCGATCACGCCGCGGGCAAAAAAGAGGGCCCGTTCGTCGTTGTCGGGAAAATAGAGGCCCTCGGCATCGGTCAATGCGGCTTTGCGGGCGAAATAGTCGTCGTTGTCGATGAAGTAGATTTGTACGCGGGCAGCCGGGACGGATGCGACCTTGATAATCAGTTGATGGTCGTTGTCGTCGATGATGAGGTTCATCCCCGACAGACGGATGACTTCGTGCAGTTGGTGCCGGCGTTCGTTGATGCAGCCGTAGCGCGGCATGAACGTTCGGATTTCGTTGCCCCGTTCCTGCATCGCCTGCACCAGTCCGCGGCATAACTGCGCCTCTTCCGCATCGGGGAAATAGGGCGCGATTTGCTGACATACATACAGAATCTTGCTTGCCATATTCGAGGGGTTTATACCTGCAAAGATACGAAAATATTTATCGGAATTATCTGTTTTAGTCTTGTCTATTGAAAACTTATGCTTATATTTGCACGGTAATCAAATACGAAGCAAAGATAATGACTTATTTTGAGTTTACAAAGAGGTTTCCCGATGAAAACAGCGCGATCGACTTCATCGTGGAGACGAAATACAAGGACGGTTATGTATGTCCGAAATGCGGATGCGTACACAGGGTGTATCGGCAGAAATACAACAGGCGTTTTCTCTATTGCAACAACTGCAAGAGCGAGTTTTCGGCACTGAAAGGGACGATCTTTGAGCACACGCACCTCGACCTGCGTATGTGGCTTTATGCTATTAACCTTGTAAATGTTTCCCATAAGGGTATTTCCGCTTTGCAGCTGCAACGGGAAATGGGCATGGGGTCTTACGCATCCGCATGGCGTATGCTGCACCAAATCCGCAAAGCTATGGAGAACGAGGAGGAGACATTTAATTGTCTCGTGATGCTTGCAGTGAAATAATATTAAACATTTATCATGAACTATTTTACCCAACAAAGTATTGAACTTGCTAATCAGCGGGACTATTTAGACCAGTTATTTGCCATATATCCGCTCGCCCCCGATTCCGTCCGGACTATTGATGGGCGAACATGGAATAATATCGATTCGCTATTTCATAGGAATGATAATATGGGCTTATTTAAGGCGTTATTAGACTTGGATTTATTCCCTATAAAAGATGGCTATGTCCCTTTTTTCAAGAGAGACAAAAGCGCGATTGATAGAAATCCAAAAACAGTGAACAGGATATGTGGACGAATAAGAGAACTTGGGATAGAGAAACTATACGAAAGATGTACGCAACCAAAAGAAACAAATAGGCAAATGGGGCCTTTGTTCCGGAGATGGATTAATTCGGGGACATTGGGGATACAACCAACAACACTGTCTGAATTTACATCAACGTCAAGCGATGCTATTTTAGACGGATCTGACAGCCAACTTCAAAATTTTGCTTCAAAAAGATTAGGATACAATAGGGATAAGGGTATTGACTTTTTGGGAAGATTCAATAGTGTTTATGTAATAGGGGAAGCAAAATTCATATCAGATGAAGGTGGTCACCAAAACGATCAATTTTTTGATGCAATGATGACACTGAATTCTGTAGCAAATGAAGGCGTCAGGAAGATTGCAATTTTAGATGGCGTTTTATACATCAAAAGCAAGAAAAGAATGTACACTCATATTACTTCTTGCGATAAGCCAATCATGAGTGCTTTATTATTAAGGGATTATCTATATTCATTATGAATAATATTCTAATACAAGGTGACAATATCGAAGCCATGAAGTGGCTTATCGATAAAGGGTACAAAGAGAAAATTGATTTGGTTTACATTGATCCGCCCTTCTCAACGGGGTCAGTTTTTTCGATCGATAAAAGTGGCAGGGTCGCTACGATAAGTAGATCTGATGATGCTATAATTGCTTATAACGATACATTAAGAGGGGAAGATTTCATTTCTTTTTTGCGCGAACGAGTGATACTCATTCATGAACTATTATCTAAACACGGCTCATTATACCTGCATATTGACTACAAAATAGGTCATTATGTAAAGGTTATGCTCGACAACATATTCGGAATAGAAAATTTTAGAAACGACATAACAAGGATCAAGTGCAACCCGAAAAATTTTGAAAGAATCGGTTATGGGAATATCAAAGACATGATACTGTTCTATACAAAAGGTTCAACGCCTATATGGAATAGTCCGAAGTTTAAGGCTTGTGAATCTGAAATAGAGAAACTCTATAATAAGATTGATAAAAATGGTAGGCGTTATACAACTGTTCCGATTCATGCCCCTGGGGAAACTAATGGAGATACCGCTAAACCTTTTAAGGGGATTTATCCTCCAAAAGGTCGGCATTGGCGTTGCTCAGTCGATGAATTAGAGAGAATGGATGCAGATGGGCTTATAGAATGGTCCGCGAATGGTAATCCAAGAAAAATCAATTATGCCGATGAACACATATGTAAAAAAGCACAAGATATATGGGAGTTCAAAGATCCAACAAAACCAATATATCCAACGGAAAAAAATACAGATATGTTAGAGTTTATTGTAAATGCTTCGTCTAATGAAAACTCTATTGTCATGGACTGTTTTTGCGGGTCCGGTTCTACATTGATGGCAGCAGAAAGAAATGGCAGAAATTGGATCGGTATCGATTCATCAGAAGTTGCTATCAATATCGTTAAATCAAGGAAATGGACCAAAGAAATTTCTTTTATTCAATGTGAGGGTATAACAAGATTGTTAAACCGCCCAAATAAAAAGCAAACGGGAAACTGATGCGATTTTTATTTTTCATGGTACGCAAGCGGTTTGAGGGCGCAACCGACTTGCGGTCAAAAAAAGAACTATAAATTCTTAAAAAGTCTGACCATGACGAAGATCAAAGTAAAAATCTATGTCAGGGGCAATCATGTTCGCGGGACGGTCATCGCACCTCCTAAACGGATTACAGGTGGGAAATATATTTCTACTAAAAGATTCCCGGGAGCGGTGGGGAGACCAATTCCCCACCGTTCTTTTTCCGTATGCCAGCCCTATTAATACAAGATAAAGCAGATAGTTCCGATTTTTATAAGCGCGATAATCGCCCGCCCGCTTTCGGCCGGCATCTTCGCTTCCGACCGGTTCCCGAGGCGCCGCATCTTCCGTGAAGTCAGAGGATGAGCATCGCGTCGCCGTAGGTGCCGAAGCGGTAACCCTCCGTTTTGGCCACCCTGTATGCCGCCATGACCCGGTCATAACCGCCGAATGCCGCCGTCATCATCAGCTGCGTGGAGTATGGCAGATGGAAATTGGTTACCATGGCGTCCGCAACCGTAAAATCATAGGGCGCAAAGATGAATTTGTTCGTCCACCCCTCCCCGGAATCGATCATGCCGTTGGTCGAGACGACCGTTTCGAGCGTCCGCATGACCGTCGTGCCGATCGAGACGATCCGGTGGCCTTCGCGTTTGGCCGAGTTGACCGCTTCGGCCGCTTCGTCCGTTACGAAATACTGCTCGGAATCCATCTTGTGCTTCGAGAGGTCTTCGACATCCACCGTCCGGAAGTTGCCCAAGCCGACGTGCAGCGTGATGAACGCACGCTCCACGCCCTTGATCTCCATGCGCTTCATCAAGTGCTTCGAGAAGTGCATACCGGCGGTCGGCGCCGCCACGGCACCCTCCCTGGCGGCGAAAATCGTCTGATAGCGTTCGGCATCTTCGGGTTCGACCTTTTCGCGCACCCATTTCGGCAGCGGGGTCTCGCCCAAGGCATAAAGCGCCTCCTTGAACTCCTCGTAGGAGCCGTCGAAGAGGAACCGCAGCGTGCGGCCCCGCGAGGTCGTGTTGTCGATGACCTCGGCGACTAGCAGGTCGTCGTCTCCGAAATAGAGCTTGTTGCCGATGCGTATCTTGCGGGCCGGATCGACCAGCACATCCCACAGCCGCAACTCGCGGTTGAGCTCCCGCAGCAGGAAAATTTCGATTTCGGCGCCCGTCTTCTCCTTGTTGCCGTACAATCGGGCGGGGAAAACCTTCGTGTCGTTGAACACGAAGAGGTCTTTTTCATCGAAATAGTCGAGAATATCTTTGAAAATGCGGTGTTCGATCGTTCCCTTTTTCCGGTCGATGACCATCAGCCGCGAATCGTCCCGATTGTCGGTCGGGTGTTTCGCGATCATTTCGGGTGTAAATTCGTACCCGTATTGCGATAATTTCATCGTGCGTGTGATTTATTCGTAGGTATGGCGGTATGGCATGCTTTTTCGGATCGTCGGCAGACGAACCAAATTAAATATTATACGCAGAAAAAGCTATTTTGTTTCAAGCCGTTGCAATTTTTGTAAAAAATCGTCGAGCCGCTGCGATCGGACGAGGGTGAATCCGCCGCTCCGCGTGCGGCGCAACGCGGTCAGATGGGCGCCGCTGTCGAGCGTTTCGCCGATTTCGCGGGCCAGCGAACGGATGTACGTTCCCTTGCTGCATCGAACCCGTATGCGGATGCGCGGCAATTCGCACGCCAACAACTCCATCTCGTAGATCGTGATTTTGGCTTGGCGCAGCTCCGCCGTTTCGCCCGCCCGCGCCAGTTCGTAGGCCCGGGTGCCCCCGATCTTTTTCGCCGAAAAGAGGGGCGGCGTCTGCATCCGTTCGCCCGTGAGCGATTGCAGGGCGTCGAGCACCTTTTCGCGCGTGATATGCTCCCACGGATAGGTGCGGTCGACGGGATGTTCGAGGTCGTAGCTGGGGGTCGTGGCACCCAACAGCACGTCGGCTTCATACTCTTTCTCTTCGGCCTGCAAGGCATCGACCATTTTGGTCGCCCGTCCGATGCAGACCAACAGAATGCCCGTGGCCAGCGGATCGAGCGTACCGGCATGGCCCACCTTGATGCGGTGATAGCCCAATTTGCGGAGCGTGTATTTGATCTTGCGCACGACGTCGGCCGAGGTCCATTCGATCGGCTTGTCCAAAACGGCGATATATCCCTCCTCGAAGTTGATCCCCCGCAGCTCGTTGTCCGCCTCCATCAGCAGTAATAGCTTATTATGGCGACGAGGCCGGACACGGCGCAGTAGAGCGCGAACCAGATGAGTTTGCCCCGTTTGACCATTTCGATCATGAATTTGCAGGCGGCACAGCCCGTGAGGAAGGCCGCCGCGAATCCAGCTGCCAGCTGCGTGGCTCCGATGCCGGTCGTCAGCTCGCCGCTCATCAATTCAAGGAGCGTTTCGCCCAGAATCGGGGCGAGCACCATCAGAAACGAGAATTGGGCGACGGCCGCCTTTTTGTTGCCGAGGAGCAGGCCCGTCGCGATGGTCGATCCGGAGCGCGACAGCCCGGGCATCGCCGCTATGGCCTGCGCAATGCCGATGATGAAAGCATCGCGGCAGGAGATCTGCTCCTTTTCGCGCGGACGGGCATAATAGGCAAAGGCGAGCAGCGCCGCAGTGAGCAGCAACATTGCTCCGACCAACGCCAAAATCCACGGTGCATTGAGCATCGCGTCGATCCGATCCTTAAAACAGCATCCGACGATGCCGATGGGGATCATCGAGACGATGATCTTCAGGACGTAGGCTTGCTCGGGCGTGAAACGGCGCGAGAACAGGCCTTTCAGCAGGCGTTCCACTTCGCTCCACAGCACGACGATCGTGCTGAACACCGTTGCGGCGTGGAGCGTTACGTCGAACATCAGGTTTTCTTCGAGCTCGACCCCTAAAAGGGCCTTGGCGATTTGGAGGTGCCCGCTGCTCGAAACGGGCAGGAATTCAGTGATTCCCTGCACGATGCCGAGCAGGATAGCTTGCAATGTTTCCATGAGTCGGTAGTGAGAAAAGTCGGCTGCGGGGCCGGATCAAAAACGTTTCAGGATGGCATAGATTTCCACGGCGAATCCGCAGATAACCAGCAGGGGTGCCAGCGTGATGCGCCGCCACGAGAACATGGCGCAGTTGAATTCGTCGGGCGAATCGCTGCCCCCTCCCGCCATCAGCACGAAGCCGAGCAGGACGATGAGGAATCCGGCGAGGAGCCAGAGGTAGTTGCGACGGGCGAGCGGCAGGCGCGGATCCCGTTTTTCGTCGCGGGGCGTATGATCGGTGTCAGCCATAGGTCAATATAGGTATATCTTGTTCGATTTCATGTTGATGAACTTGTTGAGCGCCGCCCACGTGAAGAGCAGCGACAGGACGATGCCTCCGGCAATCATCGCGCCGAGAATCAGCAGGATTTTTTCGTTTTCGGCGGCGGTCAGTATACCGGGCACCGTTTCGTTGAGGCCGTAGATCGCCGCGATGAACAGGATCGAAGCGCCCGTGCCGGCCAGAATCCCCTGCGTGATGCTGCTTGCAAGGAAGGGCTTCATGATGAACCACTTCGTTGCGCCCACGAGTTTCATGGTGTTGATAAGGCAGCGTTTCGAGAAGATAGCCAGCCTTATGGTATTGTTCAATAGAATCAGTGAGATAATCGACAAGGCTCCGCCGAACAGCAGCAACATCAAGCGGATTTTGTTGACCGTGCCGTGAAGCTGTTCGGCCAGCTGGGCCGGGAACGAGACCTGTTTCACCCCGTCGATCCGCTCCGCTTCATGGAGGAAAGCCTCAACAGCCTCCTGCTCTTCGGAGCGCGACGTGAGGGTCAGTTCGAAAGAGTCGAGCAGCGGATTTTCGCCGTCGAGCACCTCCTCGAACTGCCCGCCGAAAAATTGGCGGAATCCGGCATCAGCGAGCTTCTCCTCTTTCGAGACGAAACTCACCGTGCGGACGAGCTCGGACGCGGAGAGTTGCAGGGCGACGCTGTCGCGGCGTGCGGGGGTGATGCCGTCGCGCAATTCGACGGTTACGGCGATGCTCTCTTTCAGCGAATCGGCCGCGACCATCGCCACGAGCATCAGATGTCCCACCGATCCCAACAGAAAAAGTACGAGCGCCATGCTGACGGTCGAGATGATGTAGGAGTTGCGCACTTTGCGCTTCAGTCGCTTGTCGTCTTTCATACTGTTTTCATACTGTCGAGGAGCGCGCCGCCGTCGGTGCCGCCCGCGCAAAGGTAGCAATTTTATTTGATTCGGCCGCATGCTGCGGCGGCGGTCGGGGCGGCAGCGTGAAAAAAATTTTTTATTTCCGGATTTTTTCTGTAAATTTGTTCTGCTTAAAGCCTTTTGACTTGAAATGAACACCTTTGGAAAATTCCTGCTGATAGCGGGAACCGTGTGCGCGAGTGCGTGCACCGAGCGGCAGGCGCATCGATTCGTATGAAAGAGGTAAATCCCCAAGGAATCAGTCGGGCCCCTTTCGAACCATACCCCCCCCTCCCACACACACGATAAAAAGGCCGCAACCAATTCTGCTTCAAATTGATTGCGGCCTTTCAGTAGCGGGAGAAGGACTCGAACCTCCGACCTCCGGGTTATGAGCCCGACGAGCTACCAACTGCTCTATCCCGCGATATAGCTTCGAAACAACTATTCTATCGCGTTTGCGAGTGCAAAGATAATACAAATTTTTCGTATCGCCAAATAAAAAATCGAGACAATCGCATCCGTCTTGCGAATAAAAACGCGAACTGCTTAACAATTAGCTATTCCCGACTCTTTCCGGTTTTGCGCACCGACCATCCGAAACGGCCGAGCGCCTCGCCCAAAGCGAAGTACTCGCCGTGCGAATAGACGATCGGGGCGGCCCGTTCCAGGCAAAAACGTCCGGTCGCAGGATCGACCAAAGCGGCATCCACCTGTACGTGAACCACTTCGGCCAAGAATAGATCGTGCGAACCCAACGGAATGATCTGCTTCACGCGACATTCGATATTCACAGGCGACTGTTCGATCAACGGTGCGGCGACCTCCGAAGCCGGCAGCGGCGTGAGGCCCGTTTCGCGGAATTTGTCGTAATCGCGCCCCGACCGGACGCCGCACCAATCCGTCGCCCGAGCCAGCTCGCGCGTAGTGAGATTGATGACAAACTCCCCCGTGCGGCGAATGAGGTCATAGGAGTGCCGCTCGGGCCGCACCGAAATATAACACATCGGCGGATCGCTGCACACGGTTCCCGTCCATGCGACGGTCAACAGATTGTACGCTTCGGGCGCAGCGCCGCAACTCACCAAGACGGCCGGCAGCGGATACAGCACCGTACCGGGTTTCCAATGCTCTTTCATGAGGGCAAAGATACGAATAAGCGAGCGCAAAACAAAACTTGTTTTCGTTTTGCCGAGCGGAAGTATCTTCGGTGAAGCCAAAGATACGAAATTATTGTATCTTTGCCCTATGCTTGACCGATTCATCCGTTATTTGGAGGCCGAACGCCGCTATTCGCCGCTCACCGTCCGCAACTACCGCCGCGACATCGAACGGTTCTTCGGCTGGCTCGGCTTCGATGCCGCAAAGGACGACCCGCGCCGCATCACCACCGACGACCTCCGCGAATGGATCGTCTACCGCACGGAGCACGATCGGGTGAATGCCCGCTCGATGAATCGGGAAATGTCCTCGCTGCGCGCACTCTTCCACTGGCTGCAAAGCAAGGCGCTCGTCGACCGCAACATCGTGAAATCCATCGCCTCGCTCCGCACTTCGCGCCGCCTTCCCGCATTCGTTCCGGAGAGCCGCATGGCGACGGTCGTGGAGCACTGCGAAGCGGCCGAGGAGGATTTCGTACACGAACGCGATGCCCTTATCCTGCTGCTGTTCTACACCTGCGGGCTGCGGCTGGCCGAGTTGGTCGCCGCGAACCGCACCGATTTCGACGGCGGTTACAGCACGCTGCGCATCCGCGGCAAAGGCGACAAGGAGCGCATCGTACCGGTGTTAGCATTCGTCCGCGAAAAAATTTCGGCCTATATGGACGCAATCGAAAGGCAAAATATTTGCAATTCTGCGGAAAAAGCGCTATTTTTAACACAGCAAGGAAAGCGAATTTCCCGAAGCACGGTCTATCGCATCGTGGGACGGGAATTGAGTGAGGCCGGCGTACAAGGCAAGAAAAGCCCCCACGTGCTGCGACACACGTTCGCGACACACCTGCTCAACGGCGGAGCGGACATGCGCGAAATCCAGGAGTTGCTGGGACACGCTTCGCTGCAATCGACGCAGGTCTACACGCACAACAGCATCGCCCGCTTGCAGGAGGTATACGCGAAAGCCCACCCGCGCGAAAAGGGTGGAAAACGATAATCCACTAAAAAACAACAGGCCATGAACGTACAGATTCAGTCCGTGAAATTCGACGCCGACAAACGGTTGGTCGAATTCGTAAATGCCAAAATGGCGAAATTGGATCGTTTTGCCGAACGCTCGACCGGAGCGGAGGTCATCCTCAAACTCGACAAGGATCCCGAAAAGGGCAATAAAATCGCTACGATCACGTTGCACATGCCGGGGGACGACTTGGTAGCCTGCGATCAGTCGAAGAGTTTCGAGGAGGCCGTCGACAAGGCCATCGATGCGCTGAAACGCCAGTTGGACAAGTTCAAGGGCAAAACCGAAAATTGATTTTTTACCGGCGCGGCAGACCGCTTGACGGTTCGGAAATATCATCGACGTTCCCGCCGCTTTTGAAAGCGGTTCCTGATGCGATAGAGCCTCTATTCGCTTTCATAAAGGCCGCGGGCCGAAGCCTCCGGCCGCGGAGACCCGCTGTTGGGGGGGGGTGTCTGCGGGCTTCGCCACGCGATTCGGAAAGTCTAAATATCGTCGTGCGCACAGAAATTTTCCACAAATAGCAACTTGAACGCCGCGCCGCAAAAAATCGTGCTATCTTTGACAGCGGAAACAGCCAACCCATTCACGAAACCGTCATGCAATTCTTTACCATCGAAGAACTCGTCCGTTCCGAAACGGCCCTGCGCATGGGGCTGGACAATACGCCGTCGCCCGTTATCCGCGACCGGCTCCGCACCTTGATCGAAATGCTGCTGGATCCGCTTCGTGCGGAGTGGGCCGCACAATGTTCGGCCGAAGCATGGGGCAATCCCGCCCTGCTCGTAACTTCAGGCTATCGGTCGGACGAGCTGAATCGGGCCGTTGGCGGCTCCCCTACCTCGGCGCACCGTTTAGGATGGGCCGCCGATCTGAAACCGAGCAACGGCCGGATGCTCGATTTCAAGCATTGCTGCCGCTCGTTCCTCGCAACGCACCCGTTCGACCAGTTGATCTCCGAATCGGAAGATGCTGCGGGAGTGCCCCGCTGGCTGCACGTCGGAGTATACGACCGGCAGAATCGGCAGCGCCGCCAAATGTTGACGATGCGCAGCGGCCGCTATCTGCCGATGAGCGATGAATGAAATCCCTGGGCTTTCAGTTCGATTTCGCCGCCATCGGGCGTAACCAAATAATGCCCCTTCGCAGCCGGAACAATGTGGCCGATGACATCGACCAACCCCAACCGCATGATCTGTTCCTGCATCGCAAGCGGCACGGTGAAGAGCAGTTCGTAGTCCTCGCCGCCGTGCAGCGCCGCAACGACCGGATCGATATGCATTTCATCGGCAAGCTCCGTCGTCTGACGTGCCAACGGGATGCGTTCCAAATAGATGCGGGCCCCGCACGACGATGCTTTGCAGAGTTGCAGCAAATCGCTGGCCAATCCGTCGGTCAGGTCGATCATCGACGTCGGACGGATTTGCTCCTCGCAGAGCGTTACGACAATGTCCGTGCGGGGGCGGGGTTTGAGGTATTTTTCGAGCAGATATTCGTAGCCGTCGAATTTCGGCTGCGGATTCTTCACGTCGTTCAACACACGCCGTTCGCGTTCGAGCAGCTGCAGCCCCATGTAGGCCGCGCCGAGATTGCCCGTGATGCAGATCAGATCGTTCTGTCCGGCACCGCTGCGATAGGCGATCGCCTCCTTTTTCGCATGGCCCAGCGCCGTTACGGAGATGACGAGGCCCGTCATCGACGCACGCGTATCCCCGCCGACGAGCTCGACCTCCTGTTCGCGACAGGCGAACGCGATTCCTTCGTACAGATCGTCCAGCGCCTCGACCGACAGTTTCGACGACACGCCCAGCGACACGGTGATCTGCGACGGCAGGGCGTTCATCGCCAGCATGTCGCTGATGCCGGCCGTTACGACCTTGTAGCCCAAATGTTTCAACGGGAAATAGGTCAGATCGAAATCGACGCCCTCGTAAAAAGTATCGGTCGTGCAAAGCATCGCTTCGCCCTGCGGCGGAGCGATGACAGCGGCATCGTCGCCCACGCCTTTCAGCGTCGAGGCATCGCGATAGGTGCATCGGGCGGTGAGCCGGTCGATCAATCCGAACTGCCCCAGCTCGGCGATTTCCGTACGTTTTTTCTGTTCCATGCGATTCGGATTGCAAAGAGTCCGGCAACCTCGTTTCGGCACCGAAGCCCCCTTATGAAAAATTTTTACAAAATTACGAAGATATTGCCGTTTCTCAAAAAAATAGGCTACTTTTGCAGCGTTCAATGAAACGCAAAGTTCGAATTATGATGAATATCGTTTTATTCGGCGCGCCCGGGTGCGGCAAAGGTACGCAGGCCCAGCGGCTGAAAACGCATTACGGCATCGAACACGTGTCGACGGGCGAGGTCATCCGCTCGGAAATCCGACGCGGCACGGAGCTCGGACGCAGCATGGAACACTACATCAGCACGGGCCGACTGGCACCGGACGAGGTGGTCATCGGCATGATCGCCAACTACGTGGCCGAACACAAGAATGCCAAAGGGTGCATCTTCGACGGATTTCCCCGCACGACGGTGCAGGCCCGAGCGTTCGACCAAATTCTGGCGCAACACGGACTGATAGTCGACATCATGATCGACATTCAGGTGCCGGAGGAGGAGTTGATCCGCCGCATTCTGCTGCGCGGCAAGGATTCGGGACGTGCCGACGATGCGTCGGAAGAGGTCATCCGCGACCGGCTCGCCGTCTACCACCGGCAGACCGCCATCGTATCGGATTTCTACAAGACGCAGGAGAAATATGCGTCGATCGACGGTTCGGGCACGATGGACGAGGTGTTCGGACGCATCGCCGCGATCATCGACACCCTCTGAAATTTGCATACGCCGCCTGCTGCGACTGGCACCGGCGGGCGGATCCGGACATTCGGATAACAAATCGTCCGTACATTCAAAGGCTCTTTTTGTACGTTATTTGCAGCGAAGAACGGAGAATTACGCTAAATTCCGCGCTTATGAATAACGACAAAACGAAATGCGAGCCCTGCGAACAGGATTTTCAGGACAATCTGAACCGCATCATCGACGAGGGCCGTGCCTCGAAGGGCGCCGATCACGACGCTTGCGAAAAAGAGCTGAACGCGGCATTCGGCTCGGACGGTTCATCGGCGAGCCAGCCGACGAATCTTTCGGCACAAGCCAATAGGAACGACCATCCATTGGGCGACATGCCGGATACGGAGCGACAATAACCTATCGGCAGGGAATGTAGGGCGCGCTGCGATTCGAAATCGCAGCGCGCCTTTTTCGTGCGGATAGATTCGATAGACGGTCGCAGCCGACGCGCTGCGCGAAGCCGCGAGCGACGCGACCGACAGCGATGCAAATCCAGCCGACAATTCGATTCAGGGTAAAATGTGGTATATAGTTACCAAAAGTAATTCGGAAATCTTCAGCCCGGATACGGGAAATCCATTGTATTATACGAACACTCAAAAAGGTCGCCCATGAATAGATAACATATTGTCTTTCTTGCATTCTCCGGGAATCATTCTGTGCCGTCCGCCAAAGCTTACTGTGTGGGTAGATAGAATTTCATTACTTGTTTCAATCACTTTCACTTTATTTTCTGTGATATGGATATCCGGAGTCCTTGACTTTTCGCGCCGGAACACCTGCTATGGTGATATTCTCCTCTAAAAAGGATTTGTTGACCACGGCATTCGCGCCTATCATTATACGATTGGCAATTGTTATCTTACCGAATAGTTTTGCTCCGGGACCTATCCAGACATTGTCGCCTATCGTCGGAACGCTGCCCGGTTCTATATTCCGTCCGATATTGACGCCTTGATGTATATCGCAGAATTTACCTATCCGTGCACCGCCATTGACGACTAAATAGCCATAATGATTGATACGTAGTCCGTAGTCGAAAACATTGATTGGAATTTCAAATCCAAGCCTAATTCCGTATAGATGATGAATTAATTTCCATATAATCAGCAAAATCCCCCCCCCGAATTTTTATAATATTCATGTTCCCGAAGGGCTATCTGGAATTTCCAGATTTCATCACCGATTATACGGGGGCGTTTGCGTGTAATTTTCAACGCCTCCTTGTCTTTTTGCAGGTACAATCTTAAATCCTCTTTTGTCCGAATCATAACTTTTATTTTTAATCACATGTGTACATACTTTACAATTTTCTCGCACGCCTTTCCGTCGCCGTAGGGATTGACGGCACGGCTCATGCGGTCGTAGGCAGCCGTGTCGGTAAGCAGAGTCGAGACCTCGCCGACGATTTTGTCGTAGTCCGTACCGACCAATTTCACCGTGCCGGCCTCCAACGCTTCCGGCCGTTCCGTCGTGTCGCGCATCACCAGAACGGGCTTGCCTAATCCGGGCGCTTCCTCCTGTATGCCGCCGCTGTCGGTCAGTACCAGCGTCGATTTCTTCATTAGATAGCCGAACGAACGAATCCTCCGGCAGCACCACGACCTTAAACCAAACAAAAAGCCGAACAATCCCATCGACTGTTCGGCTTCAAGAGGCGGCTACCTACTCTCCCACGGAAAAACCGCAG
>CANREN010000009.1 GCA_947629705.1 uncultured Alistipes sp. | reverse complement strand
ACATTCCTTCCGGCAATGCAGCAGGCGGCCGAGCATCTTGCATCGAAGGGCTTTGACCCTATGGTGATAAACCCGCGTGAGGTGTCCGCGCTCGATACGGCCTGTCTCGACGCTATAAAAGATTTCGAAATGGTCATTACAGCCGAGGACGGCATATTAGACGGTGGATTCGGACAGAAGGTAGCCTCTTATTATGGCGATACCGCTGTCAAGGTAATCAATTTAGGTCTGCAAAAAAAGTTCCTGAACAGATACAACGCCGTCGAGGTCCTGAAAGAATGCAATCTCACTCCTGACGGCATCGCTGATACAGTCATGTCAGCTGTGAAATAATTAAACGAATATAGTGTTTATGTTCTACGACAAGACACCTGTTGCTTCTGACAAGTTTCCTGATACAGACTTTCTTTTGAGATGCACTATCTTTGCTCCTGCTCAAATAATTAAGATAGAAACTTCTGCATCCGAATGCAGGCCATTAAAATGAAGAGAAAATCTTTGACAATTTTATTTGTCCTGGGATTGCTTCCGGTTGTAACAC
Organism: uncultured Alistipes sp.; assembly: GCA_947629705.1. GTDB lineage: Bacteria > Bacteroidota > Bacteroidia > Bacteroidales > Rikenellaceae > Alistipes. The sequence continues at coordinate 66,555 of CANREN010000009.1, read as the reverse complement.
AAGCGCAAGACTTAAAAGCCGTTCCAGATACCGCCTCGCTTGCCGACAGAAATTTTGCGTTGGACGAGGTGGTCGTTACCGGTGCACGGAATGAAATCAATGTGCATCACCTGTCGCAAACCGTATCGGTAATACCCCGCCTCGTCATAGAGAAAAGTCTGCAATCCTCGCTTCTGCCCGTATTGACAGAGCAAATACCGGGACTGTTCACCACCTCGCGCGGCGTGATGGGATACGGTGTCTCGAACGGTGCGGCGGGAGGCATCTCCCTGCGCGGACTGGGCGGAGGAAATGCCCGGCTGATGGTGCTCATCGACGGACATCCGCAATACGCCGGTATCTTCGGCCATCCCATTTCGGACGCTTACCAGACATCGTTAGCCGAGCGGGTAGAGGTGCTCCGCGGCCCGGCTTCCATGCTCTACGGCTCCAATGCGATGGGCGGCGTCATCAACATCGTTACCCGAAAAATGCACGAGGACGGAGTGTTTACCGACCTGCATACAGGCTACGGCTCATACAACACAATAGAAACGGAATGCACCAACCGCATCCGTAAGGGACGTTTCTCCACTATCGTCAGCGCTTCGTACAACCGAACAGACGGGCACCGCGACAACATGCCTTTCGAGCAATACAGCGGCTATGCCAAACTGAACTACGAACTGACCGGTCATTGGAACACCTGCACCGATGTGAACGTAACGCACTTCAATGCCACCTATCCCGGTCCTGTATCCGCACCGCTGCTGGAAGGAGACCAGCGCATCACGCGCGGCATGGCTTCCTGCGCCCTCGAGAACGACTACGACCGCACATCCGGCGGATTGAGTTTCTTCTATAACTGGGGCGATCACTGGATAAATGACGGCTACACGCCGAGTGCGGGCGAAACGCCGCAGGACGGACGTTTCAACTCATTCGATGACATGATGGGTATCTCGCTTTACCAAAGCACACAGTTCTTCAATGGGAACCGTATCACTTTCGGCTTTGACTGGTTCCGCTACGGCGGCCAGGCATGGACGGAGTACATAAAAGGCGAAAAAGCCGGAACACGCGAGGACATCGTGGACAAACACGAGAACGAAGTGGCTGGCTATATGGATTTCCGGCAGAACATCGGCTCATGGCTGACCCTCAATGCCGGAGTGCGCATCGACCACCATTCCCGCGTGGGTACGGAATGGGTTCCGCAAGCCGGTATAGTATTCCACCTGCCTCGCGCCATTGAACTGAAACTCTCGGCCTCAAAAGGATTCCGTTATCCCATTTTGCGCGAGATGTACATGTTCCCGCCCCAGAACCCCGACCTAAAGCCGGAGTCGATGTGGAACTACGAACTTGCTTTCAGCCAAAAGCTCATGGACGGCAAGCTGTCGTATGGCGTGAACGTATTCTATATAGACGGCAAGAATCTGATTATGACACTGCCCAACCCCAACGGCAGCGGGCGGCTCAACCAGAACTCCGGCCAGATAGACAACACGGGCGTGGAGCTGCAGATCGCCTGCCGTATCAATAAGGAATGGACTGCGGATGCCAACTACAACTATTTGTACATGGACAATCCCGTGGTTGCCGCTCCCGAACACAAGCTGTATGCCGGAGTCAGTTTCTCGAAAGGCAGATGGGACGTATCGACAGGCGTGCAATACATTGCCGGTCTTTATACCTCTACCGACCCTGTCATCCAAGAGAACTTCACGCTGTGGAACCTGCGGACCTCGTTCCATGCCGCCAGGTGGCTCGACATCTGGGCACGGGGTGAGAACCTGCTGGCACAACGTTACGAAATCAATGCCGGTTATCCGATGCCTCGCGCAACGGTAATGGCCGGAGTCAATATTCACTTTTAATAATTCAAAACATTATGGTTATGAACAAGTTTTTTGCAACCATGATGGCATCCGCCGTGATATCTGCGGGTGCAGGTTGCTCCAACGCACAAAAGACCTCCCAAACAGAGGAGAGTTCACCGCTTCCCAAGGTGTATTTCATCAAGGACATCACTCCGAAGAATCTGATCAGGATCTATAACGCCCTCGGACGGAAAGCGGAGGGTAAAAAAATCGGGATCAAGATATCTACAGGAGAATCGAATAAATCCAATCATCTTGACACTGCGCTGATATCAAATTTCGTTAGAACTATCAACGGGACATTCATTGAATGTAATACAGCATACGCAGGTAACCGCAATACAACTGAAGCGCATATCAAAGCGGCAAAAGAACATGGATTCACAGATCTCGCCGGTGTTGATATCATGGATGCCGACGGTGAAATGGAAATTCCTGTCACAGGTGGCAAACATCTGACTAAAGATATAGTAGGCAAGCATTTTGCTGACTACGATTTTATAGTAGTGCTATCCCACTTCAAAGGTCATGCAATGGCAGGATTTGGGGGAGCTCTCAAGAATATCTCTATAGGAATAGCATCATCAAACGGCAAGGCATATATCCATTCAGCCGGAGCAACAGAACTTGCTGACTCTATTTGGGAACACATGGCAGAACAAAAGGACTTTCTTGAATCAATGGCAGAGGCGGCAAAGGGTGTGATTGACTTTACCGGTGACCATATACTCTATATAAATGTTGCAAATCGCCTGTCAGTTGACTGTGACTGCGATGGGGATCCGGAGGCTCCGGAAATGGGAGACTTAGGTGTGTTTGCATCTCTTGATCCGGTAGCATTGGACCGCGCCTGTGTCGATATGGTATTCAACTCCGAAGATTCCGGTAAAGCAGCCCTTATAGAACGCATCAATTCCCGTCAAGGGACCCATATTCTGACTTACGCTGAAGAACTTGGACTTGGTTCTCAAAAATATCGGCTGATTACAATCGAAGAATAGCGCGCAAGAGATGCTGTCCAAAGAGGGCGTACATATCTCTGCCGTGCAGAACCATTTCAGCCTGCTGTTATGAAGTCCCTATCGATTTTCTTGACGAGTATTCTCTCTATGGTTTCGGTCATGGCACAGCAAACGATAGACGTACATTCCCACAATGTCCTTCCCGAGTTCACCGAATTTTTGGAAAGACACGGGGCCGCGATGGAGGAGACGTTCCCGTTGCCGAAATGGGACGTAAACTCCCATCTGGCATTTATGGAAGATGCCGGTATCGGAAAGGCAATCCTTTCGATGCCTGCGCCGCAGCCGTATTATGGCGATGCAGACGAATGCGCTCGGATTGTTCGCTTTTATAACGAGGCAAGCGCCCGATTGAAAGCCGATTACCCCGGCAAGTTCCTTTTCTGCGCATCGCTGCCGCTGCCCGATGTGGAAGCCGCCATCGAGGAGGCTGTTTATGCGCTCGATACGCTCGGCGCCGACGGTATCAAATTGGCGACCAACAGCCGGGGGCAATATGTGGGCGACGAAGCGCTCGACCCGCTGATGGAGGTGCTGAACAAACGCAAGGCCGTCGTCATCCTGCACCCGCACAAGCCGTCGCCGGTGAACGAAGGCATCATTGCCACCGCACCGCTCGCCATTTACGAATACCCGGCCGAGACCACGCGCACGGTCATCCACATGATCGCCCGGAACGTTCCGGCACGCTATCCGGAGATACGGTTTGTCATTCCTCACTGCGGTTCATTCTTGCCGTTAGCCATTCCCCGCATGAAAGCGATCCTTCCGGCGATGCAGGCCAAAGGCTATATGCAGCCGGTCGATTGGGAAGCCAACCTCGTCCATCTCTATTACGACCTCGCCGGAGGGGCGACCCCCGAAGTGGTAAAATCCCTGCTGACCATCACTACGCCCGACCATCTGCTTTACGGTTCCGACTATCCGTATCAACCGGCCGAAGTGCTGACGGAGAGCCTGAAACGGATGCGGTCGCGGATTGCAGAAGACAAGGAGCTTGCACCCTATTCAGAGGATATTCTGGCCGATAATGCGATTGCGTTGTTTTCTGACAAACCCAATCGGTCGGATAACGTGAAAATGAATCATGGCAATCCGGCGGACTTGTGCGCCAAAGAGCCGATGCAGGCCGACGGCATCGTGCGGCTGTCGAAAATCGAGGTCTATCCGCAGCACCTCGACGAGTATATGAAATACGCGACCGAGGTGGGAGAGGTCTCGCTATGCACCGAACCGGGCGTGCTGACCATGTACGCCGTCGGCGAGAAAGAGAATCCATGCAAGATAACCATATTGGAGAGCTATGCGAGCCGGGCGGCTTACGAGAAGCATATCGCTTCGGAACACTTCCAAAAGTACAAGCAGGGAACGCTGCATATGGTCAAATCGCTGGTATTGTCCGACCAAACGCCGCTCAACCCTGCGAACCGAATCAATCACTTCATTCTATAAGGAATCATGAAAAGAATCATTTCAATTACCCTATTCACCCTTTTAACACTCCATGTTATGGCACAGAAAAAGATCGTACAGACCGCCGGACACGACCAATTAGGCGAGTTCGCCCCCCAATTCGCCGAGCTCAACGACGATGTCCTTTTCGGCGAGGTATGGAGCCGCACCGACAAGCTCGGTCTTCGCGACCGCAGCTTAGTAACGATTACCTCGCTCATCAGTCAGGGCATCACCGACAGCTCGCTGACGTATCACCTGCAATCGGCGAAGAACAACGGCATCACCCGCACGGAGATTGCCGAGATTATCACGCATATCGCCTTCTATGCCGGTTGGCCGAAAGCATGGGCGGCATTCCGTTTAGCCAAAGACGTATGGGCGGAAGACACCACCGGAGAGGACGCCAAAGCCGCGTTCCAGCGCGAAATGATTTTCCCCATCGGCGAACCGAATACGGCGTATGCGCAGTATTTCATCGGCAACAGTTACCTCGCCCGCATCTCGTCGGAACAGGTATCCATCGCCAACGTAACCTTCGAGCCGGGTTGCCGCAATAATTGGCATATCCATAAAGCCACGAAAGGCGGAGGACAGATGCTCGTAGGCGTGGCAGGTCGTGGCTGGTATCAGGAGGAGGGCAAACCCGCCGTCGAGATTCTGCCCGGCACGGTCATCCACATCCCCGCTAACGTGAAGCACTGGCACGGTGCGGCGGCCGACAGCTGGTTCGCACACCTGGCGTTCGAAATCCCGGGAGAGAATGCCTCCAACGAGTGGCTCGAACCAGTAACTGATGAAGAGTACGATAAACTAAAATAAGAACAGGCCAATCTATCGGGGTCGGCATGTTCGCGGGTAATGAACTGCAAGGATCCGAAACACTACATTTGGTAGTGATTGTTTTGGGGTTGGGAAAGAAAAACAGCCGGAAGATTTTGGATATAAATAAAAGTTAGCTGAATTTTATTAAAATTAATTTTGATTTTATTAAAAATAGCGTTACTTTTGTTTCGTCAATAAATAAAAAGGAACATGGAAACGAAAAAAAATCTTCCGAACGCATGTCCTTCATGCAGCGCCCAGCTCCACGTCGCCGCGCTGTACTGTCCGACCTGCGAAACCCGCATCGAAGGCGACTACCGCCTGCCGACCCTGCTGCTGCTGCCGACCGACGATCAACGGTTCGTCCTGGACTTCATCCTGTGCAGCGGCTCCCTGAAAGAGATGGCCTCCCGATTGGGCTTGAGCTACCCCACCGTTCGCAATCGGCTCGACGACATCATCAACCGGTTAAAATCCTACGAACAATGAAAAAACTGCTTGATCCGTTCACCTATTTCTCGGGAGGCACGACCCTCTCCATCGGTCTGCTCGTCATGGCCGGCATGGTCGCAATCGCCGGTGCAACCGGACAAACGTTCCGCGGCGTAATCTCCCTCGGCATCGGCGACCTTTCGTATCTGCGTCTGGCCGGACAGCTCCTTGCCGGATGGGGCATCTTCTCCGGCCTGCTCTACGGTGCAGGCCGCTGGTTTTCGGCCTCCCGCATCCGCATCATCGACATTGCAGGCAATCAGGCGACAGCGAAACTGCCGTGGCTCGTTCTGCTGCTCTGCAGCCCGATCTATCCGTCCGAGCAGATCGCGGGCGATCTGGAACAGTTGCAAAATGCCAATCTGCTCGAGCTTCAATCCTTCGTGCTATCGGCCGGACTGCTTGTTTACGCATCGATCGCCCTGGTTATGTTAGTCTGGTTCTTCGCATGGAGCTGGCGCGGATTCTCGATCGCAGCCAATCTGCGCGGCGGACGAGCCATCGGCCTATACATCGGCTGCTATCTGCTGGCCGAAGCGCTGGCCGGCTGGTGCACGCACGCGCTGGCCGGAAACATCGGCTAACCCGATACCGAACCACCGAGCCTCGGGATTCATACCGGCCGGTCCGTACAAATCGTTTGCACGGATCGGCCGATTTCTTCTGCAGAATGACCGATATTCGATTAAATTCCCTATCTTTGCATACGAATAAATCGTCCGCCCCGTCGTGCCGACGAAAAGCATAGTTACCGAATTGAATAACCGATTTTTAATAACAGGCCTATTGCTCGTCGCATGTTGTGCGTGCGGCCATCGCAAGGCCCGCACGGCCGCCGATTCCGCAGCCGATTCGACCGGCTGCGAAATCCGTTACGCCGAAGGATTCGCCGTGCATCGCTGCGACGGATACAAAATCCTCGAAGTGTGCGACCCGCAGAACAAACAGGGCCGGCCGAGCCGTTTCGCATTGATTCCGAGGGGCGAAAAACCGGATTTCCCCGCCGACTGCACCCCTATCGAGGTGCCGGTGCGCAACGTGATCTGCATGACGACCCTGCAACTCTCGAACTTCATCACGCTCGGGCGGATGGATGCGGTCAGGGGAGTTACTTCGACCCGTCATCTCCACAATCCGGAAATGCGACGCCGAATCGCCGAAGGCACGACGCAACGCATCGGCATCGAAGGGAACTTCGATAACGAAGTGATTCTGAACATTGCACCCGATTTGATTCTCATTTCGCCCTTCAAACGGGGCGGGTACGACGCCCTCCTCGAAGCGGGCGCCCCGCTTCTGCCGCACTTCGGTTACAAGGAGACCACTCCGCTCGGTCAGGCGGAATGGATTCGCTGCATCGGGCTGCTGACGGGCGACGAGGAACGGGCCGACAGCCTGTTCGATGCCATAGCCCTGCGCTACAACCGGTTGCGTGCGCTGACGGCCGAGGTCGAACAGCGTCCGACGGTCTTTTCGGGCGAGTTGCGCGGCGGCAACTGGTACGCAGTCGGCGGGCGCAGTTTTCTGGCTCAACTGTTCCGCGATGCAGGCGCCGACTACTTCCTGCGCGACGATCCGCGTTCGGGCGGCGTAACCCTCGATATCGAACAGGTCTATGCGGCTGCGGCGGATGCCGATTACTGGCGGATACTCAACAGTTTCGACGGGACGTTCTCCTACGATGCCCTGCGCGACGAGGATGCCCGCTATACGGATTTCCGAGCCTGGAAAAATCGGGGCGTCATCTACTGCAATCTGCGCGAAACTCCGTTCTACGAGACGACGCCCATGCAGCCCGATGTCGTTCTGGCCGACCTGATCAAGGTTTTCCATCCCGAATTGGTTCCGGATCACCGCTCCGTCTATTACCGATTGCTGCCCTAATCGACCGATGAAACGTCGCTGGATCGGAATCATAGGACTGCTGGTCATAGCGGTCGTGGTGCTGGGGGTGCTCAATCTGTTGATCGGGACGGTCGAAATCCCGTTCCGGTCGGTCGTGCGGATTCTCTTCGGCGAAGGGGCCGAGGAGAGCGAGATCCGCCGGAATATCATCCTGAAATCGAGGCTCCCGCAGGCGCTCACGGCCTTGGTGGCCGGAGCCGGTCTCTCGGTCAGCGGGTTGCAGATGCAGACCGTCTTCCGCAATCCGTTGGCAGGCCCTTCCGTGCTGGGTATCAGCTCGGGAGCCAGCCTCGGGGTCGCGCTCGTGGTGTTGGTGTCGGGAATCGGAGGGCATGCGTTGAGCCGCCTCGGATACGTCGGCAGTCTGGCGCTGACCGTCTCCGCCATCATCGGAGCGCTGGCCGTTATGGCCTTGATCGCCCTCATCTCGCAAAAGGTCAAAGGCAACGTAACGCTGCTCATCATCGGCGTGATGATCGGCTATGTGGCCAATGCCGTCATCGGCGTACTGAAATTCTTCAGCGTCGAGGAAGACATCCGCGCCTATGTCATTTGGGGGCTCGGGAGTTTTGCGCGCGTTTCGGGCAACCAGGTAACGCTCTTCGTTACGGTCATGGCCCTCCTGCTGCCCCTCTCGATGCTGCTCGTCAAGACGCTCAACCTGCTGCTGTTGGGCGACCATTATGCCCGCAATCTGGGGCTCGACATCCGTCGGGCGCGCCTGCTGACGATCGGTTCGGCCGGCGTATCGGTCGCAATCGTAACGGCCTACTGCGGGCCGATCATGTTCCTCGGGCTGGCCGTCCCGCACCTGTGCCGCGGCATCTTCAGCACCTCCGACCATCGGATTCTGATGCCCGCCTCGCTGTTGATGGGTGCTGTACTGGCCCTGTTCTGCAATCTGATCGCCCGTATGCCCGGCTTCGAAGGCGTGCTGCCCATCAATTCGGTAACGGCCCTGATCGGTGCGCCCGTCGTTATGTGGGTGTTGTTCCGCAAACGCAAAAACGATCTGAACGAATGAAACGGCAGGAAACCATCCGTCTCTCCGGCCTGCAAATCGGCTACTGCGTGCGGAACGAAGAACACGTCGTTGCCGAAAGGCTCGATGCCTCCATCTCGAACGGCGAGCTGACCTGCCTCCTGGGCCGGAACGGGGCCGGCAAATCGACCCTTCTGCGTACATTGGCGGCCTTCCAGCCGCCGTTGGGCGGTTCGATCCGGCTGCTCGGACGGGCGTTGACGGCGTATTCCGATCGGGAACTCTCGCATCTTTTGGGGGTCGTCCTGACCGACAAGTGCGATCTGACCAACATGACCGCAGCCGATTTAGTGGCGATGGGACGGGCGCCGTACACGGGTTTTTGGGGCGCATTGGCGGCTTCCGACCGGCAGGAGATCGATCGGGCGATCGCCGCAGTCGGCATCGAATCGCTCGCCGGGCGCAAGATCCAGACACTCTCCGACGGCGAGCGCCAGAAAGCGATGATCGCCAAGGTATTGGCCCAACAGACGCCCGTCATTCTGCTCGATGAGCCAACCGCCTTTCTGGATTATCCGAGCAAGGTCGAGATCATGCAGCTGCTTCACCGGCTGACGCGCGAAACGGGCAAGACCATCTTTCTGTCGACGCACGACCTCGAATTAGCCTTGCAAATCGCCGATCGGATTTGGCTGATGAAACGCGGCGAGCCGCTGATTACGGGAACGCCCGAAGACCTCTCCATCGACGGCACGCTGGCCGGCTTCTTTCCGCAGCAAGGCATCGCTTTCGACCCGGCGACGGGGCTGTTCCGCATCCGGAACCGCTATCGGGAAGGCGTTCGGCTGACGGGCGACGGCCTGCTGCGGGCGATGGCCGAAAAAGCGCTCCGGCGCGTAGGGATCGATCCGTCGGCCTCGGACGAGAGGACGGAAACCACGGTCGCGGTCGCATCCGATCGCTTCACGATTCAGCGCGACGGCTCTGCCGTCGAATGCCGGTCGATCGCGGAACTGCTCGATGCACTCGACCGGTAGGCGATTGCACCCGTCTCCGCAATCAGCAGCACCTCGACCGCTCCCTCCGGCAGCAGCGGGGCGCAGATGTTCCGGCAATCATCGGCGATGCGCTGCAGCAACCGGTCGCGATCGTCCGCATCGAGCGCCGACCACAATTCGCGGGCAAGTGCGATCCGTCCGAGGATCGTCGCAGCGGCTGCCGAGCACCCCGCCTTCGCGGCCTCCCGTTGCAGAAACGCACGATTCAAAGTTACCTTGCGGCTGTGGGTGTCGAGATGACCTTCGGCCAATTTCACCGCCTTGCCCAGCATGATGCCCATCGTTACCTGCCGGAATCCGCATCGGGCCGCTGCCTGCAGCGTTTCTCCGATGAAATTGCCGTACTGCACGAAGGCTTGAGGCGCCAGATCGGGACGCGCGCCGCGCAAAATGCGTTCGCTGCGGGCGCCGGAATTGATGACCAATTCGCGGCAGCCGACCGCCCGGGCGACCCCGACCGACTGCTCGATCGAACGGATGAAGGCTTCGTTCGAAAAGGGGCGGACGATGCCCGAGGTGCCGATAACCGAGAGGCCTCCTGCCACCCCGACCCGCGGATTGAAAGTTTTTTCGGCCAAGGCCTCCCCGTTCGCTATGGAGATTTCGACATCGGCTCCCGCGATGCCCATCGCTGCGAAATTCTCGACGATCATCCGCCGCGGAGCCGGATTGACGGCCGGTTCTCCGACGGCAAGCCCCAACCCGGGGAGCGTAACCGTTCCGACCCCTTCGCCCCGAAAGAAGCGAATCGTCTGCGAATCATTCAATTCGACCCGCACCGTTACGGCGCATCCATTCGTAACGTCAGGATCGTCGCCGGCATCTTTGACGACCGTAGCAAAGGCCCGGGCCCCCTCCGACGAAGCATCGGAAACGGGCAGCGCGACCCGTTCACCGCCGGGCAGAACGATCACCGAACGTGCCTCCGATTCGCCCGTCAACAAGAGGCGAAGCGCCGCACAGGCCGCCGCACAAGCGCACGCACCGGTCGTATAACCGCTCCGCAAAGCGAAAAATCCGGGTAACAGTTCGTCGATGCGGCGCAGCAAACCCGCCTCGGTGTAAACGCATTCGAACGAATCCGGAAGCGCAGGCCGTTCGACCACATAAACCGGAATACCGAACCGCCGGGCCGCCTCGATCTTGGCCGGAAGCCCGCCCGATTTGCCGCTCTCCTTGGTCAGCACGGCCGAAGGCCGCACCCGCTCCAATACGGCGGATTCCGGTTCGTCGGGCCTGTAAAACAGCAGCTTTTCACGGGGAAAACCGGCCGCCAGCGCCTCGGCGATCGACGCTTCCCGATCGAGGATCCGGAAGCGGCAATCGTGCCGCTCCCAAAACGGCCGCAGTTTCCGGATCGTCCGAACGCCGGTCAAAGCCAACAAATGCTCCACGCCGTCGGTCTCCATGCGACGGATGGCATCGGCGTAATCCGCACACCGAACGGCATATCCGTCAGGTGGAACCGGCCGCCGTTCGTAGCGGATCACGGGCAGCCGACAAACCGCAGCGACCCGCTCGACCGTGCGATGCAACTGCTCGGCGAACGGATGTCCGGAGTCGATCAGCAGCCTGATGCCCTCGCGGCGGCAGAATACAGCGGCGGTATCGGCATCCATCGCACCGGTAAGCCGCCTGCCGTGCACCAATTCAATGGACTGCGTGCCGCCCAACGTCGAATAGAAGAAGGGCTTCCCGCCCTGCTCGACCACCTTGACCGCCGAACGGCCCTCGGTCGTACCGCCGAAAACGAGGATCATGGGCGGAACAGATGGTTGAACTCCTGCGCGTAGAGACGCGACAGCCCTTTGCGATTGTCGATGGCCTCGCCGACGACGATCAGGGTCGTCAGGGTCAAATGGTGCTCTTCCACGATGCGCGCCAAATCGTGCAGCTCGCCGCGCCAGATGCGCTGGTCGGGCCACGTCAGATGGTGGCAGACCGCGACCGGCGTTTCGGGCGGATAATGCTCCGACAACTCCGCCTGCACCTTCGCAGCGATGCCCGCAGAGAGGAAGATGCACATGGTCGACCGCGAACGGGCCAGGTCGCGGAGCCGTTCGCGGTCGGGCATCGGCGTGCGGCCCTCGCCGCGGGTCAGAATGATGCTCTGCACCCGTTCGGGGATGGTGAATTGCGATTTGAGCTCGGCCGCGGCCGCCTGAAACGACGAAATGCCGGGCGTGATATGATAACGCATCCCGTAACGGTCGAAAAAGCTCATCTGCTCCTGAATCGCACCGTAGATGCACGGATCGCCCGTATGTAGCCGCACGACCAGACAACCCCGGTCGTAGTAGCGTTTCATCAGGTCGAGCTGCTCTTCGAGGGTCAGCGGAGCCGACGAACGCACCTCGGCATCGGCCCGTGCGCAATCGGTTACCTCGCGCGGCACGAGACTTCCGGCATAGAGAATCAAGTCGGCCTCTTCCAGAAAACGGCGTCCGCGGAGGGAGATCAAGTCGGGATCGCCCGGACCCGCCCCGACGATCTCGATATGGCCGCGCCGCTCGGAACGGCTGTCGCAAGCCACGGCGAAGGTGAAATCGCCGCCCTCCGTCAGGCGATCCTTGTGTTTCTCCAAAACGAGCCGGCCGTCGTGTGCAGCGGCGATGGCCGCCGCTTCGCTGACACTCGCCGCACCGGTCGCCTCGCGCACCCGCTCCGACGGATTCGGCACGTCGATGTCCGAAAGTTCGTCGGCCGCAAAAATCCGTTTCCGGCAGCCGAAATGCCTGCACAAAGCCCCGACCAACGGTTCGTCGCGTTTCAATTCGATCGTAGCGACCGATGCGACGGCCGGAGCAGCCCATCCGGCAGCCGCGAGCCGCTCGGCAATCCGTTCGGGAATCCCCGACGGGTCGCAATCCTTGCGGCATCCGACGCCTACGCAGAGCACGCGCGGAATATAATGGACACAAAGCGAATCGAAATGCACGGTATGCGGTGTCAGTGCGATCACCAACGCGGCGTCGGAAGGAACCTCCGCCTCGCGATAACAGACCTTCACGTGCGCCGCAGCCGTCTGTTCGAGATAATGGGCCCCCTCGCCGCGAACGTCGAGCAGCAGGGCTGTCGACCGTCCTGCGAGATAGGCGGCGATCGCCTCGTTCATCGACCCGCCGGAGACTTCGCACCTCCATCCGAACCGCTCGGCGAGCGTGTCCAACGGCCAAAGTCCCGTATTGTCGCTCTGGGTGGTAACGACGGCCGAACCGCCGATCGCTTCGGCCAACCGATCGGCCAAGGCATTGGCTCCGCCGACGTGGCCCGAAAGCAGCGGAATGATCCACCGTCCGGTCGAATCGACCGCGACAACGGCCGGATCGGTATGTTTGTCGCGCAGGTGCGGAGCGATGGCGCGAACCGCGATTCCGACGGCTCCGACGAATACCCAAGCGCGATAAGCCGCGAACTCCGCCTCCAAAAGCGGCTGCAAAGCATCGGCTTGACGGAATCCGTCGACTGCCGCGAGCGCGAACCGGTCGGCTCCGAGGATCTCGGCCGCCCGACGGGCGACCGTTTCGCCGCCCGAAGAGACGAGCAATATAGCAATGGTCGATTTCATAAATGTCTGATCGCTTGAATGACAATAATGGGATGATAGTGGTCGACGGCAATGCGGGTCTCGGCACCGACGAGGCATCCGTGCGCCTCGACGGCCTGCACGAACCTCCGCAAACTCTCCGGCGAGACCGAATTGAAGACCAATCGCCCCCCGTCCGGCAGGCGCGGAACGACCCGATCGACGACTTCGGCGAGCCGTCCGCCATGACCGCCGATGAAAACGGCGTCGGGAGCCGGCAATGCCGTTTCATCCGATGCAAGAAAATCGCCGCCGTGAAATACGATGCCGGGGGCCCCGAATCGGCGGGCATTGGCCTGCACCAACCGTTCGCCCTCGGGCCGTATTTCGAAAGCGTGCACCTCGACGTGCGGGAATCGCAGCCGCGCTTCGATCGACACCGCCCCCGTACAACTGCCGATATCCCAAAAACAGCGGGCCGACTGCAACTGCAACAGGCTGACGGTCAACAGGCGGATCGGCATCTTGGTCATCATGCCGGCCCGTCCGTCGAGGTGGTCGAACGCGCTGTCGGGAATGCCGAGCGGCGCACGGCGCGGCTCGCCGTAAAGCAGGACGCAATTCGGCATTGCGAACGCACGGAGGGCGGCTTCGTCGAGTGCGAACTCGGCGACCCGTTCCGCCTCGCGGTTGCCCAAATGCTCCCCGACGGCCATCCGGTAACCCGTATAACCGTAGGCCAGCAGGCGTTCGGCAATGGCTGCAGGCGTATGTTCACGATCGGTCAGCACGCCGATTTTCGCACGGCCCTCGATCAATGCGCGATCCAGCTCCTGCCACGGCCGACCGGTCAACGAAACGGTCGTCATATCATCGTATGGCATCGAAAGGCGGTGCGCCAAGGTCTGAAGCGAGTTCATCGCCGGAAAAATCCGCAGCTCGGCATCGGGAAGCCGCCGCCGGATCGTGGCACCGAATCCGAAGAAGAGCGGGTCGCCCGAAGCGAAGACCGTTATTTCGTCATACGGTTCGTATTGCGCGAAAACCGCGTCGAGCGGCACGGCAATGTCGATCCACACGGCATCCGCAGGCAGCAGGTGCCGCACGAGTTCGTGATGCCGCCGACCGCCGGAAAAGACCTTCGCAGCAGCGATCGCGGCCGAAACCTCCACCGTAAAATGCGGAGCGGCCCCGTCGTCGAGACCGATCAGAACGAAGCGCTGTTTCATACGTCGCGGCCCGGGCGCAAAGCCTCGGCATCATTAAAAGTCAGAATCGCGTTGACCAGGGTCGCGGCCAGATTGCTCCCGCCCTTGCGCCCCTCGATGAGAATCCGATCGACCGTCCGGAAAGGCTTGGCCATCTGTTTGGACTCCTCGACATGGACGAAACCGACCGGTGCTGCGACGATGCCGGCCGGCCGGGCCTTGCCGCAATGGACAAGCCGGCAAAGTTCCATCAACGCCGTAGGCGCATTCCCGAAAACATAGAGCGCTTCGGGATGCTCCCCGACCGCCAATCGGATACCGGCCTGCGTGCGGGTGATGCCCTCCTGCCCGGCCAGGGCGACGGCCCGCGGATCGTGCAGATAACATTTCACCTCGACGCCCAACCGCGCCGCCGCTCCGCGCCGGATGCCCGATGCCGCCATCGTAACGTCGGTTACGATCGTGCGTATCCCGCCGCCCGACAAGCGTCGATAGAGCCGCTCCACGGCCCCGTCGTTCATCCACAGCAGCCGTTCCATTTCGAAATCGGCCGTCGTATGGATCGCATGCAGCAACGCCCACTTGCGGTCGAGCGGGATATTGCGGTCGCGCAGCTCCCGTTCGATCGTACGAAAACTCTCCATCATGATGCGCTGGCCGACGCCCGCACCGGCGTCCGGCCGCTCCCGATAATATCCCCGCGGGGTAATCATCCGGCGGTCCGAAAGATAGGTTTGCGAATTGCCGATAATGACCACGGTGAACATGTCGGCCTGTTCGGGATCGAACTCGCCCAAGGTCGTTATCCGCATCTCCTGCTCCGCACGTCCGGCCTGCCGCACGCATCCTACGGGCGTGGCGGCGTCGCGTCCCTGCAAGAAAAGCTCCTGCAAGCGGTACAGCTGCCAATAACGGTCGTTGCTGCGGGGATTGTAGACCGCCGTTACGAAATCGCCGTCGACCGCCGCCCGAATGCGCCGTTCGATCACGGGCCACGGCGTCATCAGATCGGAGAGCGAAATGAGGCACAGGTCATGGCCGATCGGGGCCCCGAGCAAGGCCGCAGCCTGCTGAAACGCGCTGATGCCCGGCAGCACCTCGATTTCGACGGACGAATTCCGTTCGCGGGCCATCTCCCACACGAGCGGCGCCATGCCGTAGATGCCGGCATCGCCCGATGAAATGATGCAAACGCATCGGCCCTGTTCGGCCAAACGGAACGCCTCCTCGGCCCGCGCGCGCTCCTGTTTCATACCCGTATCGACACACTGCGTCGTCGGGCCGAGCAGCGGTTCGATGAAACGGAAATAGTATTTGTAACCCACGACGACATCGGCGTGCCGAATGGCCTCGGCGACGGCAGGTGTGATCGCATCGGGCGCTCCCGGCCCGATACCGGCCACGATGATTTTCGGCTGGTTCATGATTCGCATCTTGTTATCCGGTGTAAAATTACGAAAAATCCGGCGAAATGCCGGATTTTTTATTGACGCGATGGCTATCCATCGCGTTTTCGACGGCCGCGGCCGCTTCCCGCTTCTCCTTCAGCCGCCCGCACCTTACTTGTTGCGCAGGCGGATGCCCAGCGAGAAAAAGCAGGTCCGTCCGGGCGTGAGCGTCGCATAAGGCGACACGGTCGCAGCGGCCTTGCCCGAAGCATCGGTGTAATGGAGGTAGGCCGGACGGTCATCGCGGTAATCGAACAGGTTCTCGATGCCGATGGCCGGCGTCAGAATCACCCGTCCCAACCGGAACGTATGCGTCGCAACCAAATCCCACAGCGAATAGCACGGTGCGTCGCCGATGCGCGGCGAATAGGTCGAAGAATAGCGTTTGCCGCTCATCCGTCCGTTCAGTTCGACATGCAGCGTGTATTTGTTCCACGCATGCTCCCAGTCGGCCGACACATTGCCGGCATGGCGGATGCTCTTGTCCAACCGGTCGTCCGCACCGTCGGGCGCCGTAAGGTTGACGCCGTCGATGAAGTTATAGGCGCCGCGAACGGAGAATCCGGCACCGAGATAGGCCTGCGCCGCAATCGTTACGCCGGCGATGCGGGCCTTGTCGATGTTGCTCCGTTTCTTGACGACCGACTGCGTAACGCCGTCGCCGTAGATCGACCGGTAGTGCTGCAGCTCCTCGTCCGACACTTCGAACGACTCCACCTCCACCTTGTCGATCAGCCGATTGTAGAATCCGGTTACCGAAAAGTTCATCCGTCCGGTGCCGTACTCCAAGTTGAGCGAAGCGTAGTGGCTCTTTTCGGGACGGAGGTCTTCGTTGCCGATGGTCAACGCTCCGTCCTTGCTGACGTTGAACGTATAGATTTCGGACAGGGCCGGCGTCTTGTAACCCGCAGCATACGAAGCACGCGCCTTGAATCCGCCCGTGCGGTACATTACGGAGACGTTGGGCGTCGCGTGGCTGCCCATCCGTTCGTGATAAAGGTAACGCAGTCCGACGAGCGCCTGCCAATGGCGGTCGATCGTTACCTCGTCCTGCAAATAGGCCGACAAGGTGTAGTTGCCGACGGCCGTCGGCAGCGTGGCCGAAGTCGAAAGGTAGTCGTCCAACCGGTCGTCTATGTATTCGAGCCCCGCCGAAAGCCGGTTGTGGCGATCCAATTTGAAAATTCCTTTCAGCGAAGCCTTGTAAAAGCGCGTCGCCACGCGGGTCTCCGTATCGCCCGGACGCAAATCGCCGCTGGCGACGAAATAGTCGTAGGTCGATGCGTAATTGTCCGAATGGAAATCGGCGAAGAGCGAAACCCGATCGCTGGCAATGTATTTCAGACCGGCGCCGTAGGTGTAATTCCGGTGTCCGAGGTCGTATTTGTAGCTCGTCTCCTCGTTGTCGATCGAATGCGGCCGGAACTGGTCGTAATGATAATACGAACCGTCGACATAGAGGCTCAAACCGCGTGCGAGGTCGTAAGTGAACCGCTGCGAAACGGTATTCGAGGCCATGGCGAACGACGCCATGTGCATCGAGGGGATCAACTCGCCGTTCTTGTTCTCCTCCAACGGATTGAGCCGCCAACCGTCGGCCTGCTGGTGGACGAACGAGGTGTAAACCCCCAGTCTGCCCTCCTTGGCATCGAGGCCGACCGAATGTTCGTAGCGGCCGTAGCTGCGCACCGAAGCGCGGGTCGACAGTTCGACGCCCGAACGCGGATCGTCGGTGATGATATTCACCACGCCGGCGATGGCGTCGGAACCGTAGAGCATCGAAGCCGCACCGTCGAGAATCTCGATCCGTTTGACGTTGGACATGTCGATGCGCGCGAGGTCGGGCGCCCCCGTACCGCTGCCGAGCATACGCTGTCCGTCGACCAAAAAGAGGATATAGGTGTCGTCGAGGCCGTTCATCGTGATCGACGATCCCATCGAACCGAGCGGCGTGATGGCGAACGACGGATCGGATTTCAGCAGCGCATCTTCGAGGTTCGTCATGACGCCCTCCTGCAGCTCCTTGCCGGTCAGGACGGTCATGGGAACCGGCGCATCGTCGGCCCGGCGGTGCGTACCGGTACCGGTTACGACGACCTGACCGATATTGAGCTGCGAAGACTTCAGCCGGATTTCGATTCCCGAGGTTCGCCCATCCAGTGCGACCGTCTGCGTTTCATAGCCCAAATGGCTCACCCGCAGCACCGCATCGGATGCCGCATGGGCCATGCGGAATTCGCCGTTGTTGTCGGTTGCAGCACCTGTCAGCGTCCGCTCTACCCGTATGGCCGCTCCGACGATCGGCGCTCCGGTCTCGGCATCCGTAACACGGCCCGTAACGGCCTGCTGGGCCTGTACAACGGAAGCCGCCGACAAAACGGCGCAAAGCAACCCGTATTTCAATCTCTTCATCTCTGTTTTTTTTCGCTAAAACAAGCAATACAGGCCGTTCGGGTCCGTATTGCCCGGAATTTAATGTCGACTTATCCTATTCGGCGATCGCGTCGCGCAGGTGCCGGATCCAGACGGCGTTGATCTCCTTGTAATCGCCCAGGCCCTTGACCGTCGGCTTCACCTTCTTCCAACCGGCGGCCTCGATCATCGAGAGCCAGCTCTCGGGGTCGTTCGCGTCGGCCATATCGTTGTTGGCGTGATCGCCGGCGATCGACATCAACGGATGCAAGTTCACGGGCGTCGATTCCGAAACGCCTTTGGCTTTCATTTCGTCGATCACGTAATCAATCAGCATGGCGGGATAATCCACCGTGCCGACGAAAACGTTCCCGTTTCCGTAAGCCGATTCCGCATAAGCCTGCATCTCCTTTTCGATCTTCTCATAAGAGGCGTTGGCGTGGTCGTAGTCCGAAACGGGGTTGCCGTGGCCCATGAAAGCGACCGCTTCGCCAGCCTGAAGCTGCGTTTTGAAAGCGTCGACCAACACCTTGGCCACGTCTTTAATATCCTTGTCGCTCGTCAACAGCGCCGTGCCGCAGCAAGCCTCCTCACGCGCAGGCTCCAAGTCCTGCACGATGAAATTGTAGTCCGATTTGACGTACTTGTCGCGCAGCAACTGGAACTCCTCGCCCGGAATGACGTGCAGCGACTGCACGTAAACATGCTTATAACCCTTCTCGATGAACGAACCGAGCCATTTGTCGGGCGTGATGAACTGCTCGCCCGAAGCGGCATACCAACGGTTGATGCAGGTAACGGAGGTAAACGAGAAGAAGATGTCGGCATCGGGGAAGGCCGTTTCGAACTGGGCCATCTGATTCTCATACGTCGTGTGCGGCTCGTCGTAGGTCGAACCGAACGTTACGAGCAGAATAGCCGTGTCGTGCCTCTTTTCATACTGGAGCGCAGCGGGAATCTGCTCCCCATCCTTGTCGTCGTCGCAAGCCGTGAAGCCGCCGCAGAGCGTTCCGATGAGTGCCATCGAAACCAACATGCTGAAACTTTTTTTCATAACCTTTCTGTTTTAATGGTTTTATTTACTTGCTTTTTTATTCACTCGCCCGGTAGGAATTCCGCCCGTTCCCGAAGTCTGCAATCGGTTTCGGAACCTCCTCCTTAATAAAAATTCACCTCTTTTTCCGGCTGCTTTGCGCCTGCCCGAACCGCACGGTGATCTCGCCGAAGCAGGTGCGTCCGGCAGTCGTCGTACCGTAGTTGTAACCGTAAGGATGCCGCTCGACGTGATCGAACAGGTTGTCGACCCCTACGGCCAACTCCAAATGCCAGCGTTTCCAGCTGCCGATGCGGTGATTCGTCGTCAGCCGCCACACCATGTACCCCGGGGCATTGCCGTACTCCTTGTAATAGCGTTCGGTCTGTCCGCGGCCGAAGAGGCCAACCGTCAGGCCGTAACGCTTCCAGTCGTGCGTCCAGTCGACGCGCAGGCTGCCGCGATGCTCCGCCGTGCCGTCGATCACCCGCCGCTCGATGACGGTATGACCGGCATCCGCCGAGGCATCGTCGTCGACGATATGCCCGCAGGCATCCGTATAGCTGTATCCGCCGCCGACCGTAAAACCGGCCCCGGGCCGCCACGTGAAAGTCGCTTCGACGCACTTCACCTCGGCGTCCTCCATGTTGACATACTGCATGGCGCCGTCGAACTCCGTACCCTCGTCGCTGACGAATTCGGGCGGAACGGGTACGCCGACCAAGGCGATCATATCCCTGACGCGATTGTACGAAGCCGTAACGCTGAAGGTGAATCGGCGGCCGCGGTACTCGGGTCCGAACGAAAAGTAATCCGACCGTTGCGGGCGCAGCGCGCTGTTGCCGATATAAATCCGCAGCTTGCCCATCATGGCCCGTTCATAGAAGTAGTAGAGCTCCTTGAGGGTCGGCGTCTTGAATCCGCGGGCCCACGAAGCGCGCAGGTTCCAGTCGCCCGCCTTGTACATCAACGAGACTTTCGGTGTCGCCGTCCATCCGAACTGTTCGTGATAGACCAACCGGCCGCCGTAAGTAACGTTGAAACAGGGAGCGATATTCCATTCGTCCTGTGCATAGAGCGCCGCCGTATTGGCCGCCGCCCGCTCCTTCATCATGCGATGGGGCGCAATCAACGCATCGCGGATCCACTCCGCGCCGACCGACAGCCGATGCCGGCCGCCCGGATCGAAGACCCCGCGCAGATGCGTCGTCCAGCGGCGCTGGTCGCTTTCGGTCGAATGATCGCCCGGAAAATAGACCGTATGAACGGGAACGGGCCTCAAAATGCCGTTGACCTCGCTCAATTCGTAGTACTCGTCGATGTATTGCAGGTAATAGTCGTAATAGTAGGCATGGCGGTTCCAGTCGGCATCGAACAGCAGTTTCGTCCGCTCCGACGGTTTGAATTGGGCGGAAAAGCCGTAACCCTGATCGTGATAGAGCGGATTGTACGACCGCCAGCGGGGCCCGCCCGGCCGGTGCTGCAACAGTTTACGGTAGTACATGCCCGAAACGGCGATCTGCCACCGTTCGTTCGGCCGGAACGAAAGCTCCTGCTCGATGCGTTCGTTGGTGTAGGCGCTCACGGTCTGCGTCGTCGAATTTTCATAGAGTTTGTCGCGATAGAGCTCCTGCGGGGAGTTCTGCCAGCCGTCGGTATGCTGCAGCGAGAATTTGGTCGACGAAGCGACCTTTCCGGCCGTGAAAGCGACCGCATTGTGCTGGCGCAGATCGAAATAATTGCCGATGCGGGTCGTGTTTTCGACGACCGCCGGCCATTCGCGATGCTTGCGCGTGATGATATTGATGACCCCCGCGATGGCATCCGACCCGTACAACGAGGAGGAGGCGCCCTTGACGATCTCGATGCGCCCGATATCGGCCGGATCGATCAGCCCCAGATCGTTCTGCCCGCCCAAATCACCGTGCAGCCGCTTTCCGTCGACGAGAATCAGCAGGTACGCATTGCCCAATCCGTTCATCGACAGACCGGCGCCCATGTCGCTCTGCGACACGTCGAACGAAGGGCTCAACGTGGCCAGAATCTCGCTGAAACTGCGGCCCGAAAAGCTCCGGAGCATCTTGCCGGTGATGACCTCGGTCTGCACGGGCGCGTCTTTCAGATAGTGTTCGGTACCCGTGCCCGTAACGACCACCTCGTCGATCGCCTGCTCGGCGTCGACCGCCGCCGGTTCCTGCGCCGAAACCGTTACCGGCACGCAAACCGACACGAACACCGCACCCCGCAGGATGCCTCGCATAAATCCGTTCTTCATGTAAAAAAAACCGTTCGGATGTCCGGTCTTACCTCGGGCCGACGACACCGCACGCAACCGGCAAGGCAGGTTTCCTGACTCGGTCCTGCGGACGACGCCTTCCCGTGCGACGAACGCACAGTGGCAATCGGAATTCATCCGCCTCTCGGGGCCTTACAGTAGCGAGGACTGTTCCGGCTTCGCACCGGATTCCCTTTTATGCCGCAACGAGTGTCGTGCGGCATCACCTTGCACGGCGCAAAGATAGGGATAATTTTCGTTTTCGTCTCTTTTTCCTGCAAAATTTTGTCTCGAATCACTATCTTTGTCCGACCGAACCTTCGCGGAACAGCATGTCGAAAAGCCAATTCCTGATCGGTGCAGCGGCCTCGGCCAGCGGGAAAACGACCCTGACATTGGGGTTGTTGCGGGCTTTTGCGCGCCGCGGACGACGGGTGCGTCCGTTCAAATGCGGGCCCGACTATATCGACCCGCAATTCCACGCCCTGGCAGCCGGTGCCGAGAGCATCAACCTCGACCCGTTCATGGCTTCGCAGCGGCATCTGCAACAACTCTATGCCCGCTACGGCGCCGGATACGACCTCTGCATCGTCGAGGGTGCGATGGGGCTGTTCGACGGCTACGACCGCGACCGCGGGTCGGCGGCAGAGGTGGCGAAGCGGCTCCGTCTGCCGGTCGTGCTGGCAGTCGACGCGCGGGCCGCGGCCTTTTCGGCCGCACCGCTGTTGTATGGATTCGCCCGATTCGACCCGTCGGTTGAAATCGTCGGCGTAATTTTCAATCGGGTCGGATCGCCCGCGCATTACGCCCAACTGAAAGCCGCCGCCGAAGCGGCCGGCATCGAACCGTTGGGCTATCTGCCGCGCAACGAACGGTTCCAGGCGCCGTCGCGCCATTTGGGCCTGTCGCTCGAAACGCTGCAAACTTTCGACCCCGTTATCGACGCGGCGGCCGATGCCGCGGAGCGGACGATCGACCTCGACCGGTTGGAAGCAAAGACCCGCCGTCCGTTTCCGGCCGAACCGCCCCACGACCGCCTGCCCGACCGGAAGCTGCGAATCGCCGCAGCCCGCGACGAGGCGTTCGATTTCACCTATCGGGCCAACCTCGACCGGTTAGCCGAGACGGGTGAACTGATCTTCTTTTCCCCTTTGCACGATACGGCCTTGCCGCAAGCCGATCTGGTCTATCTGCCGGGCGGCTACCCCGAATTCCACCTCGAACGGTTGCAGGCCAATGCCGCCATGCGGCGAGCCATCGCCGATTACGTCGAGCGCGACGGCCGTATGCTGGCCGAATGCGGCGGCATGATGTACCTCTGCCGCGAGATCCGCGACGAAGCAGGCCGGCCGTACACGATGTGCGGCGTATTGCCGCTGACGGCCACGATGGAGGGGATGCGGCTGCATCTCGGCTTGCGCGAAGTGGTCTTTGAGGGGATGCGGCTGCGCGGCCACGAGTTCCACTATTCGCGCATCGAGGGTGACTACCCCTCCGCAGCACAGCAATTTTCGGCGCGGGGCGAGGCCGTTGCAACGCCGGTTTACCGATACAGGCGGCTGTTAGCCGGCTACACCCATCTCTATTGGGCCGAGGAGGACCCGCTGAAACTTTTCGAACGATGAAAATCTATACACGCACCGGCGACGACGGCACAACGGGGATTCACGGCGGCGACCGGGTTCCCAAAGACGATCCGCGCATCGAGGCCAACGGGGCGCTCGATGAGTTGAACTGCCATCTGGGCATCGTTCGGGCGCAACTTTCGCCGGACGATCCGTGGCAGGAGCGGCTGCACCGCCTGCAACGGGAATTGATGGCGGCGATGAGCCTCGTCGCCACCCCGTCGGCCCGGCGCGACCGGAATCCCAACCGGCTCGATGACACGCTGACGTCCGACTGCGAACAATGGATCGACGCATTAGCCGCCGAATGCACCGACCGCGACTGGTTCGTGCTGCCGGGCGGCACGCCCGCGGCGGCACGACTGCAATTAGCGCGCTCCGTAGCCCGACGGGCCGAACGCAGCTTGTGGACGCTCCATCGTCTCGATCCGCTGCCCGCCGAGCTGCTGCGATTCGTCAATCGGCTCTCCGATCTGCTCTTCATCCTGGCCCGGGCCGAAATGCAACGAAGCGGTCTGACAGAAGAACGCTGGAAATCGTTCGGATACAAAAACCGTCATCGCCATGAATAAGCCGCTCCGCCCCCTCTTTTTCGCCGGCACGGGCAGCGATGTCGGCAAAAGCATCCTTGCGGCCGCTTTCTGCCGGATTTTCCGCCAGGACGGTTATGCGCCGGCTCCGTTCAAAGCACAAAACATGGCCCTCAACTCGTTCGCCACACCCGAAGGGTTGGAAATCGGCCGTGCACAGGCCGTACAGGCCGAAGCGGCGGGCATCCCCTGCCATACGGACATGAATCCCGTGCTGCTGAAGCCGTCGTCCGACCAGAGCTCGCAAGTCATCGTGAACGGCCGCCCGATCGGCAACCGCACGGCCTGGGAATACTTCCGCAACGAGGGCAAGGCCGAGCTGCGCGAGGCGGCCCACGCCGCCTACGACCGATTGGCGGCCCGCTACAACCCCATCGTATTGGAGGGGGCCGGCAGCATCTCGGAACTGAACCTGCGCGAGACGGATTTCGTCAATCTCCCGATGGCCGCCTATGCCGATGCCGCCGTCCTGTTGGTTGCGGACATCGACCGGGGCGGTGTGTTCGCCTCGGTCTACGGCTCGATCATGCTGCAATCCGAAGCCGACCGCAAACGGATCAAAGGCATCCTCATCAACAAATTCCGCGGCGACCTGCGCCTCTTCGACGAGGGCCGCCGGATGCTCGAAACGTGCTGCGGTCTGCCGGTCGTCGGCGTCATCCCCTATTTCCGCGACATACACATCGAGGAGGAGGATTCGGTGTCGTTAGCCGAAAAACGGGCCGAAGCCGAAGCCGGAAAGATCAACATTGCGGTCGTCCTGCTGCGGCACCTTTCGAACTTCACCGATTTCAACGTCCTGGAACGCGACCCGCGCGTCCGCCTCTATTATACGAACAACGTCGAGGAGCTCCGCAAAGCGAATATCATTCTGCTGCCGGGGAGCAAATCGACCCTCGACGATCTGGCGGAACTGCGCCGCAACGGGGCCGCGCAGGCGATCGTCCGGGCTCATCGCGAAGGGGCGGCGGTCGTAGGCATCTGCGGCGGCTATCAGATGCTGGGGCGTGAGATCGTCGATCCCGAAGGCGTCGAAGGCGACATCCGGCGGCTGCCCGGATTGGGATTACTGCCTGTCCGCACGAAGATGACGCACGAAAAAGTAACCCGTCAGACGACGTTCCGGCTGATCGGGGACGAGACGCCCTGCCGCGGCTACGAAATCCACATGGGCCGCACCGAACGGCTCGACGGCGCCCGACCGCTGGCCCGCACGGACGAGGGCGTCGAGGAGGGGTGCGTCGTCGAACGGGCGATGGGTACCTATCTGCACGGGATTTTGGACAACGGCACCTTCATCGAACGGCTGTTGGCCCCGTTTACCGACCGGCTGACGACCGAGCCTTTCGATTACGCCGCCTTCAAAGAGGAGCAATACGACCGGCTGGCCGACCATGTGCGCCGCCACGTCGATCTGCCGACCATTTATCAATTTCTGCAGCGATGATCGAGGGACACGGCGATGACCGCTATCGTTACGACGAAATTCGGGCCGATTTCAGTTCGAATGTTCCGGCTGGCATCGACCACAGCGGATTGTACGCCTTTCTGCGCAAACGGCTGACCGTCCTCGAACACTATCCGGAGCCGGAACCGTTTACCCTCGAACGGGTCTTGGCCGAGCGCCATGGCATCGCGCCCGAATCGGTACTGGCGACCAACGGAGCGACCGAAGCAATCTATCTGGCGGCTCACCTGACGGCCGGTGCGACGACTCAAATCGTGCAGCCCACCTTCGCCGAATACGGCGATGCATGCCATCTTTACGGGCATCGCGTGTCATCGGTCGCAACGCCCTGGGCCCCGACCGGCGAGACACTCTGGTGCTGCAACCCGAACAATCCGACCGGAACGGCATTCGATGCCGACCGGCTGCTGCGGACGATCGACGAACATCCGGACAAACTCTTCGTCATCGACCACTCCTATGCGGCCTTCACGCTCCGGCCGACGATCGCGGCCGCCGAAGCAGCCCGACGCAAAAACCTCATCCTGCTCCATTCGATGACCAAACATTACGCCGTGCCCGGGCTGCGGCTCGGCTATCTGACGGCCCATCCGACGCTTTGCGCCCGGGTGCGGCAGCTGCGGATGCCGTGGCCGGTTCACGCGTTAGCCATCGAAGCGGGCCGCTATCTGCTCGAACACGGCGTAACGGCGCCGCCGTTAGCCGATCTGCTGGCCGAAACCCGACGGTTGGCCGATGGACTGCAAGCGACGGGGCGGTTCGTCCCGCAACCGACCGACACCCATTTCATGACGGTCGAAATCCGCGCAGGCGGCACGGCCCGCCAGCTGAAAGAGTGGTTAGCGACGACCCGCGGAATTTTGATCCGCGATGCGTCGAATTTCGAAGGACTGACCGACCGGCACTTCCGTGTGGCGACGCAGACGAGGGAAGCGAACGATTTACTATTGAACGCATTGAAAGAATGGAGCTGCCTTATCTCCTGTTGATCGGCCCGCAGCTTCCGCTGTTGGCGGGCTGGCTGCTCGACCGCCGGTTCGGCGATCCCGCAGGAGTGCCCCACCCTGTCGTCGGATTCGGCAAACTGATTGCGGCCGGCGAACGTCGCTGGAACCGAGGTGCCCACCGCATGCTGAAAGGCGGGCTGCTGGCCGTCGGATTGGTCGCCGGCACCTGGATGACGACGAAAGCGATCATCGGGCTGCTGTGGCTCGGAAACCTGCTGGCCCTGCTGTTCGAATGGGGCCCGGGCGCCTGGATAAGCCTCATCCTCGTGATTCTCTTCGAGACGGCGGCGGTTTTCTATTCATTGGCTGGCAAGACCTTGATCGACGAGGTGCGCGAAGTCTTTCGGGCGGTCGACCGTTCGACCGAAACGGGCCGACGGCAGGTCGCCCGCATCGTAGGACGCGACACCGCCGCCCTCTCGCCGCAAGAGATCCGCACGGCGGCGTTAGAAACGCTGGCTGAAAATTTGAACGACGGCGTGGTCGCCCCGATTTTCTGGTATGCCCTCCTCGGCGTGCCCGGCATGGCGGCCTACAAGATGGTCAACACGCTCGATTCGATGATCGGCTATCGCACCGGGCGTTATCGCCGATTCGGATGCGCAGCGGCGCGCATCGACGATGCGGCCAACTGGATTCCCGCCCGACTGACCGCCCTGTCGATGGTCTTGGCCGCCGGACGCCCGAGGTTGATGCGTTTCGTACTGCGCTTCGGGCCGCAACATGCAAGCCCCAACTCCGGATGGCCCGAAGCGGCGTTGGCGGGCATCCTCGACTGCCGGTTCGGAGGCCCGCACGACTACTTCGGCGAAACCGTCTGCAAACCCTATATCGGAACGAACGACCGGCCGCTGACGACCGCAGACATGCAGCGGGCCATCGTCATCAACCGACGGGTGGAGATCGTCTGCATCGTGCTGGCGATCGGCTTCCGGACGCTGCTCTGCGACGGAATTTTCTCTATCTAAATCGTGATTTTCAGTATGCTGCCATAAGGGAGCCGGTGGTTGAACGCCTCCTCGGGCGGAAACAGACCGGCATAGATACCGGCGCAAAGCTGCACGCCTCCGTGGACGAACAACAGCGCCCGACCGATCGGACGCCGGCGCAATTCATCCAAAAAACCGCCCACGCGCACGATCTGTTCGGCAAACGATTCGCCGCCGGTGGGCCGCATGTGCAACCAATCGTCGAACCAGCGCTGCAACTGCGGGTCGTCGATCCCGTCGAACCGGTGCTTCTCCCAAGCCCCGAAATTCAGCTCCAACAGGCGTGCATCGCGTCGAGCGCCGCCGTATCCGCACGCTTCGGCCAAACGGACGCATCGGCTCAACGGACTGCACCACACAGCGTCGAATCGGATGCCCGCCAGGGCCTCCCGAACGGCGGCCGCCTCCTCGTCGAAGGTCGTCCGCAAAGGGACATCCGACTGTCCGTAAAACGTTCCTGCGGGGACGTCGACCGACGTATGTCTAACCAACCAGACCTCCATAACCGATCACTGCGGATGCAAGATAGAAGGCCGCTTCGCTTAAAAGGAACGTCGCGCCGCAACAATCGCCCGTATAACCGCCGATGCGCCGCCGCATGAAACCGATCAAAAGGCCCGTAACGACGAACGGCACGATCGCGACCGGCCAAAACGCAGCGGGCAGCCACGCAGCGGCAGGCAGCAGGCCGAACGCGGCGGAGAGCAGCCACGCCCCAATGCTCATGCGGCGATAGCCCGTCCCGACCTTGCTCTGCGCCAACGGACGGACATAGGGCAAAACAGCGATCAACTGCGAAGCGGCGAACTTCGACAAAGGATCTCCGACCGCAACCAACCGGACAGCCGTATCGACCGGCAGCGCAGCGACGGAGCCCGTAAGCAGCAAAGCATAGAAGATCAGACCCAGCACACCGTATGTACCGATGTGCGAATCCTTCATGATGGCCAGCGTTTTTTCGCGGGTCGTGCCGCCGCCGAATCCGTCGAAGAAATCGGCAAGGCCGTCTTCGTGCAAGGCCCCGGTCAACAGGATACGCGCACCGAAAGCGAGGACGACCGCCACCGGCATGGGCAGCCACGCAGCGGCCCCCCACAACACGAGCGCCGTCAGACCGCCCGTCAGCCATCCGACGGCCGACCACCAATCGGTCGTATGGGCGAACGCCTCGGGCGGGACGCGGCGCAACCGCCCGAAAGGCAGCCGCGTCAACAGCATCAAAGCAGCGAACAAACGATCCGTCATGCGCATTCCGATCAAAAGTATTTGGTGATCTGCATGGCCTGGAAGGTATCCATTTCATCGAGCATCCGCACGGCCGATTCGACGATCGGATAGGCGCAGACCGCCCCCGATCCCTCACCGAGGCGCAGACCGAGGTGCAGAATCGGCTCGGCGTGCATCGCTTCCAACAGGCGGCGGTGGCCCTGTTCGTCTCCGACGTGGCCGAAAAGCGCATAATCCAACACTTCGGGATGCAGTTTCGAAGCGGCCAGGATGCAGGCCGACATGATGAACCCGTCGACCAAGATCGCGATTTTCCGCTCCGCGGCCCGCAACATGCCGCCTACGGCCATCGCCATCTCGAAGCCGCCGAACCATCGGATCAAGTCGGCCGGCGAACCGGCGCCTGCGTAACGGGCCACAGCCTGACGCAAAACCTCGTATTTGCGGCGGATCCCCTCGTCATCCAATCCGCTGCCGGCGCCGATGCACTCCGCCAACGAAATGCCGGTAAAAAAGTGCATCCATATAGAGGAAGACGACGTATTGGTAATCCCCATCTCGCCGAAAGAGAGAATGTTGCTTCCCTCCTCGACGGCCCGGTCGACCATTTCGGCGCCGACGTCGAGGCATCGGTCGAGCTCTTCGGCCGTCATGGCCGCACCGTGCAGATAATTCGACGTCCCCTTGCGGATTTTGCGATCGATGATGCCGCAGCCGGCCGGAAAGTCGAAATCGACGCCGGCATCGATCACTTTCAGCCGAAAACCGTGCTGACGGCACAAGAAACCGATCCCCGTGCCGCCGCTCCGCACGAAATGGAGCGTCTGCTGCCACGTGATCTCCTTGGGCGACAGGCTGATGCCTTCATCGACGATGCCGTGGTCGGCGGCGAAAAGCAGATTCTGCGGAGCGTGCAGCTCGGGCGTCAGGGTCTGCTGGATCATGCCGACCCGCACGGCGATCCGTTCCAACTGGCCCAACGATCCTTTCGGTTTGGTCAGATTGTCGATCTTCTGTTGCAGCAGCGGCCGCAGAGCTTCGTCGGGCCGTTCGATCCGGAAGTTTCTCATAGCTTTATTTGACAGTTACGGGCAGGCCGCTGATCATCAGAATGACCCGATCGGCACGCGCGGCGATGTATTGATTGACCACTCCCTGCAAATCGGCGAAACGGCGCTGCGTCGCACGCTCCGCCACGCCGCCCAGTCCGATTTCGTTCGTTACGAAAATATAGGCAGCCTCGCGGGACGTCAGGGCGTCGAACTCCCGCTCGACCGCTTCGGCCGCCGCATCGACCGCTTCGCCGAGGTCGAAAAAGAAATTCGTACACCACAGCGTTACGCAATCGACGAGCACCGTCCGCCCCGTGAAATCGAACCGTCCCAAGTATTTTTCCTCCTCGACGTTCGTCCATTCGGGGCCCCGCCGCTCCTGATGGCGCCGAACCCGTTCGCGGAACTCGTCGTCGAAGATGCGGGCCGTAGCGACATAGACCGGATTCGCCGCCGACTGCAAAGCCAGACTTTCGGCATAGCGGCTTTTTCCGGAGCGTTGGCCGCCCGTTATCAGAATGATGCGTTTCATTTTTCGACTGCAAGCTCGGGAAATTCCGACCTGCAACGGTCGAAATACGAGTTTACTCCGGCAAAGATAACGGATTCTCGCTACCGAGCTAATAAAAAATTCGTATTTTTGCAGAGGCGATTCCATGGAAATTTACACCGACGGCACGCCAAAGCCGTAGCACTTTGCGAGTTCCGACCGAAGCCCCTCCCCTGGGAGGGGCTTGGGGTGGGGTCGAACCTGCAAACGCGGCCACAGGCCGCGAGCGATAGGACCGACGGCGATGCAAAACCGTGCGCCGACTCGATGCGGTGTAAAATGATATTTAGTTGCCTTTGCAGATCGTCGGCATCGGATGCCGACCCTCCAATCGATTCCGACACAATGAATGAAAAATCGGTCGTGCGCCTGATCGGAACCGTGCCTCCCGATCGCTTCGGGGAGCATCTTGCCGCCGTGTGCGCCGCACAGCGGGCCTCGGTCGAACGGTCCGATGCGGCCGGTTGGACGCTCGACGGCCCGATCGATCCCTATCTTCTGCTGCGCAAGCTGCTTCCGTGGACGCGGAACGAAGGGGCTGCCCTTCTCTTTTCGCGGTCGGAACGGCCGGTGCGGGCTTTTCTGTTCGATTTGGACGCGACGCTGACGGCCTGCGAATTTCTCGACACCCTGGCCGACGAGCTGGGTCTCGGCGACCGCATCCGGCAGCTGACGCAGGCGGCCATGGACGGAAAGACGGATTTCGCCGCCAACTATCGGGAGCGTCTGCAACTGCTGGCGGGCACGCCCGTCGACCGGATCGATGCGGTTATCGCACGCCTGCAACTGACCGAAGGCGCCGAACGATTGTGCGGGGCGCTGCATCGCCGAGGAGTTGCAACAGCCATCGTAACAGGCGGATACGCCCGTGTCGGACGAGCCGTACAACGGCGGGTCGGTATCCGGACGCTCTATGCCACCGAACTCGAAGAACGTGCCGGCGCGTTGACGGGACGACCGGCCGGAAAATTGATCGACGAAACGGAAAAAGTGTGCGCTCTCGATGATTTTTGTCGGCGAAACGGCTGCCAGCAAGCCGATTGCGCCGTCGTAGGCGACGGGGCCAACGACCTGCGTATGCTGGCTGCGGCCGGTCGGGCCGTTCTCTACTCCGCCCTTCCCGCGAAACCGTCGAATGCGATGGCCATCGATCGCCTGCTGGAGTTTCCGGAGCTCTCCGCAGCCGAATAATCCGAGCGGCCCGGCCGCCTCCCGACGATCTTGACTATTTTACAGAAAACAGCCCCTTCTCGTTAGCGCCTTGCGAATCCAACCGGAGAGAAATTTTATGCTTCGGATCGTAACGATCGGCCCATGCTTCGTACAACGGATAAAGTTTGGCCGGACGGCTGTCGTACCAGCTGTATCCGTTCCGGCGCTCCGAACCGATTTCGTCCAACCGCCGCCGCGGCAAGCCGTCGCGGTCGCATACGAACGGTTCGCAATGCTCCAGGTCATAAAAGCGCGCCCAAATCGGAACGGCTCCGGGTGCGGCGACCAAGCGGGCATTCCCGTCCCGAACGACGCGCAGGCCGGTGATCTTATAGGTGTCGAACCACTTCATCGCACCGTGTACGGCCCGTTTCACGCGTGTGTCGGGATGCGGCAGCTCCATCAACAACCGGACGATCGCGGCACTCTCCTGCGGACAGAACGAAGGCAGTTCGTAGATTCGTGCAGCGGCCGGAAGCAGCGTTTCGCGGTCGTGCTGCTGGCACCATATCGTAGGCACTCCGCCGACCACGATCTGCGTCCTGACGATGCACGCGATTCCCTTGTCGAAGGCCTTCGCCGCCCGTTTGCGCAAGGGGCGGTCGACCAAATCGCCGTCGTAAGGCGCGCCGGCCGCCGCAATGTCCCGCAGCAAGGTCAAGGTGTTCACCATCGCATCGTCGTTGTAGGTGATATGGATTTGATAGTCGCGCATCTCGGGCCAGAACTGCGGCCAGCCGCCATTGGCATACTGACCGCTCAACAGATACGCCACGCCCCGACGAAACGCATCGCGGAAACGCAGATCGCCCGTCGCCCGGTAAAGCCGCGCCAAATAGACTAATTGCACGGTCGTGGCGCCGTTGTCGGTGGTCGAATCGTTGCGGCGCGACCGCTCCTGCAAGAGGGTCTGCCGCTCCGCCTCGGTCAACGGTTTCGCCATATCGATATTCTTCGGCCAGCCGCCGGTCTCCCGCTGGTAGAGCAGCACCTGCTCGCCGATGCGGAAAGCCTCGTCCGTTGCGAAAAAGGCTTCGTCCCGCTTGCGCAGCGAATCATTCTTGCGCTGGGCCGATGCCGACGGGATGACGGCTGCCATAAAAAACAACGAGGCCGCAGCAAAAAGAAGCCGGCGGCCGCAAAGCGAAGATTTCATAAGTCGGATCAACAGTTTCGAGCGGCCGCAACGCAGCGGCCGTCATAAATCAGTGGAGGTGGCGGGAGTCGAACCCGCGTCCAAACAGGGAACCCGAAAGCTTTCTACACGTTTAGTCGCCGTTTCATCCTTCTATCCGCGCCTGGCAGGCGACAACCTAACGCGAATCCCAGTTCCTTGAATTTCGCACACCGGCCGGAACCCTCCGATGCACTATCTCTAAATGAATGATACCCCGTATGAAGAGCCGTTAAAGAGCGGAACAGCCCTTCGGGATACTCGTCGTCCGACCGCCTTGGGCCGGTCGATTAAGCCGATTTTCCTTGAAAATCAGGCAGCGAGTGCATAGCTGTTATTGCCATTTGATGTTCGAGCGTCGGGATTTACGAGCCGCCGCACAGTGCTCGACGTGCTTACAATCAAACTCTGCCTGCTGTCAAAACCGGGCACCCCCGAAGTCGCTTGCAGCGACGAGTTCGTTTGCGAACGTTGCAAAGATAATACAAATTTCGGTAAAGTACAAATCTTTACACCGGATCAAATCATCGAAGGGCGCCGTCTCGCTGTCGGTCGTTTCGCTCGCGGCTTCACCGCGTTTGCATTCCTGACCCCAAGTCTCTTTCTCGGAGGGGGGGGGAGGCCGGGGTCGAAGCCCGCAAGATCATACGGTTTCGGATTACCGTCGGGATAAATTTGCATATAATCGCCGATTTTTATTAACTTTGCTTCATTATTAACACCCTTTTGCAGGGAAAACCGGCCCGATGCCCAAAAGCGCACGCCCATGAAAGAGGAATACGTCGTAAAACTCAAAAACGTCTCCATCTATCACGCCGACGATCCGTTCGGCAGCTGCTCCCCGTCCAAGCTGCTCAAACGGGGTGAACTGGTACTTTCGAACGTCGATCTGCAAGTCTCCCCCGGGGAGTTCGTCTATCTGCTGGGGCGCGTCGGCAGCGGCAAAAGCACGCTGATCAAAACGCTGTATGCCGAAATGCCGCTGCTCGCCGGAGAAGGCGACGTCGCAGGATTCGATCTGCGGCGGCTGCGGCGCAAGGATATCCCCTATCTGCGCCGACGCATCGGCATCGTCTTTCAGGACTACCAGCTGCTGACCGACCGCAACGTCTTCATGAACCTCTACTACGTCATGAAAGCCACGGGGTGGAAAGACGAGACGCAAATCCGTGAACGGATCGACAAGGTGCTGGGATTGGTCGACCTCCGAACCAAAAACTACAAGATGCCGCTCGAACTTTCGGGCGGCGAGCAGCAGCGGCTGGTCATCGCCCGTGCGCTGCTCAACGAGCCCAAAGTCCTGCTCGCCGATGAACCGACCGGCAATCTCGACCCCGTAACGGCCGATGACATCATGCAGCTGTTCCGCGAAATTGCCTCCCGCGGATGCGCCGTCGTGATGTCGACCCATAACACCGCCCTGCTCGAAAACTATCCGGCTCGCGCCATCCTCTTCGCGCAAGGGAAAATCCGCGAAATCGATCTCGAGGAGAAGCTATCGTAACCCTTTCCGCACGCCCGGGGGACGGTTCGTTCCGAATCGGGTCTCGGCCGGTCCATTCCGCCCGAAAATCCGAAAAAAAGGAGCGAAACGACGAATCCGTATTGCATGATCCGGAAAAAATGCCTATTTTTGTACGTTATTTAATGATTCGAAATGAATACCGAACAAGAAAACATCAAGAGACAGGAAGAAGAATACTCCGCCTCGAATATCCAGGTGCTCGAAGGACTGGAGGCCGTCCGCAAACGTCCCGCCATGTACATCGGCGACATCGGCGAGAAGGGGCTCCACCACTTAGTCTACGAAGTGGTCGACAACTCGATCGACGAGGCGTTAGCCGGATACTGCACCGACATCGACGTAACGATCAACGAGGATAATTCCATCACCGTCAAGGACAACGGCCGAGGCATTCCGACCGGACTGCACGAAAAAGAGGGCAAATCGGCCCTCGAAGTCGTATTGACCGTCCTTCATGCCGGCGGCAAGTTCGACAAGGGCAGCTACAAGGTTTCGGGCGGTCTGCACGGCGTAGGCGTATCGTGTGTGAACGCGCTCTCGACCAAGCTGATCGCCGAAATCCACCGCGACGGCAAAATCTTCCGCCAGACCTACAGCAAGGGCATTCCGACCTCCGAAGTCGAGGTCATCGGCGAGTGCTCCGACCGCGGTACGACGATCACTTTCAAGCCCGACGCCGAAATTTTCACCCATACGACCGAATACAAATACGACATTCTGGCCAACCGGTTGCGCGAATTGGCCTTTCTGAACAAGGGCATCCGCCTGAACCTCTGGGACAAACGTCCCGACGACGAGAGCAAGACCCGCGAAGACCATTTCTATTCGGAAGAGGGTCTGAAGGAGTTCGTAACCTATTTGGATGCAACGCGCGGCACCCCGATCATCGACCAAATCATCTATTTGGACACGCAGAAGAACGGCGTGCCGGTCGAAGTGGCCATGCAATACAACGATTCGTTCTCGGAGAACGTCCACTCGTACGTCAACAACATCAACACCGTCGAGGGCGGTACGCACCTGACGGGGTTCCGGCGCGCGTTGACCCGCACGCTCAAGAAATACGCCGAAGATTCGGGCATGCTCTCGAAGCTGAAGTTCGAAATCAACGGCGACGACTTCCGCGAAGGGTTGACGGCGGTCATTTCGGTGAAGGTCGCCGAACCGCAGTTCGAGGGACAGACCAAAACCAAATTGGGCAACGACGAGGTTTCGGCGGCGGTCGATCAGGCGATGGCAACGGCCCTGGGGCACTATTTGGAGGAGAATCCGAAAGATGCCAAAGCGATCGTGCAGAAAGTCATTCTGGCAGCAACGGCCCGCCACGCCGCCCGCAAAGCCCGCGAAGCCGTACAGCGCAAGACGCCGCTGTCGGGTTCAGGTCTGCCGGGCAAGCTGGCCGACTGTTCGAGCCGCG
Organism: uncultured Alistipes sp.; assembly: GCA_947629705.1. GTDB lineage: Bacteria > Bacteroidota > Bacteroidia > Bacteroidales > Rikenellaceae > Alistipes. The sequence continues at coordinate 31,219 of CANREN010000009.1, read as the reverse complement.
ACCGTTCGATCGCCGAAATTTTCTTCGTCGAGGGCGACTCGGCAGGCGGAACGGCCAAGTCGGGCCGCGACCGCAACTTCCAAGCCATCATGCCGCTGCGCGGAAAGATTCTGAACATCGAAAAGGCCCAGGAACACAAAATGTGGGAGAACGAGGAGATCAAGAACATGTTCATCGCCCTGGGGGTTTCGATCGGCACGGAGGAGGACAGCAAAGCGCTGAACCTCGAAAAGCTGCGCTACGACAAGATCATCATCATGACCGATGCCGATGTCGACGGCAGCCACATCGCGACGCTGATGCTGACCTTCTTCTTCCGCAAGATGAAAGAATTGATCGAAAACGGCCACGTCTACATCGCCACCCCGCCCCTCTATTTGGTGAAAAAAGGCAAGCAGGAGCGTTACTGCTGGACGGAAAAGGAGCGCGATGCGATCACCGAGGAGTTCGGCAAGGGCACGCACGTACAACGCTACAAAGGTCTGGGCGAGATGAATGCCCACCAGTTGTGGGAAACGACCATGAACCCCGACACGCGGATTCTGCGCCACGTAACCATCGAAAATGCGGCCGAGGCCGACCGGATCTTCTCGATGCTGATGGGCGACGACGTACCGCCCCGCCGCGAGTTCATCGAACAAAACGCCCATTACGCCAATATCGACGCATAACACAAAAGGGAATTATACATACAACGGCTGCAAGGGTTGATGGGTTTCAGTTGCCTGACCGAAGTTCCCGCCGAGGCGGCGGGGGGGGGTCGAAATTGGATTCACGGCCAAAAAGCGTGAGAGACGGCGGTCGGATTTGAAAATTCGGGCCGAAACGCGGGTACATGGAGGTATATGATCGCGAATAGAAAGATGAAAGTAACCGTAATCGGAGTAGCCGGAGGTACGGGTTCCGGCAAATCGACGCTGGTCAAACGTCTGCAAGAGGCATTCAAGGAGGAAGATGTCGCGACGCTCTGCCACGACTATTACTACAAGGCCCATCCCGAGCTGACCTACGAAGAGCGCACGAAGTTGAATTACGATCATCCGCAGGCCTTCGACACGCAGATGATGGTGGAGCATATCAAGGCGCTGAAAGAGAACGTGCCGATCGAACATCCGGTCTATTCGTTCGTCGAACATGCCCGCATGAAGGAGACGGTCTGCGTCAAGCCCTCGAAGGTGATCATCGTCGACGGTATCCTGATCTTCGAAAACAAGGAGCTGCGCGACATGATGGACATCAAGGTCTATGTCGATACGGATGCCGACATCCGATTGGCTCGGCGCATTCTGCGCGACGTTTGCGACCGCGGCCGAACGATGCGATCGGTGATTGCGCAGTACACCTCGACCGTGAAACCGATGCACGAGGAGTTCGTCGAACCGTCGAAGAAATATGCGGACGTCATCATTCCCGAAGGCGGATTCAACTCCGTGGCGGTCGAGATGCTGATCCAGAACATCCGGTCGCTCATCGAACAAAAAGACTGACAACGGCCCCGTCGGAAAGAACCGGCAACGCGCAGCGTTGCGCGAAAATTGCGGGACAGGCTTTCATTACCTCATTGTCGCATGGATTTCAAACTCGTATCGGATTATGCCCCCATGGGCGATCAGCCGGAAGCCATCGAACAGTTGGTCGGGGCCATCCGCCACGGGTCGAAACACAACACGCTGCTGGGGGTAACCGGCTCCGGCAAGACCTTCACGGTGGCCAACGTCATCGCGCAGCTGAATCGTCCGGTCCTCGTTTTGAGCCATAACAAAACGCTTGCGGCCCAGCTCTACGGCGAGTTCAAGAACTTTTTTCCGGAAAACGCCGTCGAATACTTCGTCTCCTACTACGACTATTACCAGCCGGAGGCCTATCTGCCGAGCAGCGACACCTACATCGAAAAAGACCTGTCGATCAATGCCGACATCGAAAAGATGCGGTTGAGCGCCGTGGCGACCCTGCTTTCGGGGCGTCGCGACGTGATCGTCGTATCGAGCGTGTCGTGTCTCTACGGCGCCGGCAATCCGGCGGATTTCCATGCTACGGCCATCCGCATCAAGGTCGGGCAGATCGTCAGCTACAAACATTTTCTCTATCAGCTCGTCGAGGCGCTCTATACGCGCACGGAGCGGGAATTGGAACCGGCTACCTTCCGCATCAACGGCGATACGGTCGATATCATGGCCGCATTCGGCGAGTTCGGCAGCCAATGTTTCCGCGTGATGTTCTTCGACAACGAGATCGAAGCGATCCAGACCGTCGATCCGGCCACGGGGCAGCGCATCCACTCGTTAGACGAACTGACGCTCTATCCGACGAGCCTCTTCGTAACGACCAAGGCCCGAATCGACAGCGCCGTACAGCAAATCTACCTCGATCTCGGCAAACAGATCGAATTTTTCGAACGCGAAGGGCGCATGACGGAGGCGCAGCGCATCAAACAGCGCGTGGAGTACGACCTCGAGATGATCAAGGAGTTAGGCTATTGCCCCGGCATCGAGAACTATTCGCGTTATTTCGACGGACGTGCCGCCGGAACCCGCCCGTTCTGCCTGATCGACTACTTTCCGAAAGACTATCTGTTGGTCGTGGACGAAAGCCACGTTACCCTGCCCCAGGTTCACGCCATGTACGGCGGAGACCGCGCCCGCAAAGAAAATCTGGTCGAATACGGATTCCGGCTGCCGGCAGCGAAGGATAACCGTCCGCTGACCTTTGCGGAGTTCGAGCAGCTGCAAGGCCCGTCCATCTACGTGAGCGCCACGCCGGCCGATTGGGAGCTGACGAAAAGCGAAGGCATCGTCGTCGAACAGTTGATCCGCCCGACGGGGCTGGTCGATCCGCCGTTGGAGGTGCGCGTTACGCTCAACCAGATCGACGACCTGATCGAGGAGATCGACAAACGGGTGAAAAACGACGACAAAATCCTGGTTACGACCATCACCAAACGCATGGCCGAGGAGTTGTCGAAATATTTCGATCGGGTCGGCGTGCGCAACCGCTACATCCACTCCGATGTGGACACGCTGGAACGCATTCAGATTTTGGAAGACCTGCGGGCGGGGTTATTCGACGTATTGGTCGGCGTGAATCTGCTGCGCGAAGGGCTCGACCTGCCCGAAGTCGCCTTGGTCGCCATTTTGGATGCCGACAAGGAGGGATTTCTGCGCAACGTGCGCTCCATCACGCAGATCGCCGGACGAGCCGCCCGCCACTCGCAAGGCAACGTCATTCTCTATGCCGACAGCTGCACCGAATCGATGCGCTACGCCATCGAACAAAGCAACCGCCGTCGCGAGAAGCAGGTACGGTACAACATGGAACACGCCATGCTGCCCCGCCGAGCGCAAAAGAGCGGCACGGGCCAGAGCACACTATTGGCAAACCGCACCACGACGGAACCGAACTCCGTGCTCTATCCGATAGCGGAGGAACGGATGCTGACAGCGGCGGACATCACACAGACCTATATCGCCAGCGAAAATTTGGACGATCTGATCGCACGGGCGCGCGAAGATATGGAACGGGCCGCCAAAGCATTGGATTTTCTTGCCGCAGCACGCTATCGGGATCGCATGTACGAGTTGCAAAAACTCAAAAAAGAGAACGGCCGTTAAGAGCGGACGAAGCCTGACGCGCCGTTTTTCCCCGAAAATCCCGCGTGCTTCGGCCGAAATCGTGCGGAGCCGCAAAGGAGCTGCAAATCGAGAAGAGTTGCAAATTGCGAGGAGCGTAGATCGAAAGGAGCCGCAAACAAAACGCAACGCGCGTGAAGCTGCCGAAGCAGCTCCACGCGCGTTGCGTCATCGAATGGCCGACCGGCTATTCGCCTTTCAACTGGTTGTACAAAGCGTTGTACTTCTCGTATTTCGCCATGATACCCTCCTCGTCGCGCAGACGGAAGCAAAGTTGTTTCAAACTGTTTACCGTATCGAAATCATTCGGTTTCAACTCCAATGCCCGCTCCAGAAGGGGAACGGCCTCCATATAGATAGCGTTCACCTCTTTCAGACCGGCATCGTAAGCAGCCTGATTGTTGAATTGCTGTTCGTTGAACTGCTGGTTGGCATCGTCGCCCTTGAAAATGTAGAACAGACCTAAATAATAATAGCCTTCAAACAGGTCGGGCTGCAATTCGGTAACCTTGCGGAACGAAGCGATGCTCTCGTCGAAGTTCTTCAATGCGTAGAAGATTCGGCCGCGACCGAACCACAAGTCGATATTCGTCGGATCGGCGGCAATCGCATTGTCGACCAGCGTAACCAACTCGGCGGGGTCGCCCACGTTCTCCTCGCTCGTGTAAAGCTGCATCAAACCTTGAAGAATCAGATCGTTCTTCGGATACTTCTCGACACCCTTCAGCAACGCATCCTTGGCCTTCATCACCATGTCGGGATTCTCCGCCCGCTGACCGTAATAGCAGTGGAACAGATAGTAATAGATACGGCCTTCGGAATCGTTGTAACCGGCATCGAGCGCACGGGTCAGATACTCTTCGCCCGCCTTGAACGATTCGGGATGCTCCGAGCCGTCGATCGTCATCGAAACGCCGGCATTGTAGAGCAGCATGGGTTCCGGAGTGTTGCAGGCCGGATGCGCCCCCATGTCATAAGCCTGCGCAAAAGCATAGCCGGCCTTCGTGAAATCGTGAACCGTATAGCTCACGTCGCCGAGCTGCTTGCAATGATTGATCAACTGGTCCAAACCGGCCTTTACTTTCGGGGCGGTCTTGGGATCGAGTTCATAAGCCTTGCCGTAGGCCTCGAACGCCTTGGCGATGCCGTTGTCGATCACCTTGTCGGTCTCCTTCCATGCGATCAGCTTGCCGTCCTGGAAATAGGCCGTAAAATAGGGATAAACCCACGTTTCATAGGTCGCATTACCGATCGTCTCCGTACCTTTCGACTCGGGCTCGCCGACCGCCAGCGTTACCATAGGCGACTCCATATTGCCGAACAGGCTCTTGGTCGGTTCGACCGCCGCCTCGTAATACGCCTTACCGCGGTTCAACCACGTAGCAGCCTTGGCCGATTTCTTTGCGTCGGCAACTTCGGCGTCGCTCTTCTCGATCTTCGAGAGCAACGCGCTCTTGTTGACTTTCTGGGCCTGAAGTGTCGGGACTGCCAACAGCAGCACCGCAAAGGCCGACATCATCATCTTTTTCATAATCAAATAAGTATTAAGGTTTTATTAATTTTGTTCCGGTTCTAATCAAACCTATTATTCATTGGTTGCCGTTCTCATCGACGTATTCAAAACCACGTTACCGCTCGTCGGATCACTCTTGTCCCTCGATATTGGCTGCCGGGCTGCCCTCCGAAGATTGCATCGGCTTCGTTTCCGCCTCGGTCTCCGCAGCGGCGTTTTCGGCAGCCGCAGGCGCTTCCTCTTCCTCGACGTGAGGCACCGCCATCACCGAAGCGATCGCATCGCCCCCGCGCAAGTTTATGATCCGCACGCCCTGCGTAGCCCGTCCGGCGACGCGAATCTGCGATACGGCCGTACGGATCGTCAGACCCGACCGATTGATGATCATCAAGTCGTTCTCGTCCGTAACCGCCTGAATCGAAATCAGTTTACCGGTCTTTTCCGTTACGTTGATCGTCTTGACGCCCTTGCCGCCCCGGTTCGTAATGCGGTATTCATCCAAGTCGGTCCGTTTGCCGTAACCGTTCTCGCTCAATACCAGCACATCCTGTTTCGAATCGGGTTCGATGCAGATCATGCCGACCACCTCGTCGTCGTCCTCGATGGAGATGCCGCGCACACCGGCCCCGACACGTCCGATCGGACGCACGGTCGATTCGTTGAAACGGATCGCCTTACCGGCCTTGGCCGCAATCAACACCTCGGCCCTGCCGCTGGTAAGTTTGGCCTCCAAGAGCTGGTCGCCCTCACGGATGACGATGGCATTGACACCGTTCTGACGCGGACGCGAATAGGCTTCGAGTTTCGTCTTTTTGATGGTGCCGTCCTTGGTGCACAGGACAATGTAGTTGTTGTTCACATACTCGGCATCATCCAGCCGTTTCACGTTGATATAGGCACGCACCTTGTCGTCCGGTTCAATCTGAATGACATTCTGGATCGCACGTCCCTTCGAGGCGCGCGCTCCCTCCGGAATCTCGTAAACCTTGAGCCAATAGCAGCGCCCCTTCTCCGAGAAGAAAAGCATCGTGTTGTGCATCGACGCGACATAGATATGTTCGATGAAGTCCTCATCGCGCGTCGCACTGCCCTTGACCCCGACACCGCCCCGATTCTGCGTGCGGTACTCGGCCAACGGCGTGCGCTTGATATAACCCATGTGCGAAATGGTGATGACCACGTCTTCGTCCGCATAGAAATCCTCCGGATTGAACTCTTCCGAAGCATAGACGATCTCCGTGCGGCGGGCATCGCCGTACTGCGCCTTCACCTCCAACAATTCGTCCTTGACAACCTGCATCTGAAGGGCTTCGCTCGCTAAAATCTCCTGCAAATGGGCGATCTGTTTCAACAGTTCGTCCCGCTCGGCGACAAGTTTGTCGTGTTCGAGCCCTCTCAAAGCGCGCAGACGCATCTCGACGATAGCCGCAATTTGCAGATCGCTCAATCCGAAGCGTTCGCTCAATCGGGTTCGCTCTTCGTCGGGGTTTTTAGACGAACGGATTATGTGAATTACCTCGTCGATATTGTCCTGCGCGATCAACAGACCCAGCACGATATGCAGCCGCTCCTCGGCCTTGCGCTTGTCGAAGCGCGTGCGACGCACGACGACATCGTGGCGGTGGCCGACGAAGTGGCGGATCAAGTCGCGCATCGGCAGCAGCTGCGGCCGGCCGTTGACCAGCGCAATGTTGTTGACCGCGAACGACGACTGCAGCGGCGTATTCTTGAACAACGTGTTCAATACCACGCACGCCACGGCGTCGTGCTTCAGAATCACGATGATCCGCAGGCCGTTGCGGTCGGATTCGTCGTTGATATAGGAGATGCCGTCGAGTTTCTTCTCGTTGATCATGTCGGCGATCTTCTTAATCATCTCGGCCTTGTTGATCATGTAGGGAATCTCCGTGATCACGATGCACTCGCGACCGCTCGGCGTATGTTCGATTTCGGTCTTGGCGCGCATGATGACGCGGCCGCGGCCCGTCAGCATCGCCTCCTTCACCCCTTCGTAGCCGTAGATGATGCCGCCCGTCGGGAAGTCGGGGCCTTTGACATAATGCAGTAGCTCTTCGCCCGTAATCTCGGGATTGTCCACATACGCGCAGCAGGCATCGACCACTTCGCCCAGATTGTGCGGAGCCATGTTGGTCGCCATGCCGACGGCGATACCGCTCGCACCGTTGACAATCAGCAGCGGAATTTTGGTCGGCAGCACCGTAGGCTCGGGAATGGTATCGTCGAAATTCAGCGTCCAGTCGACGGTCTCCTTGTCGATATCGGCCATCACCTCGTCGGTGATCTTCTTCATGCGGGCCTCGGTGTAACGCATGGCGGCCGCCGAGTCGCCGTCCATCGAGCCGAAGTTGCCCTGGCCGTCGACCAACGGATAACGCATGGCCCAATCCTGTGCCAAACGCACCATCGCATCGTAGACCGAGGAGTCGCCGTGCGGGTGGAACTTACCGAGCACGTCGCCGACGATACGGGCGGACTTACGGGTGGGTTTATCGGAATAGAGGTTGAGCTCAGCGCTCATATCGTATAGAATACGGCGGTGTACGGGTTTCAGGCCGTCGCGCACGTCGGGCAGGGCGCGCGACACGATGACCGACATCGAATAGTCGATATACGCCGTCTTCATCTGTTCTTCGATATTGATGGGGATGATACGCCCCACCAAACCGGCATTTTTTTCATCTTCCGTCAGCATTTTCTAACTTTGGGTTTACATCTGTTTAACGAACAAAAATACGATTTATTTCCGATTCGAGCAACCTCGGCGGGGAAAAATCGCTTCGCGCGCGCGATATTTTTCAGGGTGCATACCGTTTTTGGCCCTTTTCGGGCGATTTCGCGGCACAAAAAAAATGGCCCGCCTGCCGGTCGGGTGATTTTTCGGGATTCCGGTCGGAATCCGCAAGAATCGGCTGCCCTCCGCCTTACCGGAAGTCTATGAATTCGTATCCGGCGAAATCCGCCCGGCGGAAGGACGGAAAAGCCGTCGCCGACCTCGCGAACGAAACGATCTTCACCCGAATCTGCAAATCTTCGGCGCCGTAAACGACCGAAACGGGCAATGACGAACGTTTGTCCAACGTCAGTTCGATCGTCGTAAGGGCCCCTTCGTCGCGCGGCGTCAGCCGGAGCGTGATTCGATCGGCCTGCTCGGCGACCGTCCGCACATCGTACTGTTCACCGACGAAATCGAACGCCCGAACGGGATTGTCCAGCAGATTGCGCGACGACGTATCGACCGCATCGATCACCACCTCGCGCGAAGCGTCGTTGACTTCGTAACGGGCCCGTCCGTCGCAATAGACGCGCCCCTGCGGCATCGAGATCAGATAACGGTCGCCGGCCACGCGACAAGACCCCGCCGCAGCATAGTCGTCCGCCGTCGTGAGCTCGAAGCGCACCTCGTACTCCCCGAACGACCCGACCGCCGTCCGCAGCCGCTCCAACCACGAAGCACCGCCGTCGGCCCCGCTGACAGGCGCCGCCAGCAGGCAACAGACCAATAAAAAAAGGCGTATCATGCTACTTTAAGAAAGTCCCAGCTCCTGCAATTTCGCCTCCAACGACGGCGAATCGTGAAAAAGTATCTCGCGCGGCTTGGCCCCCTGCTGCTTTCCGACGATACCGGCCCGCTCCAACTGCATCATGATCCGTCCGGCACGGTTGAAGCCTACCTCGTAATTTCGCTGGATCATCGAGGTGGAGATTAACTGCGACGAGACCGCATCGCGGGCGATTTCGGCAAACAGGGTATCGAATTTCTGCGGAGCCGAATCCTCGCTGCTGCCCATGCCGGCACCGCCCTCGCCGGAATCGGGCGTGTAATCGGGCAAGGCATACGCCGAGGCATAGGCCTGCTGTTTGGAGATATAATCGACGATCCGTTCCACCTCGGGCGTGTCGACCAATGCGCACTGGATACGGGTCAACTCGCCGTCCTTGGAGATCAGCATGTCGCCGCGGCCGATCAACTGGTCGGCGCCCGGACGGTCGAGAATCGTTCGGGAGTCGATCATCTGCATGACGCGGAAAGCGATGCGGGCCGGGAAGTTGGCCTTGATCTTGCCCGTGATGACATCGACCGACGGACGCTGCGTGGCGATGATCAAGTGGATGCCCACGGCACGCGCCTTTTGCGCCAGACGGGTTACGGGCATCTCGACCTCCTTGGCCGTCATGATCAGATCGGCGAACTCGTCGATGACGACCACGATATAAGGCAGGTAACGATGTCCGTGCATCGGGTTGAGCTGCCGCGAAGTGAATTTTTCGTTATACTCGGCAATGTTGCGCACGCCCGCTCTCTTGCAGATTTCCAGACGGTTGTCCATCTCCGTGCACAGCGCATTCAACGTATAGACCGCCTTGCGCGGGTCGGTAACGATGGCTTCGTCCTCCGACTCCATTTTCGCCAGGAAATGGCGTTCGATTTTGGCATAGAGCGAAAATTCGACCATCTTGGGATCGATCATCACGAACTTCAGCTGGGCGGGGTGCATCTTGTAGAGCAGCGACGTGATGATGGCATTCAGTCCGACCGACTTGCCCATACCCGTCGCACCGGCCACCAGCAGGTGCGGCATCTTGGCCAGATCGAAGAGATAGTTCTCGTTCTGAATCGTCCGTCCGATCACCACCGGAAGCATCGCCTTCGACTCCTGGAACCGCAGCGAACGGATGGCCGAATACATTGACACGATCTGCTTGTGCCGGTTGGGGACTTCGATGCCGATGGTGCCGCGCCCCGGAATGGGCGCGATGATGCGGATGCCCGATTCGGCTTTGAGGCTTTGGGCGATATCGTTCTGCAAGCCCTGAATCTTCGAGATTTTGACCCCTTGCGCCTGCACGATCTCGTAGAGCGTTACCGTGGGGCCGACCGTCGCACGGATGCGTTGGATCGGAATCCCGAAGTATTTGAGCGTCTCCTCGATCTTGGTCTTGTTTTCGAAAATCTCTTCGTCCGTTACCTCCGAATCCGAATGGTAGTCCTCCAGCAGATTGACGGGCGGTTTGCGGTAATTCATCAAATCTTTCAGCGGATCGTAGCTTTCGGTCGGGATTCGGCTTTCATCGACCATGCGGGCCTCGTTCGCCTCGACCGTAACGACCACCCCTTCGGGCTCGGACGGATCGGCAACCGCGGGCCTTCGAGCCGGTTCGGACGCTTGCGCCGCATCGCCGGGCCGAACGACCGGCTCCTCGGTGAACGGGCTGTCCGGGGCCGAATGCGCCTCGGCAAAAGGCGGCTCCCCGACCGGTTCTTCCGGTGCAGAGATTTCCGGCACCGGTGCGTCCGATTCCGGATTCGCCACCTCGACGAAAGGACTATTCGCATCCTCCGCCGCCGGCCGATGCGGCCGCGGCTTCGGCATCGGGCGCTCCAGCTCGACCAAACCGCCGCGCCCCAGCACCACACGGGCTTTCGCATCGGTCGCCAAATCCACCTCGGGGAAGAGTTCGGCCCTCTCCGGCTCGGCCTCGGCCGCCGGTTCCTCGGTCGGAGCCACAAGCGGTTCGCCCGACACGGAGAGCTCCTCGAACATCGGGCGCTCCGGTTCGGCCTCGATCACAGGTTCGGCCGGACGCCGAATTACGGTCGGTTCGCGGTCGAAAGCAGCCGAAGCGGTCGAAGCAGCCGGAACGCTCGCCGGAGCCGAAGCCGAAACAGGCGTTGCGAAAGGCTCCGGAGCCGGTTCCTCCGAAACGGCCGCCGGACGCCGCGGCACGGAACCGCCGTCAGCGGCCGGGGGTGCAGCGTTCGAGGAGGTTGCAGCCGTTGCGGGGCGTTGCGGACGATCGGCCTCCTCCGTTTCGGAGCGTTCCGACGAATGGGTGTGCACCATCCGGTCTACGATTTTGCCGCTTCGATCCACCATGACATTCCCCGCCGCATTGACCGTGTTAATAAAATTGCGGTTGATGAAAACGCCGGTCAGTATCCAGCCGACCAGCAACAGAATAATCGTACCGACGGCGCCGATATGGAGATGCAGCAATTCGGCAGCCTCCACGCCGAAAGCGCCGCCCATACCGGTCGACGAGCCGAACAGGATTTTGTCGCCGAACAGGAATCCCAGCGTCAGCGACCCGAGGATCATCACGAGCACGACCGACAGGAACGAATGGTTGAGCAGCAACGGGCGCTGACGGATGATACGCAGCCCCAGCAGCATGATCATCACCGGAACCAGTATACCGAACAGGCCGAACGAGCAGTCGACCAGCAACCGGCCCATGCGGGCCCCTGTCCAGCCGCAGAAGTTTTGCGGTTCGATGCCGAGTACGGTCCGGTCGGCCGCATCCGTGTTCAATCCGCTCTGGTCTTCAGCCCAGCAGAAGTACGAAAAAAAGACCGCCGCCGTCGCAAACAAACCGATGAACAGCAATACGATACCGAGCGTCCAGCGCAGACTGTCGCTGTTGGTGCGGCGGATGGTCTGCGCGTCGTTCGACGGAGCGGATTTATGATTTACAGCTGCCATTTTTCCACAGAAGATTCGATGGGCGAAGATAGGGAAAATTTACGACTTTTGAAAGCCCGAAGGCCGCTTTTCAAAACAGGCCTTCGGCTTTGGCAATCAACCGCTGGCGGTAGGGTTCGTCGGCAAAGGTCAGAAAACGGTATTCGGGCCGATGACCCGCTTCGGCCCGCAGCCCGCCGATGTCGAGTAACTGCACGACGCGACGCGCGACGGCAGGCGACGGGTCGATGATCGCGACGTCGCGGCCGGCAAGCACCCGCTGCAGCACCGGCAGCAAAAAGGGATAGTGCGTGCATCCCAGCACGATCTGGTCGGCTCCGCGGGCGAGCATTTCGGCCACCGCCTCGCGCACGCACGCTTCGGCCTCGGGCGTATCCTCGCCGTCGGCCTCGACCGACTCGACGAACCCCCGTCCGGCAGCCGTAACCACCTCGATGCCTTTGCCGTAACGGGCCGCCGTGCGCTGGAACAGGTCGCCGTCCAAGCTGCGTTCGGTGGCCAACACCCCCACCACCCCGCTGCGGGTGGCCAAACAGGCCGGTTTCACGGCCGGTTCCATGCCGACAAGCGGCACCGGCGCATATTTCGCCCGCAACCAGTCGATAGCGGCCGCCGTCGCCGTATTGCAGGCCACGACGACCATTTTGCACCCCTCCCCGTCGATCAGCCGGGCGACCGCAGCATCGGCCAGCCGTCGAATCTCCTCGCGCGTGCGGGAGCCGTAAGGGCAATGTTTCCCGTCGCCCAAAAAGAGCAGCGACTCCCCGGGCAACGCCCGCCGCACCTCGCGCCAGACGGTCAACCCGCCCATGCCGGAGTCATAAATACCTATCGGAGCATTCGACATATTCAACAATTCCGCATGATCCACCCGACCAGCTCGGCATCCGTCTTTCCGGCGCAGTCGACAATCCATCGGGCCTGTGCATAATAGGGTTCGCGGTCGGCCATATCCCGCCGCATGAATTCCACCGCTTCGTCGTCGGACAGACCGCGCAGACGGGGCCGTTTCTGCCGTCCGTAAGGGCTCATTCGGCGAACGATCTGCTCGACCGGACGCCGCAGATAGACGGTCGTTCCGGCGGCATTCATGCACGCCATGTTGTCGCTCCACACGGGCAATCCTCCGCCGGTCGAAACCACCGCAGCGCGATCCGATGCAATCAGTTCGTCGAGCACGGCACGCTCGGCCCTGCGGAAGTAGTCCGCCCCCGCCAACTCGTAAATCTCGGCGACGGAGGCTCCCTCGCGCTGCTCGATCAACGCATCGGTGTCGGCGAAACCGACCGCTAACCGACGCGCCAATTTGCGGCCCAATGTGCTCTTTCCGCACCCCATGTATCCGATTAGAAACAGCGGTTTCATCCCGTCAGAACAAATTCAGCTGTTCGGGGTCGATCATTCGGCCGGCATCGCCGCGAGGCCGGTCGATCTCCAATTCGACGCCGCCGGCCACCACGACGCCCGTTCCGCTTTTTTCGCTCTTTTCTGCCCCTTCGGTCGGCGCACTGTTCGGCTGTTCGGCCTCCTCGTCCGCCGATTCCGGAGCCTCGGGTGTTTCGGGCTCCTCCGGCTCCTCCGGCTCGATGAAACGCAGGGCCGCCACGTCATAGGTCGTCAGCCGCTTGCCCTTCGCACGGTGGCTCTTGACGCCCACGAATCCGTCGACGTCCAACAAATCGGCCGGACGAGCCGCCTGCGCCCCTTTATAGGTGATCTCCAACTGCGCACCGCGCCGGTCGGTCAGGCAGACGAAATCGGACTGCCCATCCTCGTCGAGGAACGACTGCATCTTGTCGGTCTGCTCCGCCGTGAAGCGTTTCAGGTAATAGTAGTGCTGCTCCCGGTCGAAATAACAGATGCTGTAAACACGCCCCGTCTCGTAACGGCCCACATGGATGGTATCGTCGGGGAAATGCTGGCCCAAATCGAAGCCGGTGGTGTAATAGCGGTTCTTGGCTGTCCAGACGATCAGTTTGTCGTCGCCCTTGAACTCACCCAACAGCACGCCCCGGCCGTCGGCATTCAACCGCCGGACATCCTCGTCGAACCAAATGTTCTGCCCGCCGAGCGTCGACGTGCCGCGCGTTTTCAACATGATCTTGTGGATGCCGTAGCGCGAGAAGAGGTTGCCCTGGCTCTGGCGCCCCTTGATGGCCAACTCCGAGAAATCGAGATCGACGATCACCTTTTTCAACCGCGGACGCGGCTTGAAATAGACCTTCAACACCTCGGCCTCGCCATTCGGATTGACCGACATGTAGAGCAGCTCGCTTTTGGGCGCGCCGTTGGTCATGTTGTACTCCTTGTCGCGCGTAACGCCCTTGATGGCGCAGCGCTTCATCTTGATCGGGCCGTTCTTGCCGTCGCGATAGAGTACGTTGTAGATCGTACGCTCGTCGTTGCGCTTGAAGACGCCGATATAATAGATTCCCTTGTCGAAAAAGGCCTTGTCCGAGACCTTCGTGATAATGTAACGGCCGTCGCGCGTGAAGACGATCACGTCGTCGATGTCCGAGCAGTCGCAGACGAACTCGGCGTCCTTCATCGACTTGCCGATGCCGAAGAATCCTTCGGCCCGGTCGACGTAGAGCTTGGCGTTCGTTACGGCGACCTTCGTCGCTTCGATGCTGTCGAACTCGCGCAACTCCGTGCGACGCTCGCGGCCCTTGCCGTATTTGGCCCGGATGCGTTCGTAGTAGGCCACGGCGTACTCGGTCAGATGATCCAGATCGAAACGGGTCTGCTCGATCTCCTGCTCGATCTGCTCGATCTCGTTGTCGGCCTTCTCGACGTCGTAACGCGTGATGCGGATGAACTGCAGCTCGGTCAGATGCTTCACATCGTCGGGCGTTACCGGCTGCCGCAGCCGTTTCTTGAAAGGCTCCAGCCCCTTGTCGACCGCAGCGTAACCCTCCTCGCGCGTACAGCCCTCCAAGAGCTGGTACAACTTATTCTGAATGAAAATCCGTTCGAGCGACGCCCGATGCCAGGCGGCATTCAGCTCATCGAGACGGATTTCCAGCTCGCGGCCCAACAGCCATCGGGTATGGTCGGCCGACCGGCGCAGAATCTCCGAAACGCCGAGGAAATGGGGCTTTTCCTCCCAGATGACGCAGGCGTTCGGCGCAATCGAGACCTCGCAATCGGTGAAAGCGTAGAGCGCGTCGATGGTCTTGTCGGACGACTCGTCGGGCGAGACCTGAATGACGATCTCCACCTTGTCGGCCGTATTGTCGTCGACCCGACGGATCTTGATCTTGCCCTTTTCGTTCGCCTTGATGATCGACTCCTTGATCGATTCGGTCGTCGTCGTGAAGGGGATTTCGGTGATGGCCAAGGTGCGTTTGTCGATCTTCGAGATGCGGGCGCGCACCTTCACCGCACCGCCCCGCAACCCGTCGTTGTAACGGCTCACATCGGCCAGACCGCCCGTCGGGAAGTCGGGATAAAGCTGGAACGGACGCCCTTGTAGATGGGCGATGCAGGCGTCGATCAACTCCACGAAGTTGTGGGGCAGAATCTTCGACGCCAACCCCACGGCGATGCCGTCCGACCCCTGCGCCAGCAGGAGCGGGAATTTGATGGGCAGCGTAACCGGCTCCTCGTTGCGGCCGTCGTAGGAACGCATCCACTCCGTAGTCTTTTTGTTGAACACCACCTCGTTGGCGAATTTCGACAGGCGCGCCTCGATATAACGGCCCGCAGCCGCCTCGTCGCCCGTGAGGATATTGCCCCAGTTACCCTGGCAATCGATCAACAGCTCCTTCTGCCCCAGCTGCACCAAGGCATCCTTGATGGATGCGTCGCCGTGCGGATGATACTGCATGGTCTGGCCCACGATATTGGCCACCTTGTTGAAGCGGCCGTCGTCGACCGCCTTCATGGCGTGGAGAATGCGCCGCTGCACCGGCTTCAAACCGTCCTCGACGTGCGGCACGGCGCGCTCCAAAATCACGTAAGAGGCATAATCCAGGAACCAGTTCTTGTACATGCCCGTGAGTTTGCGCACGCCGCCCTCGACCTGCGTCAGCCGGTCGAACTTGCCCGGACGCTGCGTCTCCTCTCCGACCGGTTCGTCGTCCGCATCCGCCGCAACCGGCGTTTCGGTTTCGGGGGCCGCCGCCTCGTCGAACCGCTCCCCATCTGCGTGTATCTCCATATCTTTCGACATCACTCAATCTCAACTTATCATCAAATCCTCTTCGATCAAATCCTCCTCGATGCGCAGGTTGTCGATGATGAAACCCTGCCGTTCATAGGTGTTCTTGCCCATGTAGAACTCCAGCAGATCGTGGATCGGATCGTCCTTCGTGATGCGCACCTTGTCCAACCGCATACGGTCGCCGATGAACTCGCGGAACTCGTCGGGCGAAATCTCGCCGAGACCTTTGAACCGCGTGATTTCGGCATTCGCGCCGCACCTGGCGATCGCCTTGAGGCGCTCCTCCTCCGAATAGCAGTAGTGCGTCTCCTTCCTGTTGCGCACGCGGAACAGCGGGGTCTGCAACACGTATAAATGCCCCTGCCGGATAATGTCGGGGAAGAATTGCAGGAAGAACGTCAGCATCAACAGCCGGATGTGCATCCCGTCGACATCGGCATCGGTCGCGATGATGACTTTCTCGTAACGGAGGTTGTCCATCGTCTCCTCGATATTCAGCGCGGCCTGCAACAGGTTGAACTCCTCGTTCTGGTAGACCACCTTCTTCGTCAGTCCGAAGCAGTTCAGCGGCTTGCCGCGCAACGAAAAGACCGCCTGCGTCTTGACGTCGCGGCTCTTCGTAATGGAACCGGAGGCGGAATTGCCCTCCGTAATGAAGATCATCGACTGCGCGGCCGATTCGCTTTTGTCCGTGCGGTGGACTTTGCAGTCGCGCAGCTTGCGATTGTTCAGCGAGACCTTTTTAGCCGTCTCGCGGGCCTTCTTCTGGATGCCCGAAATGGCCTTGCGCTCCTTTTCGTTCTCGACGATCTTCCGCTGGAGAATCTGCGCCGTTTCGGGGCTCTTGTGCAGATAATCGTCGAGGCGTTTCCCCAAAAAGTCCGCCACGAAATTGCGGATCGTCGGGCCCTCCTTGGCCATCTCTTTCGAACCGAGCTTCGTTTTGGTCTGCGACTCGAAAATCGGCTCCGAAACGCGCAGCGAAATCGCGGCGATCAGCGACGTGCGGATGTCCGACGGATCGTAGTCCTTGTGGTAGAACTCCTTGACCGTCTTGGCGATCGCCTCGCGGAAAGCCGCCTGATGCGTACCGCCCTGCGAGGTGTACTGGCCGTTGACGAACGAATAGCAACTCTCGCCGTAGCCCGTACCGTGGGCGATGACCACCTCGATATCGTCGCCCGAGAGATGGATGGGCGGATAGAGCGGCTCCTCGGTCATGTTTTCGTTCAACAGGTCGAGCAGCCCGTTTGTCGAGACGTAAACACGGCCGTTGAGCTTCAGCGTGAGGCCGCGGTTCAGGTAGGAGTAGTTTTTGACCAACTGCTCGACATACTCCATATTGTAGGAGTAGGGGCCGAAAATCGTCTCGTCGACCCGGAACGAGATGAACGTACCGTCTTTTTCGCCGACGTTGCTTTCCCAACGGTCGCTCTGCTCCAATCCCTGGGCGAAGACGACCGTATGCGCCTCGCCGCCGCGCACCGAACGGGCCGTGAACTCGCTCGACAACATGTTGACGGCCTTGACGCCCACGCCGTTCAGACCCACGGTCTTTTTGAAGGCCTTGCCCTCCTCGTATTTGCCGCCGGTGTTCATCACGCTGACCGCCGGGCCGAGCATCTTCAACGGAATGCCGCGTCCGAAGTCGCGCACGGTTACGACCTCGTTTTCGATCGTAA
This sequence comes from uncultured Alistipes sp., assembly GCA_947629705.1. Classification (GTDB taxonomy): domain Bacteria; phylum Bacteroidota; class Bacteroidia; order Bacteroidales; family Rikenellaceae; genus Alistipes. The sequence continues at coordinate 13,730 of CANREN010000009.1, read as the reverse complement.
TGTCGATTTCACGGCCGAATCCGTTCATAAATTCGTCGACGGAGTTGTCGACGACCTCCTTGATCAACACGTAGATACCGTCGTCCGACTGCGAGCCGTCGCCCAACTTGCCGATATACATGCCCGGACGCAGCCGGATATGGTCGCGCGGCGAAAGAGTTACGATGGTATCGTCGCCGTAATTCGCATTCGATTCGTTATTGCGTAAATCTGCCATATTTCAATTCACCATTCAGCATTCATCAGGCGTTCCGTGCCGACCCGCGCATCTGCGCCAGCGCCTCGCACATTGCATCGTGCACCTCCTCCGTCAATTCATGCACGTCGGCCGAAGCGACCCGCTCCGCCGGCACGGGAGGCAGCACACGCAGCGTGATGCGGTTGCCCCAGTTGAACGCCAGGTTGCGTCGGATAAGCGTTCGCGTCCCCTCCAGCACCACGGGCAGAATCGGCACACCGGCCTCCTTCGCCAACGAGAAAGCACCGGCCTTGAAGCGGTGGATTTCACCATCTTTCGAACGGGTGCCCTCGGGGAAGACGGCGACGGAGGCCCCGCGCGCAATCCACGATTTCCCCTCGCGCAGCAGCTGCTCCATCGCTTCGGCGGCCCGTCCGCGATCGATGCAGATGTCGCCGTGCAGGATCAGATACTGACCGAAAAAGGGGGTTTTGAAGACTTCGCGCTTCGAAACCCACCGGAAATTGAGCGGCACGTAATAGAGCGCCGGAATATCGATGACCGTATTGTGGTTCAACACGATGACATACTGTTTGCTTCGATCGACGTGCTCCAGCCCCTGCACCGTCTGCCGCCACCGCAGGGGGATGAAAAAGAAGATGCGAACCAATATGCGCGACAATTCGTGCACCACGCGCCGCCCCTTGTCGAACGGCCGGCAAAGCACCAACGCCGCCGCCGACAAGATCATGAACACCGTGCAAAGAAGAATCAAAAAGAGGTAATAAACAGCACTCAACATAGTCCGCACTCCTTATCGATTTGCAAATTTAACAATTATTTCCGGATTTTTCCACGCGGCATCGGAGTGTTTTTTTTCATCGGGCCGTCCAGGCGATGGGCGTTTCCCGAAAAATCCGCTGCCTCGAACCGTCCGAAAAGGGCCTGCAAGGCCGTTTTTCATATTTTTATTAACTTTTCAGTACTTTGTATTACAAAATACAAAAAAAAAATCATATCTTTGCAGTCGAAAATAAAATGCAGAACGTATTATTTCGTCAAACCTTATATGATAACATAAAATGAAAAGATTGCTCATTCTTTCGATTCTGGCCTGCGCCATCCTGCCGATACAGGCCGCCCGCATCGCTCCGGCCGCCGTTACCGGACACGTCATCGACGATCAAAACCGCCCCGTAGCCTATGCGACGGTCGTTCTGCTGCGCGATGCGCAACAAGCGGCCGGTCAAGCGACCGATACCGAAGGACGCTTCTATCTGAAACTGCTGCCGGGCGACTACACTCTTTCGGTGCAGTTTCTCGGTTACGAATCCATCGACCGGCCGATCCGGATAACCGGCGACACCGATTTGGGCGACATTCGGATGCGGAGCGCCGCCACCGAAATCGAAGGGGTCGTCGTAACGGGGCAGATCGTCCGGCGCGAAGCCGACCGTTTCGTAGTCGACGTCGCCAATGCCCCCTCGTCCATCGGCAAAGACGGGATCGAGCTGCTCGAGTTCTCGCCGGGCGTCTGGATCGACAACGAAAAGATCACCGTCAACGGCAAAAGCGGCACGAAAGTCTACGTCAACGACCGCGAGCTGCGCCTGCCGGACGATCAACTGCTCACCTATCTGCGTTCGCTGCGGGCCGAAGAGATTCAGAAAATCGAGGTGGTTCCGATCACGGGGGCCGACTACGATGCGAGCTCGTCGGGCGGCGCGATCCATATCACGCTGAAAAGGCGGCGCGACAACGGCCTGAACGGTTCGCTGTCGATGAACACCTATCAAGGCCATGACCGGCACGAGTACGCCCCGAACGGCAGCCTCAACCTCCACACTGGCCGGCTCGACCTCTCGGTTTCGGCATGGGGCTCCTTCGACCGGAACCGCCTTCGTTCCGACGAGCAGACGAGCTACACGACAAGCGAATCCCTGCTCGCCTCCCACTCGGAGAAGCGATCCAAGGGCAAGTCTTTCGGCGGTACAATCGGAGGCATCTACGAATTGTCGGCGAACCACAGCATAGGCGCCCAGTTCGACTACTGGCGCAACAACTCGGACGAACCGAACGCGACCTGTACCGATCTTCGGACCGGCGAAAGCCTGACCCGCACGACCAGCAGCTACGATCCGAGCAATTTCTACAACAACTACGCGGCGACGTTCAACTATATCTGGAAAATCGACACGCTCGGATCGAAACTCAAAGTGCTGGCCGACTACACCCATCGCCGGACAGACGAGCGCAACGACAATCGGAGCCGCATCCAATCGCCGCAAACGATCGTCGATTCGATCTACCGCGACCGCTCGACGAGCCGCTACGACATTGCCACGGCGACCGTGGCATTGGAGAAAAACTTCACGCCCGAATGGACGTTCAAGGCGGGTGCGAAATACACCTACGACCGCATGGCCAGCGACGCCCTCTACGAATACCTGAAAGCGGACGAGTGGCAGCGCAACGACCGGCAGAGCTTCGCGATCGACTACACGGAACAGATTGCCGCGGCCTATGGAATCGTCTCGGCACAGCTCGGACGATGGAGCCTCGTTGCGGGCGTGCGCGGCGAGTTCACCCACACCTCGGGCAGGCAGGTCGAGCAGAACTACGGGTCGCTCTTTCCGAACGCCAACGTCTCCTATGCGCTGACGAGCGACGGAGCCTATTCGCTCATCGCCCAATACGCCCGCACCATTTCGCGGCCGAGCTTCTGGTGCCTGCAACCGCAGCGCATGCAGCTTTCGGACTACACCTATCAGACGGGAAATCCGCTGCTCGAACCCTCCTATACGCACGAAGTCAGCCTGACCCTCGTGATGAAGCACAAATACACGCTGACCGCCGGAATGAACATCAACACGGACCAGATCAATCAGATCATCGTCTCCGACCCGGAACAGCCCGATATTCTGTATATTACGTGGATCAACTACGACCGGACGGCGAACTATTACGTTACGGTCAACCTGCCGTTCCAGCCGACGAAATGGTGGCAACTGAACCTCAACGCTTTCTACGGCCGCCTCGGCCAACGGGAATCGGCGGATGCCGCGCTGCGCCACCAGAATTTCATACAGGGCAATGCGTCGATGACCTTCACCCTGCCGGCGAAATTCTATATCGACCTCTCCTATCGCTACCAGGGGCGCATCGAAATGGGCAACATCGCGCTCGAACCGCTCCATTTCGTGAATGCCGGCATCAAAAAACGGTTCGGCGAGAACTTCACATTGAGCTGCAAGGTCGCCAACCTCATCGAAAACACGACGCACATCATCACCCGCAACGAACAGTTCGTCCGTCGCATGACGCTCAAACAGCCGTGGATGAATCGCCACTATCAGATCGGGCTGACCTACAATTTCAAATCAGGCAAGGCCTTCCGGCAAAAGAGCATCGAGAGCGGTTCCGCCAGCGAAAAAAGCCGGCTTAAATAAGATCGCAGGCTCTGAAGGATGAGAAAAAAGCATCGCAGCGGTATTTTATTTAGTAAATACCGTTGCAATGCCTATCTGACCGCTCAAAGGCGGCCGCCGTCAGAAATTCACAACGGGAGCCGTTTCGGCCCTTTCGGACGCATCGAAATAGGGCTTCTGTTCGAATCCGAACATGCCGGCGACCACATTGTTCGGGAAGCGGCGCACCGAAACATTGTAAGTCCGAGCCGCCTCGTTGAAATCCTTGCGGGCCACAGCGATCCGGTTCTCCGTCCCCTCCAACTGGGCCTGCAACTCCACGAAATTCTGATTGGCTTTGAGGTCGGGATAACTTTCCGACACGGCGATCAACCGTCCGAGCGCCGACTGCAACTGCGACTGCGCCTGCTGGAACTCGGCCATGCGGGCGGGGGTCAGCTCGTCCGCCGAGAGACGGATCGACGTGGCATCGGCCCGAGCGGCCGTTACGGACTCCAACGTCTGCGATTCGTGCGCCGCATAGCCCTTGACCGTATTGACCAAATTGGGAATCAGATCGGCCCGCCGCTGATACTGCGTTTCGACATTCGACCAGGCGGTTTTCACCGCTTCGTCCTTGTTTACCAATCCGTTGTAGGTCTTGTAGCAATAGCATGCCGCTGCGACCGACAAAACCACGACGACCGCTGTCGCCGCCAAACCTTTTCGTTCCGCCATAATCGATTCGTTTTTTATTTGTTTGTGTTTGTATCCGTTTTCAAAATTCCTCCCTCTTCAGCCGGCCTTTTCCGAAAATTCCGGCTCGAAGAACGGCCCCCGGCTGCGCGCTCGGACGACGTTTTCAAGAAACTGCCGCCGAACATTCCGCCGCATCGCACCGGCTACCATTTCGAGCCCGCGCCACCGCCGCCGAACGACCCTCCGCCGAACGATCCGCCGCCTCCGAAACCTCCGCCCCGGAACATTCCGCCGCCATGCAGCGTGCCGCCCAGGAATCCGCCGCCCGCAGCACCCGTATCGTTGTGATCCTCGTAGTGCCGCGAACGCCGCCTGACCACGTGCCCGCAATGCGAACAGACGTAGGTATACTCCATCTCGCAATAATTCGCCGTTTCGCGGATCCGATGCGCCGACTGCTGCCGCAGCGTCAGCCGGCGGCACTTCGGGCAATACGATTTCAGGCAATAAACCAACCAAACGAAGCCGAGCGGACAGACAATGAGCAAAAAGACGATCGACAGGATTTCCCAGCCCGTGAGCTCTCCGCCTGCGGCCGTATCTTCGGGCAGCGCCTCGCCGCCCTTTTCGAGCACGAGGGCCACCGCTTCGACGCCGGCCGTCATGCCGAGGTCGTAATCGCCCTCCCGAAAGGCCGGCACCATGAACTGCATCTGAATCCGTTTGCAGATCGCATCGGGGAGGAGGCCCTCCAAGCCGCCGCCCGTAACAAAGCGGATTTCATGCAACTCCCCGACCAACAGGATACCCAACCCGTTGTCGTTGCGGGCATCGCCCACACCCCAGCTGCGGAACAGCTCGATGGCGAAGGAAAAGGCATCGCCGCCCTCGATGGCATCGACCGCAACGACTGCAATCTGCGCCAGCCCCTTTTCCCGCACCGACGCGCAAATCGAGTCGATACTGGCGACCGCACCGTCGGAAAGGATTCCGTCCGGATTCGACACGTAACGCTCCCGATTGCCGAGCTGCACGTTCGGCACCTCGTCGGAACGATAGGTGCCGGCCGCCGCGAACGACACGCAGCACAACAGCCAACAAGCCAAAAGCCGTTTCCGTAACATAGACGCCTGTTTTTTACGCGATTTCCATTTGCATACATCCACGAACCCTGCCCGAATGTTCCGATCCGCCTCCGATCGTCTACTGCCGTACCAGCACCCGATAGCTCCAGGGTGCCATATCCTCCTCGACATGCTCGGGCAACAAGCGTTCCTCGCCCGTCATCGCATCGGTGTAGAAGCCGGTATAGATGCCCGTCCGATAGTCGGCGTGGATGGCATACGGCGACAGATTCATGATCGCGATGACCCGATTTTCCTCCTTTTCGCGCACGAGAATCATCAGACAATCTTCGGCATTGTTGCGGATTTCCAGCAATCCGCCGCCGCGTCCGCCCGAAGCCAAGGCCGGATTGGCATGATGCAGGGCGATCAACCGACGGTAAAAACCGGTGATGCCGTTCGCTTCGTAAGTAGGGATCGGATCCCGATCGAAAAAGGCGAACGTATGGTCGTAACCCACCTCTTGACCCGTGTAAATCAACGGCAGTCCGCGCGGCACGACGAACGTGAAGAGCGTCATCGCCTCGCGGGCATCGCCGAAACGGGCGAACTCGGAGCCCGACCACGAATTTTCGTCGTGATTGGAGGTGAAAACCAGCCGCATAGCCTCCTCGGGATAACGTCCGAGATCGGCGTAGAGATAGTCGCGCAAAGCCGTAACGCGCACCCGCTGCCGGGCGATGTCCTCCATCAAGTGGCCCATCTGCCAGGCATAGCAGGCGTCGAAAGCGCCCTGCTCGAAGAGATTCGGCTCCTCGGCCTCGGCCAGCAGGAACAGATCGGGTTTCACGCTCCGCAGGCGCCGCGCCGTCTCGTTCCAGAAGTCGACGGGCACCAACATCGCCATATCGCAGCGGAATCCGTCGATCGCATGTTCCCGCAGCCAGAACTCCATGGCTTCGGCCTGCGCATCCCACACCTCGGGATTCGCATAATTCAGTTTGGCCGTATCCGTCCAGTCCCACGGTACGACGGGGACGCCCTGTGCGTCGCGCTCGTACCACGAAGCGGGCCGCTCGACAATCCACCGTGCGTCGCGTGCGGTATGGTTGGCGACCCAGTCCAAAATCACCTTCATTCCCAGCGCATGGGCCGTGGCGACAAAGCGGTCGAGGTCATCCATCGTTCCCACTTCGGGATTGACGGCGCAATAATCGCGCACGGAATAATAGGAGCCGAGCGAGCCTTTGCGACCTTCGCAGCCGATGGGATAGACCGGCATCAACCACACGATGTCGATTCCCAACCCGCGCAGGAAAGCGAGCCGTCCGGACGCGGCCTGCAAGGTTCCTTCGGGCGTCAACTGACGCACATTCATTTCATAGACTACGGCCCGATAACTCCACTCGGGATGTTCGATCGTTTTCTGTTCCATCGACTTATTCGGATTATTCCCGACTCTATCGGGATGCTGAACCAACTTCGTGCCGATTATTCACCGTTTATGTCAAGGGAGTGTCTTTTCCGTTCTCCGGCAGCGGCACGTTTCGATCTCCGCGGAATCCGGTTTCAAAATTAACAAAAATTACCGGATTTTCAACGCCCGCCGCCGATTCGGAGGAATTTATTGCACAATCCGAAACAAATGATTACTTTTGCAGTCGAACGGATGCGCCGTCGCAAAACGAACCGGCACCTGCCCCCCCCGATCGGGTGTCCGCATAACCGGCTTTCGCACCGTTTTTTTAATTACAGGCATTAGCACTCACAACAAACTCAATAAGAAAATGGCCAATTTAAGAGAACTCAAAAAGGAGATCGATTACCGGCTCGAGGAGATTGTCTTCGACTGCGATATGGCGATCTGCTATCAGCCGTCGAAAGAGCAGGAGATCTTCGCTATCATGCAGGAAGCCGTAGCGCTGCGCAACGCACTTTTCGCCAAAGCGATGCACCCGGCCGAGCCCCACAACCGCTCGCTCATGCGCAAACACTACGCCGCACTGCGCAAGGAGATCGTCGAATCGTTCGTCGCGCTCTTCGAAAAATTGAGCAAAATCAACGGCGCGAAATAAGCCGATTTGCCCGACGCTCCTCGGAGCCTTTCGAAACACGAGCGAAAGCGGACTACTGCAAGGTAGTCCGCTTTCGCTCCGTCTTTCGGCCGCGCGCCGCTATCGGTCTCAACGCATACCGCGCTCCAGTTCCTTGTAGGATTTCTTGGCAGCTTTCGCTTCGGCCTTCGCCATCCTGCGAGCGATCCGCGCCTCCTTGCGGGCCAGCTTGCGGGCTGCGCGGCTCTCCTTGCCGGTCAACTGCTCCACCGTATGCCCCTCTTCGCGGCCTGCCCGCTCCATCCTTCTGCCGGTCTGTCGATAAGCACGCTCCGTACGATGGTCCTCCCGCCGAATTTCGCGTTCGTATTCGTGGAAATCGCGTCCGACAACCGGCATCTCGACGATAAGTCCCGTAGCCGAATCGTCAACCACCACGCAGCAGCACTGTTCTTTCGGTTTCGGTACCGGTGCCGGTGCGGGCCGCTCGATCCGCCGGCGCAGCTCGACGACCGTACCCTCCCCATAGTCGATCGCCATCTCGACGCGCCGCAGCGGCGGCAGAATGTTTCGTTTCATGTAATTCCATGCGGGCGGCATCTTCTTCAGCGCCTGCTCCTTCGATTCGATCGAACGGCTGCTGTCGATGATATTCAGCACGGTCTGTTTGTCGGGAATGTCCGACTGGGCGACCAGCGAGCGGCACATCTCCCAATCCTCCGCCACGGAATGCAGCGTAACATCGTAACGCCTCGAAAGGTCGTACTTCCGATCGACATAGTTGCGGAAATCCTGCGCACGTTTCCGGGCCAACGTCTCATTGAAGGCGACCGGGCCGTCGGGCGACGAATAACCGGTGATGGTGATCGACTTGACCCGCAGGGTCGTATCACGCACCAAACGGTCGATGAAATTACCCAGCCGATCGAGCTGGTTCGTATTGTTGTCCAACGCGGGAGCGAGTTTGGCCAGATTGATTTGGTAGCGCACCGTGTAATCGGCATCGCCCTGATTGCTGACCATATATCTGCGAACGAGGTAATCGCCGTCGGTCGTCTCCGACAACAACACGGAATCGGCCGCAGACGTCGATGCCGCGCTCCAGCGCTGCGCCGACGCTCCGACGGCGGCGGACAGCGCAAGAGAAAGAGCGAAAGTGGATACCAATGTTTTCACGCTAAAAGAGTGTTGATTAACCTGCACTCCTCGTCGCAACATTCGTACCACACCGCCGCGATCCCCTGTTCGAATGCATCGATCCGCGCGACCGGCGGGCCGCGAGCCTACATCCGTTCGGGCACGTCGATGCCGAGCAGCGCCATGCCGCTGCGAATGACACGCGCCACCTGTCCAGCGAGTTGCAGCCGCATCCGCCGAACCTCGGCCCGCTCCTCGCGGAGAATCGCATGGTCGTGATAATAGCCGTTGAACTGCTTGGCCAATTCGTAGACGTACGCGCCGATAATGGAGGGTGCGAAATCCGCTCCGGCGGCGGCCACCGCTGCGGGATAATCGGTCAAAAGTTTGACCAAAGCGATCTCTTCGGGCAGATACTCCGCCGCCGCGCCGCCCTGCAACTCGATCCCGGCCTCGGCCGCCTTGCGCAGCAGCGACCGGATGCGGGCATGGGTGTACTGGATGAACGGCCCCGTGTTGCCGTTGAAGTCGATGGATTCGCGCGGATCGAAAAGCATCGTCTTCTTGGGATCGACCTTCAGGATGAAGTATTTCAACGCCCCCAGACCGACCATCGTCGAGACGGCATCGGCTTCGGCCGCCGGACAATTCGCCAATTTGCCCAGTTCGGCCGACATTTCGCGGGCCGTGGCAACCATGTCGGCGATCAGATCGTCGGCATCGACCACCGTGCCCTCGCGCGATTTCATCTTGCCCTCGGGCAGCTCCACCATGCCGTAGGAGAGGTGCGTGATGTGGTCGCTCCACTCGGGATAGCCCAATTTCTTGAGCACCAATTTCAACACCTGAAAGTGATAGTTCTGTTCGTTGCCGACGACATAGATCATGTCGTCGAGCCGGTTATCCTCGAAACGCCGATAGGCCGTACCCAGGTCCTGCGTCATGTAGACCGACGTGCCGTCGCCGCGCAAAAGCAGTTTTTCGTCCAGCCCGTCGTTCCGCAGGTCGATCCACACCGAATGATCCTCCCGCCGGTAGAAGACCCCTTTGCGAAGCCCCTCCTCGACGAGCGATTTGCCCAACAGATAGGTCTGCGATTCGTAATAGACTTTGTCGAAATCGACGCCCAAGGCCTTGTAGGTTGCGTCGAATCCGGCATAGACCCAGCCGTTCATCCGCTCCCACAGGGCATAGACTTCGGGGTCTTTGGCCTCCCACTTGCGGAGCATCTCCTGCGCCTCGCGCAGGATGGGCGCCTGCTTTTTGGCTTCGTCCTCGCTCATGCCCTGCGCCGTCAGCTCCTTGACCTGCGCCTTGTAGTGCTTGTCGAACTCGACGTAATACTTGCCGACCAGATGGTCGCCTTTCATGCCGGTGCTTTCGGGCGTTTCGCCGTTGCCGTAGCGTTTCCAGGCCAACATCGACTTGCAGATATGGATACCGCGGTCGTTCACCAAATTGGCCTTGATGACCGTATGGCCGTTGGCCTTGAGAATCTGCGCGACGGAGTAGCCCAACAGATTGTTGCGGATGTGCCCTAAATGGAGCGGTTTGTTCGTGTTGGGCGACGAGTATTCGATCATCACCGTCCGGCCCGTCGCCGGAGCCTCGCCGAAGTGTTCGTCGGCGACGATTTCCGCGAACCTTTCCTGCCAGAACGAGCTGTCCAACGTCAGATTAAGAAATCCCTTGATGACGTTGAACGATCGGATTTCGGATACATGCGCCTGCATGTATCCGCCGATTTCGGTCGCCGTAGCCTCGGGCGACTTGCGGCTGCGCCGCAGCAGCGGAAAGACCACGAGGGTGTAATCGCCCTCGAACTCCCGACGGGTTTTCTGAATCTGCAACGGTTCGTCGGCCGATGGTCCGTACAACGATTCGACAGCGCCGCGAACCGCCTGCGCGATATAGGTTTCGATATGCTTCATGGTCGAAAAAAAAGAGTTTCGGGGTACAAATTTAGCGTTTTATTGCGGAATAACAACTACCTTTGTACAACTATTCACGTTCGCGACCGATGAAAATCGCAGAGATGGATTTGGGGGCCCGTCCGCTCTTTCTGGCCCCGATGGAGGATGTTACCGACCCCTCGTTCCGCTACCTGTGCAAGCGGTTCGGCGCCGACATGGTCTACACGGAGTTCATACCGGCCGACGGATTGATCCGCGATGCGGCGAAAGCGCTCAAAAAGTTGGAAATCGACGACGCCGAACGGCCCGTCGGCATCCAGCTGTACGGCCATCTGATCGAACCGATGGTCGAAGCGGCCCGCATGGCCGAAGCGGCCGACCCCGACCTCATCGACATCAATTTCGGCTGTCCGGTCAAGAAGATCGCCGGCCGGGGCGCCGGTTCGGGCATGATGCGCGACGTGCCGCGGATGGTCGAAATGACCCGCCGCATCGTCGAAGCGGTGCACAAGCCCGTAACGGTGAAGACGCGGCTGGGGTGGGACGATGCGTCGAAAAACATCGAAGAGATCGCGCTCCGGCTGCAGGACGTCGGCATCGCGGCACTGACGATCCACGGCCGCACGCGGGCGCAGATGTATCGCGGAGAAGCCGACTGGACGCTGATCGGCCAAGTCAGGAACAATCCGCTGATCCGCATCCCGATCATCGGCAACGGCGATGTGGACAGCGGCCCGAAAGCGGCCGAAATGTTCGATCGCTACGGGGTCGACGGCGTGATGATCGGTCGGGCGACCTACGGACGTCCGTGGATCTTCCGCGAGGTGAAACATTTTATGGAAACCGGGGAGATTCTGCCGCAGCCGTCGGTAACGGAACGGGTCGAAATCGCAAAAACCCATTTAAGAAAATCGTTGGAAGTCAAAGGCGATCATGTCGGCATCCTCGAGATGCGCCGCCATCTGACCAACTATTTCAAGGGGCTGCCCGATTTCAAGGCGACGCGGTTGAAACTCGTTACGACGCTCGACACCGACGAACTCTTCGCCACGCTGGACTACATCGGCAAACGCTGGGGCGATTACGATTTGAGCGAAGCCGTTCCGGCCCCGCTGTCGCACGAGCTGTAAGGTTCCCTCGATTATTTCAACACCCGCTCGACATAGTCGCGGTAATCCTTCACGACCGGCTTGTAATCGTCGTCCTCGAACAGCGGCGAGGAGATGATGAAATCGGCGGTCGCCCGATTGACGGCCGTCGGTACATTGTACAACGCCGCTAAACGCAGCAGGGCCTTGACATCGACGTCATGCGGCTGGGCCGACATCGGGTCGCAGAAGAAAATCAAGGCATTGATCTCACCGGCGGCGATTTTCGAGCCTAACTGCTGGTCGCCGCCCAACGGACCTGATTTCAACAACGTGATCTCCAATTCGGGCATCGTCGCGTTTTCGCCCACCTCGGCCCGATGGCTGCGCAGTGTCTTTTCGACCATCTTGCCGGTCGTACCGGTACAGATCAGATGATGGCAGCTCAATTTGTCCGAATTCCAATCCACCCATTCGGCCAGGTCGCGTTTCATGTTATCGTGGGCGACCAGCGCCAGTACTTTTTTCGTTTCCATAATGATTCGATTCTGAATTACGAGCATTCGCGACTTTTCGTCGGCCGCAGTTCAACGCGGCGAAGATACGACTTATTTCGCAAATGCGGCGTTTTCAGAAGCGAATATTTACCGGTGCATCCGGAACGGGGCCTCGAAGCAGCCGCCAATCCGGCCGCCGTAACGTATCGTAACGGAGGGCGTTATCAGCGTCAGGGTCGTCTCGCCCGTGGCCGTCGAGACGGAGAAGCAGACATGGTAGTGCGTATCGCGATCGGCGATATCGAACGAAATCATCCAACCGCACTGCACGCGCGAAACCTGATAATTGCTGATCGACATCGAATCGAAATTGAGGAGTTCGAGGTACTGCGACCCGCCGCGCACGATCGGCAGATGCACCTCGACATGATCGACGAACAGTCCGAAGAAGAAATAATCGGCATAGATCGCCCGTACGACGCCGTCGGGCATCTCCTGCATGGTTGCCGGATAGAACATGTAATTGTGCGACTGCACCAGCGAATCGATGCAGGCCGCATAATTCTTCGCACGCAAAGCCCGCCGTTCGACCCGATTCAGGCCCTCGCCGGCCGCTTCGTAAACGGTCGTGTATTCGGTCAGCCGAACGGGCTGCTGCTGCACGGGAACGATCGCCGTTTGCGGCACGCTGTCGACCGAAGAACGAAGATCCGCCGCCTGGGGCGGCGCCGTATGAATATGAGCGGAAAGGGAACAAACGGCGCAGACCGACAGGACCGCGCCGCACAAAACAAAAGATGAAAGTCGTTTCATATAGGACAATTAACGAATGATCGATCAATACAACTGCGAGATGCTGCCCGAATACTGCACGGGACTGTACCACGGATTGGTGATAGTCAGCGTCGCGCCGCCCGTACGGGAATATATCTCGAACGTGAAGGTATATTCAGAGGCGGAAAAGAGCGACGTGGTGAAGGTGATCATCCACCCTTCGTGGGTCTGTTCAGTGGTATAGCCCTGCAAATTGCCGACCGTGTAATTCAGCATGGTAACATAGTAGGGAGGCACGTATCCCTTGATATAGGGCAGACAAATATCGGCTGTACCGTCCCAGATTCCGACGTTGAACGCGGGATTCATGATCTGGCGCATCGGCCCGGCCGGCTGACGCTGCATGGTCTGGGGATTGAACTGGAAGTTGCGCGACAACACGATGGAATCCATCGTCTTTTCGAAATTGGCGATTCGCTCGGCACGACGCTTTTCACGCACCTCGCGGCGTTCCTCTTTAGGCGACAGGATTTTTTTTTGGCCGATGACCGTTATGGCTGCCGCACACAGCAGAAGCGAGACGATAAAGATGACTGATCTTTTCATAGCACATAGGTTTTATCCCCTATGCGCATACAAATATGAAGCCAGAAGCGGCCGTTTCGTCGGGGAGACTGGATTCGAACCAGCTACCCCCCCCCTGCTCCTAAAGCAGATTTATAGCGTTTTTCGTTGTTTTTCGTTAGCTCTATATTTTTGCGTAACTTATTTGTATATAATATTTTGCGAATCAAAATGTTTTTTGTAATTTTGTATTGTTTCAGATTGCGTGTTCCGTTTGTATTCCGCTTTTTGGAATACGGAACACGGAAATACTAACGATTGACGATATGAATTGGAACGAAAAACAGGTGTACGG